>RECO01000222.1 GCA_007694015.1 Geminicoccaceae bacterium
GCCTGTCAATTTGTCCCCCGGGCTGGGGCGGGCGCAACTGCTGTTGTAAAAGGGGCGGAAACGGCGGCGGGCCGTGCATGCACGGCCCGTCGACGTTTTCGCTGGGGGTTTCCAAGGGGGCCAAAAGCCCCCTTGGCTTACCTTGCTTTCATTAGCTCGCTGGTTTGTAGGCGATGGCTTCGATTTCGATTTTGGCGTCGATCATGAGGCGGGCTTCGACGGTGGAGCGGGCCGGTGGGTTGGTGGGGAAGTACTCAGCGTAGACTTTGTTGAAGCGGGCGAAGTCGCGGGCGTCTTCGATCCAGACGGTGGTTTTGATGACGTCTTCGAAGCCGCAGCCGGCCTCTTTCAGGATGGCTTCGATGCGGCGCATGACGGCGCGGGTTTGATCTTCGATTCCGCCGTTCACGATGTTGCCCTGGTCGTCGGCCGGTACCTGGCCCGAGGTGAAGACGAAATCGCCGGCACGCCAGCCGGGGCTCAAGGGAACGGGGCCGGCCTTGCCGATCGGGCTCTTCGCCATGGATGGGGTCTCCCTGTTGCGGCTGCACGGTGCAGCCTGTTGGTCGTCGCCCGGCACGAGGGGTGCGGGGCAGCGATCGCGTATCCGGTTTGGCGCTTGGACGGAAGGGTTGTGGCGCGAGTTTTGGCCAATCTGCAACCGTCCCGCGCCCCCGCCCGACCGCCCATGGCAGCGTACCCTCGTGGGCGGTCGGGCGGGGGCGCGGGACGGTTGAGGGTTACAAGGCAGCGTCGACGGCGAGGTGGAAGACGCAGTCGCCGCGTTCGACGCGGCCGGGGTGGCGCTTGCAGACCACCATGCCGGCACCTTGGAAGTGGCAGGGAACGGGGTTGCGGGCGGGGTTGTCGACGAAGTGGACGAGGCCCGCGAGGTCGCCCGCCTCGACCCAGTCGCCGAGGCGGACGGCCGGTTCGAACAGGCCGGGCTCCGGGGCGTAGACGAAGTGCTGGCGGCCGGGGCAGTGCATCAGCCGGATGGGGCCGCCCGGCGGCGGGGCGAGCGCGGGGTCGAGGATGCCGAGGGTGGCGAGCGAGCGTTTCAGGCCGGCTTCGACCAGGGTGACGCCGTCGAGGTTGACCGAACCGCAGCCGCCGAACTCGCCGCCAAGTGCCGTGACGCCGCGGCGCATGGCGGCAGCAGGCGAGAAGGCTGGGTCCTTGCTGTCGAGCCAGACGACGGACAAGGGCGCGCCGAAGGCCTGGAGCGCTTCGAGGCCCTCGGCGTTGGCGGCCGCGTCGTCGCCGAAATGGGTGCTGGCGAAGGGCAAATAGTCGAGCGAGCCGCCGCCCGAGTGCAGGTCGTGGAAGTGGTCGGCCAGGGGAAACAGCACGCTGTCAACGTAGTAGGCGATCTGCTTGGTGGGCGGGCCGCTCGGGTCGCCGGGGAAGGAGCGGTTGAGGTTGCCCGCGTCGAGCGGCGAGGTGCGCGTACCGGCCAGGGCCGCCGGTAGATTCACGGCCGGCAGCATGATGACGCGGCCTTGGATCATGGCGGGGTCGAGGGTGCGGATGAGGCGGAGCAGGCCGATTTGGCCTTCGTATTCGTCGCCGTGATTGCCCGCGGTAAAGAGGGCGGTTGGCCCCTTGCCGTTCTGGACGACGACGATCGGGATCATGATCTGGCCGTAGGCGGAGCGGGTGACCGAGTGGTGGAGGTAGAGCCAGCCGGTCTGCTTGCCCGGGGCGTCGTAGTCGACGTCCGTCCAGATCTTCGAGGCCCCCCGCGTTTCGAACATGGCCGTCCCCCGCTGCTTTTGCTTGTGGTTGGGTGTTGGGTGCGGGCACCAATCACGAAACGCGCGTTCGTGCCAGGGAGATCATCATGCGCCTCTTCACCGCCACGCTGGCGACCGAGACCAACAGCTTCGCGCCGATCCCGACGGCGCGCGCCAGTTTCGAGGAGGCGTTCTACGCGCCGCCGGGCACGCATCCGGCGGCACCCAATCTGTGCTCGGCGCCCTTGGTGGTTGCGCGGCGCCGCGCCCAGGCCGAGGGCTGGACCCTGATCGAGGGGAGTTGTGCATGGGCCGAGCCCGCCGGCACCTGCACCCGCCAGGCTTATGAGGGGTTGCGCGACGAAATTCTGGGCCAGCTCGAGGCGGCCTTGCCGCTCGACGGTGTGCTCTTGGGGCTGCACGGGGCCATGGTGGCAGAGGGTTACGAAGACTGCGAGGGCGACCTCATCGCTCGCGTTCGAGCCTTGGTGGGCCCCAAGGCGATCATCGGCGTCGAGCACGATCCGCACTGCCATCTGACCCAAAAGCGGCTCGAGCACTGCAATTTGTTGATCACCTTCAAGGAATTTCCGCACACCGACAGCGTCGAGCGGGCGGAGGAGGTGGTGGAGCTGACGTTGCGCGCGATCAAGGGCGAGATCGATCCCGTGATGTCGTGCGTCGACTGCCGGACGATCGCGAGCTTTCCCACGACGCGCGAGCCGATGCGGAGCTTCGTCGATCGGGTGAAGGCGTTGGAGGGCCGGGGTGGCGTGCTCTCGATCTCGATCGTGCACGGCTTTCCCTATGCCGACGTGCCGGATGTGGGGGCTCGCATCCTGGTGGTGGCCGACGGCGCCAAGGCCGAGGGCGACGCCTTGGCGATGGCGCTGGCGCGGGAGTTGAACGAGCTGCGGGGGCGGACCGCGCCGGACTATCTGGACCCGGATGCCGCGATCGACGCTGCCCTGGCGCTGCCCTTGGGCAAGCCCGTGGTCATCACCGATCCGAGCGACAATCCGGGAGGCGGGGCTGCCGGTGACTCGACGCAGGTGCTCTCCCGGCTGCTCGCGCGCGGCATCGAGCACGTGGCGTTCGCGCCTTTGTGGGACCCGGTCGCGGTTCGCTTGTGCTTTTTGGCCGGGGAGGGGGCGCGGCTGCCCTTGCGCCTGGGCGGCAAGACCGCGCCCAGCTCGGGCGTGCCGCTCGACGTCGAGGCTGAGGTGGTGCGCCTCGTCGCCGACGCGACGCAGAGCTTCGCCGGGGGCACCATGGCCTTGGGCGACGCGGCCTTGATCCGCGTCGGCGGTATGGAGATCGTGCTGATCTCGAAGCGCACGCAGTCCTTGGGCCGCGACCTCTTCACGGGTTTCGGTGTGGAGCTCGAGGCGAAGCGGATCGTCGCGCTCAAGAGCACCAACCACTTTCATGCCGCCTTTGCGCCGATCGCCCAGGCGGTGCTCTACACCGACGGCGGCGGCCCTATTCCGCGCGATGTCACCAAGGTGCCCTACACCCGCGTGCAGCGTCCGATCTGGCCACTCGATGCGGTGGCCGAACCCATCGTGGTCCTCTGAGTACCCAGCGGCGCTGCTGCTGTCTCTCCCCTCGTTGGCAGCGGCATCGCCGCTGTCTTTTCCTCCAGTTGGCAGCGGCATCGCCGCTGCCTGGGGGGGCGAAGGGGGGACCATCAAGTCCCCCCTTCACCTGCCTTCACCTGCCTTTCCACCCCTCACCCCGCCGTTTCGTGATGGTCGGGGGTTTCCGCTTCGGTACGGGCGTTGCATAGAGGGGCGGCGACGGGACGATCGCGTTTTTTGGGAGGACGACCATGCGGTTTCATCGCAGGCACGTGATCAAGACAGGGGCAGCGGCTGGTGCGCTCTTGGGCATGGGCATGCCGCGGCTGGCGCGGGCGCAGGATGCCGGGACGATCCGTGCGGTGATGCACGGTGACCTGCGGGTGTTCGACCCGATTTGGACGACGGCGAACATCACCGCCTATCACGGGGCGATGATCTACGACACGTTGTTCGGCCTGGACGGCAATTTCGACGTGCGGCCGCAGATGGTCCAGGACTACGGCGTTTCCGAGGACGGGCTCACCTGGAGCTTCCGTCTGCGCGACGGTTTGGGCTTCAGCGACGGCACGCCGGTGACCACCGCCGACGTCATCCCCTCGATCCGCCGTTGGGCGGCGCGTGACGGTGCGGGCCAGCACATGATGCGGCGGGTGCGCGATATCGTCGCCAAGGACGAGCGGGTGTTCGAGATCCAGTTGACCGAGCCCTACGGCCTGGTGATCGACAGCCTCGCCAAGACCAGCACGCCGCTTTGCTACATCATGCGGCGGCAAGAGGCCGAGACCGACCCCAACGAGCAGATCACGACCTTCATCGGCTCCGGTCCCTTCACCTTCAACCAGGACCTGACGCAGCCGGGCAATCGCTACGTCTACGACAAGAACCCGAACTACGTGCCGCGCGACGACGCGCCCTCGGGCATGGCGGGGGCGAAGATCGTCAAGGTCGACCGGGTCATTTGGGAGAACATCGACGACGCGCAGACGGCGATGGCGGCCCTGCAGACCGGCGAAATCGACTTCATGGAGACGCCGCCGATCGACTTCTTGCCGATGCTCGAGGCCGATCCGAACCTGACGGTCCAGGTTCTCAACACGCTCGGCAATGTCGGTTGGTTGCGCTTGAACTTCCTCCACCCGCCGTTCGATCGGGTCGAGGCGCGGCAGGCCATGATGCACCTGTTGAACCAGGAAGACTTCCTGCGCGCGACTTTCGGCAACCCGCAATATTTCCGCACCTGCGGCTCGTACTTGACCTGCGGCACGCCGATGGAAAGCGACGTGAACATGGACTGGTTCACGCAGGGGCCGAATCCGGAGCGGGCGCGTGAGCTGTTCGCCGCCGCCGGTTACGACGGCCGGCCGGTGACGATCCTGCAGGCGACCAACATTCCGTTCATGGACAACTCGGCGCAGATCGTGGCTCAGAAACTGCGCTCGATCGGCATCAACGTCGAGTTGGCCGCGTCCGACTGGGGTGGCGTTGTCACCCGCCGGGCGGTGCAGGCGCCGCCGGCCGAGGGCGGCTGGAACATCTTCATCACCTGGGGCGGCGGCAATTCGGTGGCGAGCCCGATCAATTTGTCGGGCCATGCCGCGACCGGCACCGATGGGTGGTTCGGCTGGCCGTCGGACGAGTTGCACGAGCAGCTGCGCGACGAATGGGCGGCCGCCCCCACCTTGGAGGCCCGTCAGGAAGTGTCGCGGCGGATGCAGGAGAACGCCTGGAACTTCGTGCCGCACCTCTATCTCGGCCAGTGGGTGGCGCCGGTGGCGCACAGCGCGCGTCTTTCCGGCATCCTCGCGATCCCCGAGATCGTGCCCTTCTGGAATATCGAGAAGTCGGCCTGAGCATGGCCAGCCCCGTGACCCCCGGTGGTGCGCCACCGGGGGGCGAGGCCGGGTGCTACCGTTCATGACCGCGTATCTGATCCGCCGCGTTCTGGCGACGATCCCGACCATGGGCATCGTTGCCGTGTTCGTCTTTCTCCTCCTGCACGTCACGCCGGGCGATCCGGCGGCGATCATCGCGGGCGACAACGCCACGCCGCAGAACATCGCCGCCATCCGCGAGCGCTTGGGGCTGGACGACCCCTTGTGGCAGCAGTTCCTGCGCTGGATCTTCCAGCTGGCGCAGGGTGACCTCGGCGTGTCGATGTTCTCGAACGTGCCCGTCTCCACGCTGATCATGCAGCGCTTGGAGCCGACGCTCTCCTTGGCGCTGTTGAGCATCACCCTGGCCGTGGTGCTGGCGATCGCTGCCGGCGTGCTGGCGGCGTGGAAGGCCGGGCGAACCCTCGACCGGGTGGTCATGGGCTTTGCCGTGTTCGGCTTTTCGGTGCCGGTGTTCGTCGTCGGCTATCTCATGATCTACCTCTTTGCGATCGAGCTGCGCTGGCTGCCCGTGCAGGGCTACCGGCCCATTGCCGAGGGCTTTTGGCCGTGGTTGCGGCACCTGATCATGCCGGCGACGGCCTTGGGCCTCGCCTATGTGGCCCTGATCGCCCGCATCACCCGCGCCTCGATGTTGGAGGTGTTGGCCGAAGACTACGTGCGGACGGCGCGGGCCAAAGGCGTGGCGACGCCGCCCTTGCTGTTGAAGCACGCGCTCAAGAACGCGGCCGTGCCGATCGTCACCGTCATCGGTATTGGTGTGGCCTTGTTGATCTCGGGCGTGGTCATCACCGAGACCGTGTTCAACATCCCCGGCATTGGCCGGCTCACCGTCGATGCCATCAACAAGCGCGACTACCCGATCATCCAGGGCGTGATCCTGGTCTTTTCGCTGGTCTACGTCTTGGTCAATCTGATCGTCGACGTGGTCTATACGCTGGTCGATCCGAGGATTCGTTACTGATGGCCGTAGCCTTGCCCGAAACCGAGGCGCGGCCCAAGCGGGGCTTCGCCCGTTTCGCCCGGCGCAACCCCACCATCGTCACCGGGGCCGTGCTGCTCCTGTTCATGGCGCTGGTGGCGCTGTTCGCCCCCTTGATCGCGGGCGATCCCTTGGCGATCACGCCGATCAACCGCCTGCAGGCGCCCTCATCGGAGTGGTGGTTCGGCACCGATCACCTCGGCCGCGACGTGTTCGCCCGCACCGTCTACGGGGCGCGGGTGTCCTTGATCGTGGGGCTGTCGGTTGCCATCGCCGCCGTCGTACTCGGCCTCGTGATCGGCTTGCTCGCCGGTTATTACCGGGGGCTCGATGCCGTCATCATGCGGGTGATGGACGGGCTGATGGCGATCCCGGCGATCCTGTTGGCAATCGCGCTCGTGGCTTTGACCCGAGGCGGCGTGCTCGTCGTCATCATCGCCATCACCATCCCCGAAGTGCCGCGGGTGGTGCGCCTGGTGCGGGCCGTGGTGTTGACCGCCCGCGAGCAGGCCTATGTCGAAGCGGCGGTGGCGACGGCCAGTTCCGGGCTCAAAATCCTGCTGCGCCACATCCTGCCGAACACGGTGGCCCCTTTGATCGTGCAGGCGACCTATATTTGCGCTTCGGCGATCCTGATCGAGAGTGCGCTTTCGTTCCTGGGGGCGGGCGTGCCGCCGGAAATCCCCACCTGGGGCAACATGATCGCCTCGTCGCGGCTGTTTTTGCAGATGGCGCCTTGGACGGTGCTCTTTCCGGGCATCAGCCTGGCCTTGGTGGTGCTCGCCATCAACCTGGTGGGCGACGGTCTCCGGGATCGGTTGGACCCGCGGCTCGCACGGCGGATGTAGGCGATGGATCGGCCCATTTTGGAGGTCCGTGACCTCCAGACCCACTTCTTCAGCGAGGACGGCGTCACCCGCGCGGTCGACGGCGTCAGCTTCGACCTGGAAGCGGGGCAGACCCTCGGCATCGTCGGCGAGAGCGGCTGCGGCAAGAGCGTGACCGCCCTCTCGATCATGCAGCTCATCCCGCCCACCGCCGGGCGTTCGGTCGGGGGCGAGATCCGGTTTCAAGGCACCAACCTGTTGGACCTGGACGAGCGCGCGATGCGCCGCATCCGCGGCAAGGACATCGCCATGATCTTCCAGGAGCCCATGACCTCGCTCAACCCGGTCTTGACCATCGGCCACCAGATCGCCGAGGCCGTGCGCATCCATGAGGGCGCCTCGAAGGCTGCCGCGCGCCGCCGCGCCCTCGAGATGCTGAAGCTCGTGCACATCCCCGATGCCGCCACCCGCCTCGACGACTATCCCTTCCAGTTCTCGGGCGGCATGCGGCAGCGGGTGATGATCGCCATGGCGCTTGCCTGCAACCCCAAGGTGCTGATCGCCGACGAGCCGACGACCGCCCTCGACGTCACCATCCAGGCGCAAATTTTGAAGCTCATGGTCGAGCTGAAGGAGCGAACGGGCGCGGCGATCATGCTGATCACCCACGACCTCGGCGTGGTCGCCGAGACCTGCCAGCACGTCAACGTGATGTATGCGGGGCGGGTGGTGGAATCGGCGACCGTGGAGGCGTTGTTCGAGCAGCCGCTGCACCCCTACACCAAGGGGCTGATGGGCTCGATCCCCAGGGGCAAGGCCAGGGGCGGCGTCGAGGGGCAGCGCTTGCAGGAGATCCCCGGCATGGTCCCCCGGCTCGACCGCCCGCTTCAAGGCTGCGCCTTCGCGCCGCGCTGCCGCTTTGCCACCGATCGCTGCCGCACCGAGGCGCCCAAGCTCGAGGAACACCGGCCGGGCCACGTGGCGGCTTGTTTCGAGGTCGAGCGGGTGGTGGCGTCATGAGTGCGACACCGTTGCTCCAGGTCGAGGGGCTGAAGAAGCACTTTCCGGTGCACAAAGGCGTGCTCGGCCGGGTTGCCGCCCAAATCAAGGCGGTGGATGGGGTCTCGTTCGAGGTGGCACCGGGCGAAATCCTCTGTGTCGTCGGCGAGAGCGGCTGCGGTAAGTCGACCGTGGGCCGGCTCATCACGCGGCTGTTGGAGCCGACCGCCGGGCGGATCGTGTTGGACGGCACCGACGTCACCAAGCTCGACCACGCCGCCATGCGGCCGCATCGCCGCCAGGTGCAGATGGTCTTCCAGGACCCCTACGCGTCGTTGAACCCGAGGCTCACCGTCGGCGGGATCATCGCCGAGCCTTTGGAGAATTTCGGCCTTGCCCGCGGTGCCAAGAAGCGCGAGCGGGTGGCTGAGCTGTTGCAGCAGGTGGGCCTGCGCCCCGAGGTGGCCAACCGCTTTCCGCACGAGTTCTCCGGCGGGCAGCGCCAGCGGCTCGGCATCGCGCGGGCTTTGGCGTTGAACCCCAAGCTGATCGTCGCCGACGAGCCGGTTTCGGCACTGGACGTGTCGGTGCAGGCGCAGGTGTTGAACCTGATGAGCGACCTGCAGCGCGACTTGGGCCTCGCCTACGTCTTCGTCAGCCACGACCTCGGCGTGGTCGAGCACATCGGCCACCGCATCGCCGTGATGTATCTCGGCCGGATCGTCGAGTTGGCCGAGAAGCGGGCCTTGTTCGACCGCCCGCTCCACCCCTACAGCCGCGCACTTCTGGCTGCCGCCCCGATCCCCGACCCGAAGGCGAAGCGCGACAAGCTGGTCATCGAGGGCGACGTGCCAAGCCCGAAGAACCCGCCGCCGGGCTGTCATTTCCACACCCGCTGCCCGTTCGCCGTTGACCGCTGCCGCCGTGAGGAGCCGCCGCTGCGCCCGCTCGGCAATGGCCGTAAGGTGGCCTGCCATTTGGTCGACGATGCGGGTGAGTTCCACGGCGGTACACCGAAGCCGGCACTCGTCGAGCAGGCAGCGTCATGACCATTTACGATCGTTTGTCATTACGTCCCATCGTCAATGCGAAAGGGACCGCGACGCGGCTCTCCGGTGGCGTGGCGCAGCCCTTGGTGCGCGAGGCGATGGCCGAGGCCATGGGCGCTTGCGTCGACATCGTCGAACTCCAGGCCTTGGCCTCGACGCGCATCGCGGCTGTGACCGGCGGCGAGGCCGGCCTCGCCACCGCTGGCGCGGCCGCCGGCCTGTTGCTCGGCACGGCGGCTTGCGTTGCCGGCCTGGACCCCGCGCGGATGGCGCGCTTACCCGAGGTGCGGGGGGCGATGCCCGAAGCCATCATGGTCCGCAGCCAGCGCAACCAGTACGACCACGCGCTGCGCGGGGCGGGCGTGCGGATCGTCGAGGTCGGGCTGCCGGATCGTTATGCCGGGGCCGGCTGCCGTGACGCCGAGCCCTGGGAGATCGAGGCGGCCATCAACGAGCGGACGGTGCTGGTGCATTGGGTGGCCGACGCGCAGAGCCGGCCGGCGCTCGAAGACGTGGTCAAGGTCGCGCACGCCCATGGCCTCCCCGTCCTCGTCGATGCCGCGGCACAGCTGCCACCGCAGGCCAATCTGCGCCGCTTCATCGAGGCCGGCGCCGACCTCGTCGTGTTCAGCGGCGGCAAGGCGCTGGGCGGGCCGCAAGGCTCGGGCATCCTCGCCGGGCGCCAGGACCTGATCGCCTCGGCCGCCCTGCAGATGCTCGACATGGACTACCCCACGGGCTTTTTCCGCCCACCCGCCGCGTTCATCGACGCAGCGGCGCTGAAGGGGCTGCCGCCGCACGGCATCGGCCGTGTGGCGAAGGTGGGCAAGGAGCAGATCGTGGGCCTCCTGGTCGCCCTGGAGGCGTTCATCGCCGAGGGCGACGAGGCCCGCTTCGCCCGCTGGCTGTCGCCCTTGCAGACGCTGTTCGACGAGCTGGCGCCCGGTTTCGACGGTGGGCTCGACCTACGCCGGGGCGGTGCGGTGCCGCTTTTGGGGCTCTATCCGGCGGGCGGCGCCGAGGCGGCGCACCGCCTTTACGCCGACCTCGTCCAGGGCGAGCCCGTGATCCACACCGACCCGGAGGAGTTGGACCTGGGGGCGGTCATCTTGAACCCGATCGCTCTGGTCGAGGGCGACGTGGCGCGCATTCTCGCCCGGCTCGACCAGATCAGCCATAGCCGAAGCTGAAGGCCGGGGCCGCCGCCGTCTCGATCCAGACGCTCTTGGTCTGGACATATTCCTCCAACCCTTCCGCCCCCGACGAGCGGCCATAGCCGCTGGCCTTGAAGCCGCCGAAGGGCGCCATCACCGAGATGGCCTTATAGGAATTCACCCATAGCGTTCCCGCCTCCAACGCACGCACCACGCGCAGGGCTCGGCCCGGGTCCTGGGTCCAAACGGCGCCGGCGAGCCCGAAGGCGGTGGCGTTGGCGATGGTCAGGGCTTCGGCCTCGGAGGCAAAGGGGATGACGGCCACGACCGGCCCGAACACCTCCTCCTGGGCGATGGCCATATCGTTGGCGGCCCCGGTGACGACCGTTGGCGCAAAGAAGAAGCCCGCCCCCTCCAGCGCCGTGCCGCCGGCCGCAAAGCCGCAACCGGCCGCCCCGGCAGCACCCACCATGGCCCGTACCTGCTCGAATTGCCGCGCGTTCTGGATCGGCCCGACCTGGGTGCCCTCCGCCAGGGGAGCCCCGACGCGGATCGTCTGCGCCAGCGCCGCCAGCCGCTCCACCACCTCGTCGTGCACGCTCCGCTCGACCAACAGCCTAGAGCCCGCCACGCAGCTCTGTCCGGCCCCCGAAAAGATGGCCGCTGCGGCCCCGCCCACGGCCTTTTCCAGGTCCGCATCGGCAAACACGATGTTGGCCGACTTCCCGCCCAGCTCCAAGACGCACGGCTTGGGCGCCTCCGCCGCCAATGCCGCAATCCGCCGCCCGGTCACCCGCGAGCCGACGAAGGTCACCTTGCGCACCACCTCATGGCGGATCAGCGCCGCCCCCGTCGTCGCGCCGAGCCCGTTCACCACCTGCAAGACGCCCTCGGGCAGCCCCGCCTCCAGTGCCAGCCGGGCCAGCGCCAAGGCCGACGAAGGCGTCAGCTCCGACGGCTTCAACATGACCGCATTACCCGCCGCCAAGGCCGGCGCCGCGTTCCAGCCGGCGGTAAAAAGCGGCGCGTTCCAAGGTAGAATGCACGCCACCACGCCGAACGGCACCTTCGCCGTGTGGACGTGGTGCGAGGTCGGCACCGGCAGCACGGCTCCCGTGATCTTGTCGCACCAGCCGGCGTAGTAGGCGAACATCTCCGCCACCTTGAGCGCCTCGGCGCGGGCATCCGCCAACGGCTTGCCGACGTTCACCGCCTCGATCCGCGCCAGATCCTCGACCGCCGCGCGCACGCTTTCGCCCAAGGCCCAAAGCCGCCGCCCGCGCTCGGCAGCCGTCAGCGCCCGCCAAGCCACGGCCCCCGCCGCCGCCCGCTCCGCCGCCAGGCCGACCACCTCGGCCCCCGCATCCGCATAGACCGCGCACACCTCGCCAGTCGCCGGATCGATCAGCTCGATCGTCTCCCCCCGACCCGCAACGCGCCCACCCCCAACGAAACTGCCACCCTCGACGTGCATGGTTGTCGTGCTCCCTCAGGAAGGAGGGGGAAGGAAGGCCAAGGGGGCTTTTGGCCCCCTTGGGAACCCCCGGCACCCAACGATCGGGATCGGGCATGCCCGATCCCGATCGTTGGGTGCGACTTTTCCAAGTGGCGGCGGCGACAGCCGTCGCTCGGGGGTCCTAGGGGGCCAAAAGCCCCCTAGCCCTTCTCTTCTCCCAAAAACGCGCGGTTGAAGTCGGCGTCGCCGCCGTGGACCTGGGTCAGTTCCTGCCAGCGGCGGACGACGTGGTCGATCAGCGGCAGGGCGAGGCCGGTGCGGTCGGCGAGGCGGGCCGCGAGCGAGAGGTCCTTCGCCATCAGCGCCATGGTGAAGCCGCTGTCGAAGGTGGCTGACGTGATCCAGCGGGGGACGTTGACCTCGGTGACGCCGCTGCGGCCCGAGCTGCCGTTGAGGGCGTCGGTGAGGGCTGGGATGGGGGTGCCGGCGGCCGCACCCATGCGCAGGGCTTCGCCGGCGAGCAGGATATGGGCGGCGCAGAGGACGTTGTTGACCAGCTTGGCGGTGTGGCCGGCGCCCAAGGGGCCGACATGGGCGATCTTGGCGGCGAGGTGGTCGAGGGTGGGACGGGCGGCGCTGACGGCCTGCTCGCTGCCGCCGACCATGATGGCGAGGGTGCCGGCGGCCGCACCGGCGGGGCCGCCGCTGACGGGGGCGTCGACCAGGGCATGGCCTTGGGCGTCGAGGGCCTGGCCGAGGCGGACGGTGACGTCGGGGTCGCTGGTCGAGGTGTCGATGACGAGGGTAGGGGGGGCGTGGGCGGCGAGCAGGGAGGCCATGACGGCCTCGACGTGCTCGGGCAGCGGCAGCGAGAGGACGACGGTGCGGGTGCGGGGCCAGAGTTCGGCGAGGTCGGCGACAACGGGGACGGCGGCGGCGTTGCGTGCGGCTTCCGCCACGTCGTAGCCGACGACGGCGACGCCTTTGCCAGCGAGGGTGCGGGCCATGGCGGCACCCATGCGGCCGAGGCCGATCAGGCCGACGCTCACCAGACGAGCCCGCGGGCGGCGACGGGAAGCGGGCCGTCGATGCGATCGCCACGCACGGTGACCACGTGATCGAGCATGTTGGAGACGACGCAGGCGTGGTTGGGGACGATGCGCACGCGATCGCCGACCCGAAGGCCGATCGGGCCTTGGCTGACGAGGCGGCCGTGTTCCTCGGAGAGTTGGTCGATGACGATGTCGGGGCGGCCGAGGACGTGGCCGTGGCCGTCGAGGCCCAGAAGATCGGAGGTGAGGACCTTCGAGCCGGCGTCGATGATGGCGCGGTGCTCGGTCGGCACCGAGACCACGGTGGTGAGCACGGTGAGGGCGCAGTCGTCCCAGGTGCACACGCCGCGATCGACCAGCGAGCGGTCGAAATAGACGTAGGTGCCGGGCCGGTATTCGGTGACGATGTCCTTCCAGCGATGCGCCTGCCAGATGTCGGGCGAGCCGCCGGAGGTGATCGTCGTGACCGTGAGGCCCACCGCCTCGCAGGCCGCCTTGGCGCGGGCCAGCCAGTCGGCGGCCGCCGCAGCGTCGCCCTTGGGCGGGTAGGTCATCAGGCCCTGGAAGGTGAGGCCGGGCTGGCGGTCGATGTGTTGGGCGAGGGCGGCTGCGGCTTCGGGCGTGGTCACGCCGCAGCGGCCGGCACCGGTGTCGCACTCGACCAGTACAGGAAGTGGCTTGGCCGGGTCGGTGAACGCGGAGGCGAGGCCGTCGACCACGGGCTCGCTGTCGGCCACGACGGTGAGGCGCACCCGGGCCGCGAGGCGCTGCAGCTCCTTCAGCTTGGCCGCGCCCAGGACGTTGTAGGTCAACAGCACGTCGTCGATCCCGCCGCCTTCCACCATGGCGAGGGCTTCCGAGATCTTCTGGCAGGTGATGCCGACGGCACCCATCTGGAGCTGGCGCTTGGCCAGGCTCGGCAGCTTGTGGGTCTTGATGTGCGGGCGCGCCTTCAGGCCGTGCTCGTCGCAATAGCGCTGGAAGCGGTCGATGTTCGCTTCGGCTCGGTCGAGGTCGACCAGGACGGCCGGGGTGTCGACGGTGGGAAAGCTCGGGCCTGCTGCCATGTCAGGGTCTCAGCCAAGCGTCGGCATGACGAACTGGGCGCCGGCGCGAATACCCGTCGGCCAGCGCGAGCTCACGGCCTTCTGGTTGGTGTAGAAGCGCACGCCTTCGGGGCCGTGGATGCGGTGGTCGCCGAAGAGCGAGCGCTTCCAGCCGCCGAAGGAGTGGTAGGCGACGGGCACCGGGATGGGGACGTTGATGCCCACCATGCCGATCCTGGCGTCCTGGGCGAAGGCGCGGGCGGCATCGCCGTCGCGGGTGAAGATGGCCGTGCCGTTGCCGTACTCGTGGTCGTTCACGAGCTGCAAGGCGGTGTCGTAGTCGGGCACGCGCACGACCGACAGCACGGGGCCGAAGATCTCCTCATGGTAGATGCGCATTTCGGGCGTCACCTGGTCGAACAGGCAGCCACCGATGAAATAGCCGTGCTCGTAGCCCTGCATCTTGAAGCCGCGGCCATCGACCACGAGCTTCGCCCCTTCCTCGACGCCGAGGTCGACATAGCCGCGCACCTTTTCCAAGTGCTCCTTGGTCACCAAGGGACCCATTTCGACTTCGGGGTCGGTGCCGGGGCCGATCTTGAGCTGGCGCACTTTGGGGGCGAGGCGCTCGATCAGGGCGTCGCCGACCTGGTCGCCGACGGCAACCGCCACCGAGACCGCCATGCAGCGCTCGCCGGCGGAGCCGTAGCCGGCCCCCATCAAGGCGTCGGTCGCCTGCTCCAGGTCGGCGTCGGGCATCACCACCATGTGGTTCTTGGCCCCGCCCAGCGCTTGGCAGCGTTTACCGAAGGAGGTGGCGGTCTGGTAAACGTATTCGGCGGTGGGCGTGGCGCCGACGAAGCTGATGGCGGCGACGTCCGGGTGGGCAAGGAGCGCGTTGACCGCGTCCTTGGCGCCGTTGACCACGTTCAACACGCCCGGCGGCACGCCCGCCTCCAGGGCCAGTTCGGCGAGGCGCATGGGTGCTGAGGGGTCCTTCTCCGACGGCTTCAGGACGAAGCTGTTGCCGCAGGCAAGCGCCAGCGGGAACATCCACATCGGGATCATCTCGGGGAAGTTGAAGGGCGTGATGCCGGCGCACACGCCGAGCGGCTGGCGGAACGAGGCAAGGTCGACGCCCGCGCCGACCTCGGCCGAGAACTCGCCCTTCAAGAGCTGCGGGATGCCGCAGGCGAACTCCACCACCTCGAGGCCGCGGGTGAGCGAGCCCTTGGCGTCGGCCAGTGTTTTGCCGTGTTCGGCGGTGACGAGCTGGGCCAGTTCGTCCATGTGCGCTTCGAGCAGGCGCTTCAACTCGAACATCACCCGTGCGCGACGGATCGGCGGGGTGGCAGCCCAGGCGGGAAAGGCGGCCTTGGCCGACCGGACGGCGGCATCGACCTCGGCGGCGGAGGCGAGCGCCACCGCCGCGCGCTGTTCGCCCGTGGCCGGATCGAACACCGGCCCCACCTGACCGCTGGTTCCGGCGATCCGCTTGCCGTCGATGAAATGGCCGATGGTCGCCATGCGGTCTCTCCCTGCCGTGCTGCGCGTTGGCGAGCGTAGTGCTCGGTCCCGGTTGGGATGGTCAAGCCTTTCGCGAAAAAACGCTCTAGCCGCCCGGCCGGTTGCGGCGTTGGCCGGGGAGCCAGGTGCCGAGCCGCTTGGCGGCTTCCTCGATGTCGTGGTCGGTACCGGCAACCGAGAACCGGACGTAATGGTGCCCGCGGCCGGCATCGAAGTCGATGCCCGGCGTCGCGGCGACGCCGGTCTCGGCCAACATGCGCCCGCAAAAGGCCATGCTGTCCTCGGTGAAGCCCGCCATGTCGGCATAGAGGTAGAACGCACCCGCCGCCTTCACGATCGCGCTGCCGTCCAGGCCGCTCGCCTCCAAGGCGGCCGCGAGCCGTTGCCAGTTGGCCCGGTAGCGCTGCCGCCGCCCCTCGAACACCGCGCGATGCTGCAACACCGCCAAGGCGGCATGTTGGGCGATGGCCGGCGGGGCGATGAAGAGGTTCTGCGCGAGCTTCTCCACCGGCTCGACCAGGTCGGTGGGCAGCACCACCCAACCGATGCGCCAGCCGGTGAGGCCGAAGAGCTTGGAGAAGCTGTTGACGACGATCGCCTCGGGTGCTTCGGCCGCGACCGTGGTCTCACCCCCCTCGAACACGAGACCGTGGTAGATTTCGTCCATGATGACCCGAATGCCGCGGGCCCGGCAGGCCGCAAGCAGCTTCTGCCGGGCGACGCCCTCCAGCATGGTGCCGGTCGGATTGGCCGGGCTCGCCACGATCAGGCCATCCAAAGGCGCGGCGACCGCCACGTCCTCGGGCGTCGGCTGAAAGCCGTGCATCGGCTGCGTCCGCAGCATGACCGGTGCCAGATCGAGGGCGCGGACCATGGTCTTGTAGGGCGGATAGCCCGGCTCGCCGACGCCGATCCGCGCGCCCGCGTCGAACGCCGCCAACAGGCTCAAAACGAACGCCCCCGACGCCCCGACGGTGACGGCGATCCGCTCGGGCTCCAGCGTGCAGCCGTACCAGTCGCGGTAGAGCTCGGCGATGCCGCGGCGCAACGCCTTGATCCCCAGCGCCTCGGTATAGCCGAGCGGGGCATGGTCCAGGGCGTGGACGATGGCGTCGCGCACGACCGCCGGCAGCCGCTCGCCGGGCTCGCCCACTTCCATGTGCAGCACGCTCTCGCCGGCCGCTTCACGCGCATTGGCGGCAGCCAGGACGTGCATGGCGCGAAACGGGTCGACCCGGCTGCGTTTCGAGGCCGCAGCGTTCGATGGTGGTCGCATGATGGTTGCAAGCTCCGCCGTGGCTGACGACATTGGGACGAACGGGAGGACGTCGGTGCGTTACAAACTCGCCTGGTTGACGCTGACCCTTGCCGCTTGGCTGTGGGTCTCACCCGCCACGGCTCAACTCAGCCTGATCCGCGACGCCGAGATCGAGCGCACCGTGCGCGACCTGGCAAGCCCGATTTTCCAGGCCGCCGGAATTTCCCCGTCTGCCGTCCGGATCTACCTGATCGCCGACGACAACCTCAATGCCTTCGTCGCCGGCGGCCAGAACATGTTCTTCAATACAGGCCTGCTCGCCCGCACCGAAACGCCGGACCAGCTCGCCGGGGTGATCGCCCACGAAGCCGGCCATATCTCGGGCGGTCATCTGGTGCGGATGTCCTCGGCCGCGGAACGCGCCGCCGGGGAACAGATCCTGGCGACGCTTTTGGGCGCGGCCGCCGCCGTCGCCGGCCAGCCACAGCTCGGCCAGGCAATCGTCATGGGCGGCGATCAGCTCGCCCGGCAGGGCTTTTTGCGCTTCACCCGCAGCCAGGAGCAGCAGGCCGACCAGGCGGCGATCACCTATCTCGGCACGACCGGCATCGGTGCCGAGGGGCTCTTGGAGTTCTTCCGGATCCTCGACGCCCAGCAAATGCTCTCCGGTGCCCGCGTCAGCCCCTATCTGCAAACCCACCCCTTGACCCGCGACCGCATCGCTTTCGTCGAGCGCCACGTCCAGGCCCAGCCGCAACGCCAACCCCTCTCGGACGACGTGGTCGAGCGCCACCGCCGCATGGTCGCCAAGCTCACCGGCTTTCTGCAGCCGCCATCGCGGACCCTGCAGCTCTACGCCGGCGACGACAGTTTCGCCGGCCGCTACGCCCGTGCCATCGCCGCCTTTCGCGCCAACGACCCGCAAAGCGCGCTCCGCCAACTCGCCGAGTTGCAGGCGCTGGAGCCGAACAACCCCTTCCTGCACGAACTGCAAGGTCAGATTCTCTTCGAATCCGGCCGCATCGCCGACTCCGTCGCCCCTTATGCCCGCGCCGTCGAGCTGGCGCCGCGCGAGCCCATGATCCGCCTCGGCCACGCCCGTGCGCTCCTGGAAAGCGGCAACGAGCGCGCCGCCGCCGACGCCCTCCAGACGGTCGTTCAAGCCGAGCCGCGCAATGCCTTTGCGTGGCGTTTGTTGGGCATTGCCCGCGGCCGGCTCGACGACCTCGGGCCGAGCAACCTGGCCCTCGCCGAGGCGGCCATCCTCCGCGGTCAGCTGTCCGACGCCCGTCTCTTCATCGGCCGCGCCGACCAGCTCCTGCCGCCGACCGGCCGCGATCGGCAGCAGCTGAACGATCTGCAAATGGCGATGGAAGCGGCCGAACGTGAGGCGCAACGCCGCTGACGAACCATCGTCGCTGGCGGCCGCGGCGCGCCCGCGCTATCGACCGGCCCAAGACCAGCCTCGACCCACCGGCAACAACGCGGAGCAAGCCCTTGGCGATCAAGACGACGTCGGCCCTGTGGGCCGGGTGTGCCCTCGGCGCGCTCCTTTTCACCGTCCCCGCCGCACCGGCGCAAAGCCAGGAGCGTGACGCCGCCGAGATCGAGGCTATCGTCCGCGACTTCCTGCTGCGCGAGCCACAGGTCGTCATCCAAGCGATCGAGGCGTTTCGTGCGCAACAGGAGGAGGCTAGACGAACGGCGACCGTGGCAGCGCTGGCAGCCCATGCGGACGCGCTGACCGCTGTGCATCATCCGAGTGAAGGACCGGTCGATGCGGCCGTGACCGTGGTGGAGTTCTTCGACTACCGCTGCAGCTTTTGCCGCCGGATGGCGCCCGCCGTCGAAAGCTTGATGGCGGCCAACCCGGACGTCCGTCGCGTGTTCATCGAATTCCCGGTGCTGGGCCCGGAAAGCCTGCGCGCCGCCCAGGCCGCCCTGGCCGTGTGGAAGCAGGACCCGCCAGCTTATCCCCGCTTCCACCACGCCCTCATGCACGGCGAGGACCTCTCGGCACCGGCGCTCGTCCGCATGGCTGCAGACCTCGGCATCGACACCGAGCGCATGCTGGCCGACATGCAGGGCACGGAGATCCGGAGCCGTTTGCAGGCCAATTACGAACTCGCGACCGCGATCGGCGTCGAGGGAACGCCCGCCTACGTCATCGGCGACCGTTTCCTGCCGGGTGCCGTGCCCGTCCAGCAACTCCAGGCCGCCGTCGACGCCGCACGGCCGGAGTAGCGGCAACAAGAGAGTAGGAAAGAGGGTTGAGGGTTAGAGGGTAGGGGAAGGGTAAGGGGGCTTTTGGCCCCCTTACGAACCCCCAGGCGACGGCGCCGCCGTCGCCAAATGGCGATGGGTCAAAAAAACCGCCGGCTTGAGCGAGCCGGCGGTGTCTTTGGTGCGATCGGATCCGTGGGTTACTTCTTGATGTTGGCCCACAGGCGACGGTTCATGGCGTAGAAGATGCCGGCCATCGCGGTGGTGTAGAGGATCACCCCGAGACCGAGACGCTTGCGCTCTTCGAGCTTGGGCTCGGCTGCCCACATCAGGAAATGCGAAACGTCGGCGGCCATTTGCTGCACGGTGGCCTCCGTGCCGTCGGCGAAGTCGACCAGCCCCTCGAACAAGGGCGGCGCCATGCCGATGACGTTGCCCGGGTAGAACCGGTTCCAGTAGTTGCCCGGATCGAGCTCGAAGGTCTTCTCGTCATCATAGCCTTGCAAGAGGCTGTAGACGTAGTTGGCACCACCGTAGCGGCTCTTGGTGATCAGCGAGAGGTCGATGGGCACGGCGCCATGGATCAACGCCGCCTCGACCTCGTTCGCCCAAGGTGCCGGCCAACGGTCGGGCAGGTCGGCCGGGCGTTCGAACATCATGCCGTCGGCGTCCGGACCATCCTCGACCCAAAAGCGCGAGGCGAACTCCCGCACCTCGTCCTCGGTGTAGCCGAGATCCATGAGCGTGCGGAACGCCACGAACTCCAGCCCGTGACAGGTCGCACACGCCGTCTCGAACACCTGCAGCCCGCGCTGCAGGGCAGCTTGATCGTAGCGTCCGAAAATCCCGGTGAACGACCAGCTGCGGCTCATCAGGGGATCGGCCTCACCGGCGGCCTTCACCTCGGGAGCATGGGTGAGGAGGGTGGCGCCGAGGAGTGCGGCGCCGAGGGGTTTCCACATGTCGTTACTCCGCCGGCTGGGCCTGCGCACCCGCAGATGCGGTCGGCAGCACGGGCTTGTTGATGCTCTCCGGCACGGGCAGCGGCTTCTCGATCTTACCGAGCAACGGCAGCAGCACCAGGAAGTGGAAGAAGTAGTAGAAGGTGGTAATCTGCCCGATCAGCAGCCAAGCCCCCTCCGCCGGCTGCGATCCGGAATAGCCCAGCAACAGCACCACCACGACGAAGACCCAAAAGGCGATGCGGTAGAGAGGCCGGTAGGTCGCGCTCCGCACCTTGGAGGTGTCGAGCCACGGCAGGAAGAAGAGGATCAAGACCGCGGCGAACATGGCCAAGACGCCGGCCAGCTTGGCGTCCATCAGCGTGATACCGAAAATGCTGATGTCGAAGGTAAAGGACGCCAGGATCGCGTAAAACGGCATGAAGTACCAGTCCGGCACGATATGCGCGGGCGTCACCAGTGCGTTCGCTGGCTCGTAGTTTTCGATGTGCGCAAAGGTCAGCGGCGCGTAGAACACGAACAGCGCGTAGATGGTCAAGAACACGAACAGGCCGAAGACGTCCTTCACCGTGTAGTACGGATGAAAATTGATCTTGTCCTTCTTCGTCAGATCGATGCCGACCGGATTGTTCGAGCCGAACTGATGCAGTGCCACGAGGTGGAGGAAGGACATCGCGACGATGGTAAACGGCAAGAGGTAGTGGATCGAGAAGAAGCGCTGCAACGTCGCGTTGTCGACGGCAAAGCCGCCCATCAACCACGTCACGATCGTGTCGCCGACCAGCGGGATGGCGCCGAACAGGTTGATGATCACGACCGCGGCCCAAAAGCTCATCTGGCCCCAGGGCAGCACGTAGCCGGTGAAGGCCGTGGCCATCATCAGGATCAAGATGACCACACCGATCATCCACAAGAGCTCGCGCGGCGCCTTGTACGAACCGTAGTACAAGCCACGGAACATGTGGATGTAGACGACGATGAAGAACATCGACGCGCCGACCGCATGTCCGTAACGCAGCAGCCAGCCATAGTTCACGTCGCGCATGATGCGCTCGACGCTGTCAAACGCCATGTCCGCATGCGGCACGTAATGCATGGCGAGCACGATGCCGGTCACGATCTGAATGATCAGCATGATGCCGGCCAGCGAACCGAAGTTCCACCAGTAATTCAGGTTCTTCGGAGTGGGATAGACCACCAGGTGATTGTAGCCCAGTGACACCACGGGCAAACGGTGGTCGATCCAGCCAAGCACACCGCGAAACTGCGGCGTGGGCGTATCAGCGCTCATTGTCTACTCCCTGTTCGCGCCCCGAACTCATCCGATCAACAGCTCGGTGTCGCTCACGAACTCGTGTGGTGGCACATCCAGATTGCGAGGGGCGGGGCCTCGACGGATGCGTCCGGCAATGTCGTAGTGCGAGCCATGGCACGGGCAGAACCAGCCATCGAAGTCACCTCTGGGCTCACCCGACCGATTGCCGAGCGGCACGCAGCCGAGATGCGTGCAGATGCCGATTTGGACCAGCCAGGGCGACTGAATGACGCGCGCTTCCAAGGGCTCGGGATCGCGAAGATCGTTGAGGTCGACCGCGTTGGCGGTCTGGATATCCTCTTCCGTGAGGTGGCGAATCCAGACCGGGCGGCCCTGCCACATGACGGTGACGTTCATGCCTTCCGCAATCGCCGAAATGTCGACCCGCGTGGTGGCGAGTGCCAGCACGTCGGCGGCGGGGTTCATCTGATGGACGAGGGGCCAGGCGAACGCGACGGCACCGATCCCGAGCCCCGTCCAACCCACGATGTTCAAGAAGTCTCGACGGCTACCGCCGCCCTCTGCATCGGTCGTCATGGGTGCCCCATCTACCTTCTTCAGTTGAGATCGTGTCTAATAACGTGAACAAAGCCGAACAAGCCCGCGAAAGTCGCATGGCTTCTATGCCGCAGCTAGCGCTTTTCCAACCCGATATCCCGCAAAACGTGGGGGCTACGGTACGCTTGGCGGCCGGCCTCGGCATGCGCCTGCATCTGATCGAACCCTTCGGCTTCGTCTACGCGGCGCGGAAGCTACGCCGAACCGCCCTCGATTACCACAGTTTCGCCGATGTGAAACGACATGCCAGCTTCGCGGCCTTCGAAGCGTGGCGCAACGCGCACGCCGGCCGGCTGGTGCTGTTGACCACGCGCGCCGCAACGGACTACACGGCCGTCGCCTTCGCAGCGGATGACATCCTCATGGCCGGTCGCGAAAGTGCCGGGGCACCGGACGAGGTGCACGCGGCGGCCGAGCTGCGGGTGCGGATCCCGTTGCTGCCGGAGGTGCGGAGTTTGAACGTGGTGACGTCGTTGGCCATGGTCGCGGGTGAGGCGCTGCGGCAGACACGCGCTGCCAAGGGGGACTAGACGACGTGGCCAGCGAACATGCGCCGACCGATGCCGGCAAGAGCTTGACCAAGACCTGGTTCGAAACGCTGCGCAGCCGCATCTGCGCCGCGTTCGAAGCGCTGGAGGACGCGCTCGATCACCCGCAGTGCGGCGACCTGGCACCCGGCCGCTTCACCTTTCGCCCCTGGCAGCGCGAAGGCGGCGGCGGCGGCGTCATGGGGCTGATGCAGGGCGGGCGGGTGTTCGAGAAGGTCGGCGTCAACGTCTCCACCGTCTGGGGCGAGTTCAGCCCCCAGTTCAAGGACCAGATCCGCGGCGCCAAGGACGACCCGCGATTTTGGGCGAGCGGCGTTTCGCTCGTGGCGCACCCCCGCAACCCCCACGTGCCGCCGGCGCACATGAACACCCGCCACATCGTCACCACCGAGGGCTGGTTCGGCGGCGGCGCCGACCTCAACCCGATCTACCCGGACGACGCCGAAACGGCCGCGTTCCACGAGCGGCTGCAGCAGGCCTGTGACGGCTTCGCGCCCGACGCCTATGGCCGCTTCAAGGCCTGGGCGGACGACTACTTCTTCATCCCGCATCGCGGCGAGCCGCGTGGTGTGGGCGGTATTTTCTACGACGACCTCGTCGGTGACTTCGATCGGCACTTCGCGTTTACGCAGGCCGTCGGCGAGGCTTTTTTGGACGTTTATCCGCGACTGATCGAGGCCAAGATGCGGCAGCCTTGGAGCGAAGCCGAGCGCGCGCATCAACTCGTGCGCCGTGGGCGTTACGTCGAATTCAACCTGATCTACGACCGTGGTACCCACTTCGGCCTGAAGACGGGGGGCAATCCGGAGGCCATCTTGATGTCCTTGCCGCCCCTGGTCTCCTGGCCTTGATCCCGTAACGAGAGACCAAATGGACATCAGTAAGATTCCGCCCGGCGAAAACCCCCCGGAAGACATCCACGTGCTGATCGAAGTGCCGCTGCGCTCTGATCCGATCAAGTACGAGCTGGAAAAGGCATCCGGCGCAATCTTCGTCGACCGCTATCTCTACACGTCGATGTTCTATCCGTGTAACTACGGCTTCGTGCCGAACACGCTGTACGACGACGGCGACCCGGTCGACGTGCTGGTGCTGGGCCGCATGCCGCTGGTGCCCGGCTGCGTCGTGCAATCGCGGCCGATCGGCGTGTTGGAACTCGAAGACGATGGTGGCCAGGACGAAAAGATCCTGGCCGTCCCGGTGCCGCGCATCACCTCCCTCTACAAGGACGTGACGCACTATTACGACGTGCCGGAGATCGAGCTGCTTCGCATCCAGCACTTCTTCGAGCACTACAAGGACCTGGAGCCGAACAAGTGGACCCGGGTCGGCAGCTGGCGCGACGCCGACGAGGCCAAGCGCATCGTCATGCGGTCGATCGACATGTTCAAAGAGAAGGGTTGAACCCTTGCCCTTGCCCCCGGTCGTCGACCGCGTGCCGTTGCATCGCCGCGTCATCGACTGCCGGGGTTACCGCCGCGCCGACGGCCGCTTCGACGTCGAAGCCCACCTCGTCGACACCAAGCACTACACGGTCGCCAATCGCTGGCGCGGTCCGCTGGCGCCGGCCACGCCGATCCACGACATGTACCTCCGGCTCACGATCGATCCGGACCTCACCATCCACGACGCCGCGGCCAGCACGGACGGCAGTCCCTACGCCGTCTGCGGCGACATCACCCCGGCCTTCGCCGCTCTGAAGGGCCTCAAAATCGGCCCGGGCTTTACCCGCGCCGTGCGCCAACGCCTGGGTGGCGTTCACGGCTGCACGCATCTGGTCGAACTGCTCGGCCCGCTCGCTACCACGGCACTTCAGACCATTCTGCCACTGCGCCGTCGCCACATTCCGGACGAGCCCGACCGCCAGCCGCCCCGCCACCTCGACACCTGCCACGCGCTCCGTCGCGACGGCCCGGTGGTGCGCGAGCACCACCCTGCCTGGTACACCGGCAAGCCCTGACCGGTCACGGTGCCCGACCAAAAGGAAAGGACGAAGGGGGCTTTTGGCCCCCTTCGCAACCCCCAGGCGACGGCTGACGCCGCCGCCACTTCCAACCAGGCGATGGCCTACTCCGTCGACCATTGCCAAGTGGCGGCAAGGGCTGGCGGGACGTGCTTTCACGTCCCGCCAGCCCTTGCCGCTCGGGGGTTTCCAAGGGGGCCAAAAGCCCCCTTGGCCTTCCTTGCTTCCTTCCTTCTCTCCTTCGCCTATCGCGAGCTCACTCGTTCGGTTTGACGTCCAGGGCGAGGGCGTGGATGGGAGCGTTCATGAGGTCGCCGACGGCGGCGTAGACGGCGCGTTGCTGGGCGATGCGGCTCAGGCCGGCCAAGCGCTGTGCGCGCATGACGATGCGGAAGTGCGTGTTGCCGCCTTCGCGGTAACCGGCGTGGCCGCGGTGCCGTTCGCTTTCGTCGACCACGTCCAAGTGCTCGGGTGTGAGCGCGGTGCGCAGACGGCGCTCCAGTTCGGCCTTGATGTCGTTCATGTTTCTCACCTTCGCCCGTGCCGCGGGTTGCCCGGGACGGGGCTTCCTGCACGCTCAGATACCATAATGCATATTTTTAGGATGCGTTAACCAAGTGGCCTCAACCAGTGGCGTGGTAACCCTTTGCGAACTGGCGACGACGTTGGCGCGGGGCGACGCCTCCCGCGGCGTGCGTTCGCGATCGCGGTGGAGCAACCATTCGGGCGGGTTGCCGCGGTCATTTCGTGCACGCCCCGAGCTTCGTAGGAATGACCATGATGAACGCAGCCGCCGCCAAAGTCACCGTCAACCCCAGAGGTCGCGCCCGCCCGCAAGACGTGGATCGTCACGTCGGCGCCCGGATGCGCGATCGCCGCGTCATGCTGGGCCTCACCCAGCAGCAAATGGCGGATCTGATCGGGGTGACCTACCAGCAGGCGCACAAATACGAGAAGGGCATCAATCGCATCGCGGCCGGCCGGCTGTTCGACGTCGCCCGGGCACTCGGCGTCGACGTCGGCTATTTCTTCCAGGGTCTCGACACGGACGGCGACTTCCAGCCGACGACCCAGCAACGCATGCTCCTGGAACTGGCCCGGAGTTTCATTTCCATGCCCAGCCGTCGCCACCAGGAGGCGCTCTGCACCCTGGCGCGTGCGCTGGCCGAGAGCGAGAACGGCAACGGCAACGGCAACGGCCATCACGACGACGACGACGATGTCGGGCCTGCCCGGATCGCCTGCTGAGCCCGTACCTGGAGCGTTATGGTCAACCGGGCCGCGGCTCTTACGTCAGCCGCGGCTCAACAGGTGAAAGCGCCAAAGGCCGAGCCCGGCCGTGAGGGTCAGTCCGACGGCGAGCCCGAGCCACACGACGAGCGGTCCGAAGCCGAGGACCAACAGGCCCATGGCGGCGCTGCCGAACCCGATCAGCCAATAGCCGACGAAGGCGAACACCATCGGGACGGCCGTGTCCTTCAAGCCGCGCAGCACGCCCCCGGTCACGACCTGCAGGCCGTCGGCGAGCTGGAAGACGGCCGCCACCTGCATCAGGCGGACGACCAAGGCGACCAAGGCCGCCTGGGCGGGCGGATCGTCCAAGAAGGGCCTGACCAGGACATGGGGCAGGGTCCAGAAGACCACGGCCGGCAGCAGCATGAAGCCGCCGACCAGGGCGACCGCCAGCCAGCCCGCAAGCCGCACCCGGGCCCGATCACCGGCACCGGCGGCCAGCGCCACCCGGATCGTGGCGGCCTGGCTGAAGCCGAGCGGCACCATGAAGACGATCGAGCAGAGTTGCATGGCCACGTTGTGGGCGGCGAGCGGCAAGGTGCCGACGGTGCCCATCAGGATGCCGGCGGCGGAGAACATCCCCACCTCGAACAGGAGAGTCAGCGCAATCGGCAGGCCCAGCTTGACGATGCGACCGAAGGTGGCCCAGTCGGGCCGCCAGAACCGGCCGAAGACGTGGTAGCGGCGATAGGGACGCCGCCTTGCCACCACCACCGCCAGAGCGACGAAGCTCAACAGGTTGACCAGGCTCGAACTGATGCCGGCGCCGACCAGTTCCAGCCGGGGCAGGCCGAAATGGCCGAACATCAACAAGTAGTTGGAGATGGCGTTGCCGACCACGGCACAGCCCATCACCACCAGAATGGCGCGGGTGTTGCCGAAGCCGGAGACGAAGGCGCGCAGCACCACCACCCCGGCGGCGAAGGGCAGGCCCGGTGCGGAGGCCCGCAGATAGGCCTCGGCCCCCAGCACGGTCGAGGGCGCTTGGCCCAACAGCTCCAACAGCGGGCCCAGATGGGCGAGGCCGAGCGCGGCGGGGAGCATGAAGGCGAAGACGACCCACAAGCCCTGGCGCACCGAACGGCGCACCTGGCGCGCCTGGCGGGCGGCCAGGGCCTGGGCCACCAAGGGCGATACGGCGATGCCGAGGCCGATCCCGGCGAGACCCGGCAGGATCCAGATGCTGACGGCGAGCCCGCCTGCCGCCAGGGCCTCGGTGCCGAGCCAGCCCATCATCACCAGATCGGTCGTGTTGATGGCGATCTGCCCGAGCTGGGTCAGCGCCAGGGGGAAGCCGAGCGCGACCAGGGCGCGCCACTCCGTCCAAACCGGCAGCAGGCGCGACGCGGGATCCGACGCGGGCGGCATCGCCATCAGCGGCTCAAGTGCCGCGCAGGCGATAGACCCGTTGTGCCAGGTTGCGGCTCGGGTGCAGGGCGTAGGTGCGCTGCCGCAGGAGATCGACCAAGGCTTGGCGGTCGCGGATCGGTGCCAGTTCGGCGTAAGGGATCAACTCGCCGATCTCGATGCGTTGGCGACTGCCGATCTTGTTGGCCACCTCGTGGAACAGGAGCGAGAGCCTGAGCGTCATGCTCACATGGCTCGCCAGCTGGAACAGCCGGCTGTTCTGGCCGACGAAGCAGACCGGCAGCACCGGCGCCTTGGCACCATGGATCAGCTTGGCGGTGAAGGGCTTCCAGCGCGGGTCGACCGCGGCGCCGAAGGGACGCGGGGCGGTCGAGACGGTGCCGCCCGGAAAGACGACGACCGCACCGCCCGCTTGGAGCCACGCCAACGCACCTTGACGGGCCTCCAGGTTGCGCCGCCGGGCCTCGGTCGTGGCGTCGAAGTCGATCGGAAACAAGAACGCCGCCGCTTCCGGCGAGCGGGTCAAAATGCCGTGGGCAACGACGCGGAAATCGGGGCGGCGCTGTTGCACCAGATGGCCGATCATCAGGCCGTCGAGCACGCCATAGGGATGGTTGGCGACGATCACCACCGGGCCGGTGGCTGGCAGTTGGGTTTGGAGCTTGGCCGCGTCGTAGTCGAGCACGAGCCCGAGCCGACGCACGGCCGACGACCAGAAGTCGGGATCACGCTCGGCGACGTGGGCGTCGTAGAGCCGCTTCAGCCGTCGTTGCCCGGTGACGCGCTCGATCGAGCGGATCGCCATGCGCTTCAGGCGACCGTCACGCGGATCGGCATAGGTGAAGTCGCCCGACGCCTGTCCCGCGTCGAAGCGGTTGCCACCATTGCCGTGCGGCGTCGCCAATGGGGGCGCTCAGGAACGTTGTTGCAACAGGTGGACCAGGCTCGAGGTGTCCCAGCGCTGCCCACCCGCCCGCTGCACCTGGCGGTAGAACTGATCGACCAGCGCCGTCACCGGCAACGGCGTGCCGTTGCGCTTCGCCTCGTCCAGGCAGATGCCCAGATCCTTGCGCATCCAGTCGACCGCAAAGCCGAAGTCGAACTCGCCCTTGGCCATGGTCTGCCAGCGGTTCTCCATCTGCCAGCTCTGTGCTGCACCCTTGGAGATCACCTCGACCACCTTGTCGGTGTCGAGGCCCGCGGCCTGGGCGAAGGCAACGCCCTCGGCGAGCCCCTGCAACAGGCCGGCGATGCAGATCTGGTTGACCATCTTGGTGAGCTGGCCCGAGCCCGCCTCGCCCATCAGCGTGACCGCCCGGCCATAGGCGCCCAGCACCGGCGCCACTTTGGCGAAGTCGGCGGGGGTGCCGCCGCACATGATGGTGAGGACGCCGTTTTCGGCCCCCGCCTGGCCGCCGCTCACCGGCGCGTCGACGAAGCCGACCCCGCGCTCGGCGCAGGCCTTGGCCAATTCGCGGGCGAGGTCGGCCGAGGCGGTGGTGTGGTCGACCAGAACGGCACCCGCGGCCATGCCGGCCAAGGCGCCGGCGTCGCCGTAGACCACGCTGCGGACGTCGTCGTCGTTGCCGAGGCACAAGGCGACGACCTCGGCGCCGCTGGCGGCGGCGGCCGGGCTCGGGGCAGTCTTGCCGCCGTGCGCCTCGGCCCAGGCCCGAGCCTTGCCCGCGGAGCGGTTGTAGACGGTGACGCCGTGGCCGGCGGCGACGAGGTGCCCGGCCATCGGATAGCCCATCACGCCGAGGCCCAAAAACGCACACGCCACCATGTCCGAACCCCCAAATCCGTGGTCTGCATCGGCGCTGTCCTAGGCCCTCGCCCCAAGCCCTTCAAGCGAATTGGCCAAAGCCCCCTGCAACCGCATCGCGCGGCCGCCTCGGGCTGGACAATGGCGGCCCCGATCGGCCATATGCCGGCGCCTGCTCACAACCTTTCCGGCGCCGCTCATGACCGATGCACCGACCCCGCAGCTCGTGCGGTTGGCCGACTACCGTGCGCCCGATTACCGGATAGGGACCGCCGATCTCACCTTTCGCTTGATCCCGGATGCCACCATCGTCGGCGCGCGGATCCATTTCGTGCGGCAAACGGCGATGCCGGTCGGCCAGCTCAGGCTCGACGGCGAGGACCTGACGCTGCTCGACATCGCCATCGACGGCGAGCCGCTCCGAGCGGAACACTACCGGCTGGAGCCGAACGCCCTGGTGCTGGTGCGGCCGCCCGAGCGCTTCACGCTGGAGACCACCGTCCGCATCGATCCGGCCGGCAACAGCCAGCTCTCGGGTCTCTACCTCTCCAACGGCGTCTTCTGCACCCAGTGCGAGGCCGAAGGCTTTCGCCGCATCACCTATTTCCTCGACCGCCCGGACGTGCTCGCCCGCTACCGCGTCCGGCTGGAGGCGCCGCGCGCCGCCTGTCCGGTGCTGTTGTCGAACGGCAATCCGGTCTCGTCCGGGCACTTCGGTGACGATTGGCACTTCGCCACCTGGGACGATCCGCACCCGAAGCCGTCCTACCTCTTCGCCCTGGTCGCGGGCGACCTTGCCGTCCTGGAAGACGGCTATCGCACCGCCTCCGGCCGCGACGTTCGGCTGGCGATCTACACCGAGCCGCCGTTCATCGATCAGTGCCGCCACGCCATGGACAGCCTCAAGCGCGCCATGACCTGGGACGAGCAGCGCTACGGCCTCGAATACGACCTCGACGTCTACAACATCGTCGCCGTCAGCGACTTCAACATGGGGGCGATGGAGAACAAGGGCCTCAACGTCTTCAACACGTCGGCGACCCTGGCCCGTCGCGACACCTCGACCGACGCCGATTTCGTCAACGTCGAGCGGATCATCGCCCACGAATATTTCCACAACTGGACCGGCAACCGCATCACCTGCCGCGACTGGTTCCAGCTGACGTTGAAGGAGGGGCTCACGGTCTACCGGGATCAGGAGTTCACCGCCGACCACCACAGCCGCAGCGTCAAGCGCATCGGCGACGTCGCCCTCTTGCGCGAGGGCCAGTTCACCGAGGACGC
>RECO01000297.1 GCA_007694015.1 Geminicoccaceae bacterium
GCGATGATCGCTCCCGCCCTGTTGCTGCCCAAGGTACTGGCCCTCGTCGAGGCTGCGGGGGCAGTCATTTTGGAGCACTATGGCGACGACGTAGCCGTCGCCACCAAGGCCGATGCCTCGCCGGTGACCGTGGCCGACGAGGCGGCGGAACGGGTGCTGGTCGAGGGGCTGCGCGAACTCACCGCCGAGGTCCCGGTGATCGCTGAGGAGGAAGTGGCGAAAGGGGGAGTGACGGGCCCGGTGGGCAGCCTCTTCTGGCTGGTCGATCCACTCGATGGTACCAAGGAGTTCATCAGCCAGAACGGCGAATTCACGGTGAACGTCGGTCTCGTCGAGAACGGTTTGCCGCTGTTGGGCGTGGTCGCAGCACCGGCGATCGACACTTATTGGTGGGGCGCCGTCGGTCATGGGGCGACCATGCGCATCATGGGCGAGGTGCGCACCATCCAGGCGCGGACCGTGCCGGCGACAGGACCCGTCGCCATGGTCAGCCGCAGCCATGGCAGCCCGGACGAGGAGATCTTCCTTGCCGGCGAAGGCACCGCCGATCGGGTGGCGGCCGGCAGCTCGTTGAAGTTCTGCCGCATCGCCGAGGGCGAGGCCGATCTCTATCCGCGCTTCGGCCGCACCATGGAATGGGACACCGCCGCCGCGCACGCGGTGCTGCGCGCCGCCGGCGGCCGCGTCACCACCCGCGACGGCGCGCCCCTGACCTATGGCAAGCCGAACTTCGCCAACGACGCTGGTTTCATCGCTCGCGGCCGCGGCTGAGCCATGCCGGCCGACACAACGGCGAGCGGCCTCGTCGGCGTGCGGCCGGGCCTGCAACGCCGCGTCGGCGGCAACGGGCGCGTGTAGGGGCGGGGAAGCGGATGGTCGAGCCTTTCACGAAAGCTTCGACATCCCGTTTCGACCGAATGTCCTCCGGCCGCCACCGTGCGGCGCGCCTTGGCACGTTGGCGCACTTGGATAAATGAGCTGCGCGAATCGGCGACGTCGACGTACCCTTTTGTTGCACTGCACGCGGGGTGCCGCCATGGTTCCCGGCGCCCTGTAACGTCGAGGCGCGTTGGCGCCCACGAGCCAAGCCAAGGACCGCCTCGATGATGGACGATCCACAAGCTACCGATCGGAACGGTCGTCGGTCGGCCTCCACACCGGACGCCGACGTGACCGAACGCGCGTCCGAACAGCGGCACGCGATCGACCATCCCGTACCTCTCTGCGTCGACCTCGACGGTTCGTTGCTCGTGACCGACAGCCTACACGAGGGTCTCCTCGCGGCCTTGGTGCGGCAACCGCAACCGACTTTGGCGGCCCTCCGGGCGCTGCCACGAGGCAAGGCAGCATTCAAACGGCGGATTGCCGAGCTCGCGGGTCTGGATCCGGCACTCCTGCCCTACAATGAGGAATTGCTGACCTATCTCCGGGCGGCCAAGGCCCAGGGCCGTAAGCTCGCCCTGTTTTCCGCCGCCGACCATGCGGTGGTGATGGCGATCGCTGCGCATCTGGGCATCTTCGACCATGCCCAGGGAAGCGATGGTACGACCAATTTGAGTGGAGCCAACAAGCTCGCCGCCATCCGTGCCCGCTACGGCGACGACTTCGCCTATGTCGGCAACACCACCGTCGACTTGCCGATCTGGCAAGCCGCGCGCGGTGCGGTGGTCGTCAACAACGACCGCCGGTTCCGCGCCAAAGTGGAGACGATGGTCCCGATCGAGGCGCATTTCGAGGCGCCGTCGGGCGGCCTCCGCGCTTGGCGCAAGCAAATGCGGCTGCATCAGTGGACGAAGAACGCGTTGATCTTCGTCCCGATCATCCTCGCCGGACCGCTCGCCGAGCCCGCCGATCTGGCGTTCGCGATGGTCGGTTTTCTGTTGCTCGGCCTGCTCGCCTCGGTCGGTTACGTGATCAACGACCTGCTCGATCTGCCGGCCGATCGGCGCCACCGGACCAAGCGCGATCGCCCATTCGCCGCCGGCACCCTCCAGGCGAAGGACGGCGTCGTCGTCGCCGGTGGCATGTTGCTGACGGCGATGGTAGCGGCCCTGTTCCTCGGCACTGGCTTCGCGCTGGCGGCCGCCGGCTATTTCGTCGGCACCGTCAGCTATTCGCTCGTCCTGAAGCGGGTACCGATGCTCGACGTGCTGATCCTGGCCGGGTTGTTCACGGTACGCGTAGTTGCCGGCACGACGCTGACGAGCGCGCCCTTCTCGTTCTGGTTGATCACCTTCTCGATCTTCCTGTTCATGAGCCTTGCACTCGTGAAGCGCTACGCCGAGCTGATCGACCAGCCGCCCGGTGACGACGCCATGCTCGACAGCCGCGGCTATTCGGCGACGGACCTTCCGCTGCTGCTGCCCTTCGGCGCTGGCAGTGCATTAGCGGCGGGGTTGATTTTCGTCGTTTACCTCGTCCTGGAGCGCTTTCCCCTGGACGTTTACGGCAACCCGGTTTGGCTGTGGTTCGTCTTTCCCATTCTGATGTTCTGGCTGATGCGGATTTGGCGGCTCGCCGTCCATGGCCACATGGACCAGGACCCGGTGCTGTTCGCGCTCAAGGACCGCCTGTCCCTCGCCCTCGGTGGCCTCGTGCTGCTGCTCGTGCTGTTGGCTTGGTGAAGAACGGGGACACGCCGATGACCCACCGTCTGTCCTGGGGCCGGGCGCACCGCTACGCGCACGATGTCCGTTGCCCCTCCACGCCGGAGAAGCTTGCCGATACGCTGCGCGGTGCAGCGGATCGGCCTTGGCTGGCCTATGGCCTCGGCCGATCCTACGGCGACAGTTGCCTGAATGCCGACGGCGTGTTGGTCGACATGACCGGCCTCGACCATTTCCAGGGTTTCGATGCCACGGCTGGTCGGCTTCGTGTCGAGGCCGGCGTCCGCCTCGCCGACATCGTCAACCTGCTCGCCCGGCAGCGGGCGGCGGATGGCAGCGGGTGGTTTCTGCCGGTGAGCCCCGGCACCGCCTTCGTCACCGTCGGCGGCGCCATCGCCAACGACGTGCACGGCAAGAACCATCACCTGATGGGGACGTTTGGCAGCCACGTCCGTTCGCTCCGACTGTGGCGCAGCGACGGCCGCGTCGTCCGTTGCTCCTTGGCGGAGAATCCGGAACTCTTCCACGCTACCATCGGCGGGCTCGGGCTCACCGGCATCGTGCTGGACGCCGAGCTGCAGCTGCGGCGGGTTCCGGGTTTGGCGGTCGTGAACGAGGACGTTCGCTTCGCCGATCTCGACGCTTTTTACGCCTTGAGCGCCGAATCCGTCGGTGATTTCGAATACATCGTTGCCTGGATCGACTGCCTCGCCAAGGGGCGTTCGCTCGGCCGCGGCATCTTCTCCCGGGCGAACCACGTTGCCGGGCCGGGAATCTTGCCGCTGGCCGGGGCGCCGCGACTGGCGATGCCGGTGGAGCTGCCGGTCTCGCCGCTCGGTCGGCTCAGTATTGCCGCTTTCAACGCGCTTTATTGGCGGCGGTTCTGGCCCCGCGAGCGACGAAACCAAACGGTGCCGGTCACGACGGTGCTCTACCCGCTCGACCATATTGCGCGCTGGAACCTGCTTTACGGCCGCCGCGGCTTCTACCAATACCAGTGCGTCCTGCCGCCCGAGAACGCTCGCGATGCGGTGCGCGAGCTGCTCGGGACGATCGCTGCCGCTGGCGACGGCTCCTTTCTGGCGGTGCTCAAGATTTTGGGCGATCACCCCTCGCCGGGACTATTGTCCTTCCCGATGCCGGGGACGACCCTTGCCCTCGACTTTTCCAACCGAGGGACGGCGACCCTCGCCCTACTCGATCGGCTCGACCGCATCACCGAGTTGGCCGGCGGCCGGCTCTATCCCGCCAAGGACGGGCGGATGAGCGGAGCAACCTTTCGCTTCGGCTATCCCGCGCTCGACCGGTTCGCCGAGCAGATCGACCCCGCCTTTTCCTCGTCGTTCTGGCGACGTGTGGCGGATGCGAGACCGACGTTGCGCAGTGCAGCCTGAAGGAGTGGATCCATCACCCCGTCCCCCTCCAACCCCGATCTCGCCGTTGCGATTTTTGGCGCCACCTCGGCCATCGCCAAGGCCGTCGCCCGCCGCTACGCCACCAGCGGTGCGACGCTCTTCCTCGCCGGCCGCCGAGAGGCGGAACTCGAGCGGCTCGCTGCCGACCTCGAGGCCCGTGGGGCCAAAGCGGTTGGTTTCGTTGCGGCCGACCTTGCCGATCCGGACGGCCATGCGGCCTTGGTCGACGCGGCGCGGGCGGCGCTCGCCGAGGTCGACGTCGTGGTCCTCGCCTGGGGCACGCTAACCGATCAAGCTAAGGCCGAAGGCGACCCCGACTATGCGCTCGCCGAACTCACCACCAATTTCGCCGCGCCGGCGGCCCTGTTGCTACGTCTCGCCCATTGGGTCGAACCACAGGGCCATGGCGTGATCGCGGTGATCACCTCGGTCGCGGGCGACCGCGGTCGGCAGAGCAACTTCGTCTACGGTGCCGCCAAGGGGGGGCTACAACGTTTCGTCGAGGGCCTGCGCCATCGCCTCTTCCGCCACGGCATCGCGGTGCTCGACGTTCGTCCCGGCTTCGTCACCACGCCGATGACCGCACATCTCCCGCGCGGTGGTCCGTTGTGGGCCAGCCCGGAGGCGGTAGCGGCCGACATCGAGGTCGCCATCAGCCGGCGCCGAGCTGTGCTCTACACACCTTGGTTCTGGCGCTGGATCATGGCCCTGATCACGCGCGTGCCGCGTGCCCTGTTCCACCGGTCGAGGCTCTGAGCCATGAACCCCTTGGCCTACAATCAAGACCTCAGCCTCGGCCGCCTTGCCCGCCAGGCAATGTTGTGGTCGCTCGGGTTCGCTGTCTTGCTTGCGGCCACGTTGCAGGTGGTCGACCTCGATGCGGCGCTCGTCGCGCTCCACCAGCTGACCCTGCCGCTGATCGTCGTCGTGCTCGGTCTGTCCCTGGTCAACTATCTGTTGCGATGCCTGCGCTGGCACTACCTCTCGCGTCACCTCGACGTCGAGGTGCCGGTGCTGACCAACAGCGTCTACTACGTGGCGGGCTTTGCCTTCACCATCACGCCCGGAAAGATCGGCGAGGTCGTGCGGCTCTGGTTCCTCAAGCGCCGCCATGGCTATGGCTACGCGCACACCGCCGGGCTCTTGCTGCTCGACCGGCTGACCGATGCTTGGCCCCTGCTGCTGCTGGCGCTCCTCGGTGCCGCGCCTTTCGCCGGTCAGGGACCGGCCCTCGTCCTGATCACTCTCGTCCTGGTTACCGGCAGCGCCATCATGCTGCACCCTGGTTGGCTGCGGCGCATGATCAAACTCGTCTACCAAAGATTGAAAAGGGCACCAAGACTATTCGCGCAAATGTTGCGCGCCGCCCGTTTGCTCGGCCGTTTTGCTAGTCCCGCCCTCTTGACTCCTCCTTTATTACTCGGTTTAGGCGGCTGGCTCGCTGAAATCGTTGGAGCTTGGCTCGTACTCGACGCCCTCGGCGCCTCGTTGTCTCTGACAACCGTGGCGTTTGTGTTCGGCTTCAGCATGCTGGTGGGCTCGCTGCCGATCTTTCCTGGGGGGATTGGTGGGGCAGAGGCCTCCATGGCCGGGCTGCTCGTCTGGCTTGGTGTGCCATTACCGGTGGCAGTCGCGGCAACTGCGGTCATCCGCCTCGCCACCTTGGGGTTCGCCGTGGTCGTTGGCTTCCTGGTGCTGCCCTTGGCAGCGGCGATCAGTCGGCCCCGGGCGGTGCTCGTCACCGCGGTCAACCCGTGAGGCGTGGCGGCTTTTCCGAGCCGTTCAACGCTAGAGCCGGAGACGACGACGCCTCGGCGTCGCCACCAACGGGAGACACGTTCATGCTGAACCCCCCGGACTGGCTGCAGCACCTCGTGCGTCTCGGCTTCCTCGTGTTGTTGGGTCTGGTCGTCGCCCTGGTGATGCCGTGGCACGTCTCCAACTACCAATTGACCCAATGGGTTACATTCGGTGAACCCACGCTTATGATGCGTGCTCTTCCAAGTTTGTTGACTTGGGCGTTTTTCGATTTTCCAGTCAGCAAGGCCGATCTCTTCATTCTGTTTTTCTTCACGGTCTTGGCGTTTAATTTTATTTGGGCCTTAGTGATCTGGCTGAGCTTGCGTTCGCTACCGACGCTGCCATTCGTCACCATCGGCCTCCTCGCTTTTACCGGCGTCTGGTTTTCGATCAACAATGCGCTGTTACCAAATACGGATCCCCTGATGTATTTGCCAGCAGCGCTCGGTCTGCTTGCATATTTGGTGGTGGGCCCAAGCGTGTGGTTACTGCCGGTGACTTGGCTCTTGGCAGCGGTGAGCCTCTACGTCCACCCGGGGGCGGTGTTCTCGGCAATCCCGCTCCTCGTCGTCGCGCCCGTGCTCTTGCACGCCCGTGGCGCATGGTCATGGCGCACGGTCGGTCTGCTGACGACCTCCCTCGTGGTGATCGGGTCGATCGTCGTCACCGCCGCCCGGTTCGACCCACCGCGCCCCTCCGACGCGGAATTTCCGAGCGTCATCGCGGCTGAATTGGCGGCGATCCAGGCCCGCGCCGACTTCCGCCTGGGCCAACTCGCCGCGGTCAACAAGTTTCGTAATCTGGACGACGTGCTCGGCCAGACGGTGCGTGGCGACCGCGAATTCCACGGTATCCGCATGGCGTCTCCGCGCTGGTACTATGCTCTACCATCAGCAGCCTTCCTGATCGTCAAGATCGCGCTCCTGCTCGCTCTTTTGTCCTGGAATGGCTTACGAACGGCGCTCGCGGTCTGGAATCCCTGGCAACGCCTGCTCGCGCTCGGCGTGGTGCTGGCGCCGCTACCGCTGTTCGTGCTCGGGTTGGATTATCAGCGCTGGATTGGGTTCGTCGACTTCAACCTCACCGTCATCGTCCTCTTGCTCTTCTACCAGACGCAACGCGCCGGCCAAGCGCTCGTCCTGAACACGGCGGTGCTGCCGTGGATTGGAAATTTGCTGTTTTTTCAACTTTTGGTGGCTATTGCTGCGACGCGGTTCGTCGTCGGATGAGGCCTTCGGCTACCGTCGGCACAGGTTGACCCGACATGGCGGAACGATCTCCCGATTTGAAAGCGCTGGCGCGAGCCGACGGTCGCGGCCTCAAGAAGCGCTTGGCGAAGGGCGTTTCGACCCAGCTCCTCACCTTCGGCACGCTGATTGCCAGTCGATTCCTCTTGGTGCCGCTCTACATCGGTGCCTGGGGTACCGATCTCTACGCCGACTGGCTCGTCCTCCTGTCGGTGTCATGGCTCTTGCAAGCCGCGATCTTTGGCCAGCATTGGCGCTACGCCAAGGAAATCCGCGACGCCTGGGCGATCCGGGACGTTGCGCAAATGAACCTGGT
>RECO01000217.1 GCA_007694015.1 Geminicoccaceae bacterium
CGGGAAACGCTCTAGCGCGCTTGCGGCTTGGGGCGCCTCACGTGCCCCCGACCCGTGCTGTCTCCAGCTCGTCCAACCCACCCTCGCCTTCGGCCAGCTCGACCGCTTCGGGGGAGGTCTGGAAGTGCGGCACGAACACGGTCTGGTCGGGGATGGGGATCGGATCGGTGCGGGCGAGCCGGTAGAGGCTGAAGAGGGCGAGGCCGCCGAAGACCAGCCCGAACCAGCCGAACAGGATGGCGGGGCCGACTGCCCCCATGACGAGACCGGCAACGAACGGGCCGATGGCCGCTCCGATACCGAAGACCAGCATCAGGCCCCGCGTGGCTTCGAGGGCTTCTTCCGGCCGCAGGACGTCGTGGGCGCGGGCGACGGCGAGGCCGTAGAGCGGGAATTTGGTGGCCCCGAACAAAAAGGCGCCGAGCGCCAGGAGGGCGAAGGCGCCGGTGGCCTGCAGGTAGACAAAGAGGCTGGCGCCGGCGGCCAGGATCGCCATGCCCGCGATCACCTTGCGCCGGTCGCGTCCGTCGGAAAAGCGGCCGACCGGGATTTGGGCCACCATGCCGCCGACGATGGCGGTCGACATGAAGAGCGCCACCCGCGCCTCGTCGTAGCCGAGTTGCGTGGCGAACACCGGCGCCATGCCCCAAAAGCCGCCGCCGACGAGGCCCACGGCAAAGCAGCCGATGACGCCTACCGGCGAGCGGCGCAGGAGTTCGAGGGCACCGAGGCCGGTCGGCTCGTGCGGCAAGGGCGTCTGGACACGGGCGACCGCGGTCGGGACCAGGCAGAGTGCGAACAGGATGGCGACGAAGGCGAAGAGCTGGAAGCCCGCCGGGTCCTGCGTGGTCAACAGGAGCTGACCGAGCGCCAAAGCGGAGAGGTTGGCCACCATGTAGGTGGCAAAGACGCGGCCCCGGTTTTGGGCGTTGGTGCCGGCGTTGAGCCAGCTCTCGATGACCAGTGCCACGCCGACCATGACCACGCCGGCGACGAAGCGAAAGACGACCCAGGGGATGACGTCGACCCAGATGGCGTGGGACAGGGCCATGGCGGTGGCGATGGCGGCAAAGGCGGCAAAGGCACGAACGTGGCCGACCCGCGCCACCACCTCGACGCAGACGAAGGCGCCGAGGATGAAGCCCAGGAAATAGGCGGACATGATGAGGCCGGTGGCGCCGGTCGAAAAGCCCTCCTGGGTGGCCCGCACCCCCAGCAAGGTACCGAACAGCCCGCTGCCGAGCCCGAACAGGACGGTGGTGATCAACAGCACGATGAACGTGGCGCGGATCGAAAGGCCGAAGGCCACGCTTGGCCCCGCCCCGGCGGGCGCTGGCTCGGACATGGGCTCGGTCCTCCGTCGCCCGGGGTTCGGGTCGGCTCAGTCGCCGTTGATTTGGCCGATATAGGGAAGGTGGCGGAAACGTTCGGCGTAGTCGATGCCGTAGCCGACCACGAACACGTCGGGGATGGTGAAACCGACATAGTCCGCCTGGAACTCGAGCACGCGGCGCGACGGTTTGTCGAGCAAAGCACAGGTGCGGACGTGCTTGGCGCCGCGATCCTCCAGAATGCGCTTGGCCATCGCGAGGGTGCGGCCGGTATCCTGGATGTCGTCGACCACCAGCACCGCTCGGCCCTCGAAGCTGCCGCTGAGGCTGCCCAGGACCTGCACCTCGCCGGTGCTTTCCGTGCCGTCGAAATAGCTGGCGAGCTGCACGAACCGCACGTCGGGGGCAAGGCCATGCCGGTCGAGGGCGCGCACGAGGTCGGCCACGAAGACGAAACTGCCGGTCAGAATACCGACCACCACCATCGTCGGCGGCATGTCCTTGGCAATCGCCTCGGCGAGTTCGTCGATGCGCCGCTGCAGCGCACTGCCGGCAATCAGCGGCTCGACGTCGATCGCGCGGTCCTCGAAGGCCATCATCCGGTCCGATCCCCTACCGTGCCAACTGTAGACATGTGGGCTTCGCCCGGCCGTGGCTAGGGCTGCATTTCGGGAAACGCACTAGAGCGTTTCCCAGTTAGGTAGCGCACGAGCCTGCCCTCACCCCCGCCCGGCCACCCATGGTATCGTGCACTCGTGGGTGGTCGGCCGGGGGTGAGGGCAGGTCAAGCATTTCGGGAAGCGCACTAGACCAGCGGGCGTCAAACGGCGTTGCGCAGCTTGCCCGGATTCAAGAGGTTCTTCGGATCGACCTCGCGCTTGAAGGCGCGCTTGGCCTTGCCGCCCCAACCCGGCCCCACGTCCTCCAAGGTAAAGACGTGCGGGTTGTGGACGACGCCGCCGGCGGCCTCGTGGGCGGCCATGAGTTCGGCGAGGCGCAGGTCCGTGGTGAAGCGGACCAAGGGGAAGCCCGTGCAGGCCACGCGCCCGCCCATGCGCAGGAACTCGACGTGGGGGATGACCTCGTCGGGGGTGAGGGCCGCGGCCGTCGCCAACACCTCGAGGACGGGGTCGGGCGCGGCGTAGGCCACCTGCAGGTAGGTCCAACCGCGGTCGTGCTTGGCCGCGTGCAGGGTCGTGTGCTGCCACGCGTAATCATAGAGCGGCGAGCCCGCGACCGACAGCGCCTCGCCACCATGCTCGGTGATGAGCTCGGTCAGCGCCTCGCCCGCCGTCTCGGCGACCATCACCAGGACGACGTGGGTGGCTTCGTCGACGCCGTGGGGGAAGAGGAAACGTCCGGGCGCCGGCGCGGCCACGACCGAGACGAGCCGCTTCAAGATCGCATCGGCATGGGCCAGCCGATCGGCGAAGCGGAGCGCTGCTTCGAGGGTCGCGAAGCCGAGCACCCGCTCCAACCAGCGCGTCAGGGGGGCCGTCGGCAATTCGACCTCGGTGATGACGCCGGCCGTGCCCCAACTCTGCAGCGCCAGCCGCACGTGGCTGCCGCGCAGCTCCAGGGTGCGGGGCTTGGCCTCCATGGTGACGACGCGCACCGCCCGAATGGCGCCCACCTCGCTCGACGTGCCCCAGGTGATGCTGCCGACACCCGCCCCACCGCTCGCCACGAAGCCCCCGACGGTCGCGCTCGCCACGGTCGTGGGATGGACGCGCAAGGCCTGGCCCCGCTCGCGCAAGGCGTGGTCGAGCACACCCATGACGCAGCCGGCACCGGCCCGGCACCAGCCCGGCTCGATCGCCAGCACCCGGTTCAGATAGCCCATGTCCAGGACGATGCCGCCCTGGAGCGGCATGGCCTGCCCCGAGGTGGCGGTGCCCGCACCCCGCACCGTCACCGGCACGTCGTGGGCGTAGCAGGCGGCCAGCACGCGCTTGAGCTCGTCCTCGTCCGCCGGCGAGACGATCGCATCCGCCGTGACGTGGTCGAGTTGCTCGCGCAACAACGGGCTGAACCAGTGGAAGTCGCGGCTGCGCCGTTGCACGCGCAAGGGCTCGGTGTCGACGACCAGCCCGTTCAGCTCGGCCAAAGCCGCCTCGACGGCCGCTTTGGCCACGCGCGGCGCCTGAGCTTGACCCGTGGTCATGGCGTCAGTGGTCATAGAGAAAGCGCCGGTCCGCGCTCTCGTCGTAGTCCGGGTCGTCCCAGCCGATCATCTTACCGGGGTTCAACAAGCCCTTGGGATCGGCCTCGCGCTTGAAGTCGAGTTGGACGCGGTCCACGCGCTTCATGCCGCCGCCCTCCAACGTGTAGTCGTGCGGGTTGAAGATCGGACAACCGTGGCCATTGTGGTGATCCATGATCGCCTGCAACCGCTCCGCACTTCGATACTCGACCACTTGTAGACCAAAACACGCCACCTCGCCACCGAAGCGCACGAACTCCAAGTGTAGATGCACTTCCTCGCCGAAATGGCGCCACATCTCCTCGACCTTGGCCAGATGGAACGGCGGCGGAAACAACGTCTGCAGGTAGGTGATCGCGCGGCTGTGCTTCAGGCAGTGCAGCGTGGTGTGGTTCCAGGTGTATTCGTAGATGGGGATGGCGCCCTCGGGCAGTTCGGCCTGCAGACGGTCGTGGACGATCCGGCCCGTGGTTGCGGCCACCGCATCCATGCACGTCTCGGCCGCCATGTCGGCGACCATCAACAAGACCAGCGTTTCGCGTTCGCTGGCCCAGTCGGGGGTGAGCCAGCGGCCGGCGATGGGAGCCGGGATGACCGACACCAGCTTCTTGGCGAGGCCGTCCATCTTCGCCACCTGATCGGCGAAGCGACAGGCGGCCATGAAGTCGTCGAAGGCGATGGCGTATTCGCGCCACGCATAGGCCGGGGCCAGGGGCATCTCGAGCTCGGTGATGATGCCGTTGGTGCCGTAGGCATGGTTGACCTTCTGCACGTCGTTGCCGCGCAGCTCCAACACCCGCGGGCGTTCTTCCATGGTCACGACGCGGGCAGCGATGATGTTGCCCGGATCGCGCAACAGCCCCCAAGTCACCGAGCCGATGCCGGACGAGCCGCCGGCGACGTAGCCGCCGATGGTGGCGGTCGCACGGGTCGAGGGGTGAAAGCGCAGCTCCTGGCCCGAATGGCGCTGGCAGGCCTGGTCGATGTCGATGATCTTGGCGCCCGCCTCGACCCGGACGCGGCCCGGCTCGATCAGCTTGATCGCGTTCAAGGCCGCGACGTCGAGGACGAGGCCGCCCCGAAGCGGCATGGCCTGGCCGTAATTGCCGGTGCCGGCACCCCTGACCGTCACCGGCACGTCACGGGCGAAGGCGCGCTCGACCACGCGGATGACGTCGGCCTCGCTCTTCGCCGTGATCACCGCATCCGCCGTCACCGGGTCGAGCTTGGGGCGCAGGATCGGGCTGTACCAGTAGAAGTCGCGGCTGCGCCGCTTCACCTTCTGCGGCTGGGTCTCGATCTCGAGGTCCGACAGTTCGTCCAACAACAAGGCGACATCGGCCATCTACATCTCCCGAGATCAGGCGAAGAGCGGGTCCAGTTCCGCATAGGCTGGCGGCGCGGCGTCGCTGACGCGCCCACCGCGCAGGATGGTGCGGCGGCTCTCCGGCCGGGACAAGACTTCCGAAAAGCTGCGGCCCTGAAAGATGACGAGATCGGCGGGCGCGCCGGGCCGGATCACGCCGCGTTCGCCGAGCCCCATGATCCGTGCGGGCGTCGCCGTGACCGCGCTTGGCCAGTCGCCGAAGGGGTGGTCGAGATGGCCGATGCGCACCGCGGCGCGGAACACCTCGTGCAGATCGAGGTCGCCATAGGCGTAGAACGGGTCGCGGGTGTTGTCGCTCGCCACCATGACGTCGATGCCGCGCGCCCGCATCTCGTGCAGCAAGGTGATGCCGCGCCGCCGCGGCGTGCGCGCCCCAAGCCGGTCCTGCAGGTAGAGGTTGCAGAGCGGCAGGGACACGATGGCGATGCCGGCCTCGGCGACGAGGTCGAGGGTCCTGAAGGCAAAGGCCTCGTCCTGGACGCCCAGGGAACAGCAATGGCCGGCAACGACCCGGCCGGCGAAGCCCGTGCGCCGTACCGCCAGCGCCAGTTCCCTGAGCGCGGTGGAGGCCGGATCGAGGCTCTCGTCGACGTGCAGGTCGACGTCGAGGCCGCGCTCGGCGGCGAGGTTCAAGAAGCGGTCGAGCTGGGGGCCCAGATCGTCGACCATCCAGGGGACGAGGCCGAGAATGCCGCCGTGCTCGGCGACGAGGTCCGCGAGATAGGCTCCCTTGGCGCCGGCATAGTCGTCGAGGACGGCGATCGAGACCGCCTGCAGGGTGATCCGGTCATCCCAGCGCTCGCGCGCCGCGGCGAACACCGGCCAGGAGATGGCGGCCTGGGGGCCGGAGCTGTCCAGGTGCGTGCGCACCGCGGCGGTGCCGTGGGCCCAGGCGCAGCAGAGCGCGAAGTCCATGCGCGCCGCCACGTCCTCGGCGCGCCAATGCGTCTCCCGATCACGCCGCACCCGCTCCAGCGCCGAGGCGAAGCTGCCGTCCGCATTGCGGGCGCGCGGCCAGATGTGGCCCTTGTCCAAATGCGTGTGCACGTCGATCGGCGCTGGCCAGACCATCCGCCCGGCCATGGCGACGACCTCGCCCGAGGGTACGCCTGAGGGTGCGGCGAGCCGACCGTCGGCGATGCCGAGGTCGAGCCGGACCACGCCCTCGTGATCGGCGGCACCGTGGGCGAAGCCTTCGACCAGGCACGCCGGCACCGAGACGTCGGCGAGGGTGAAGGCACCTTGCTGCGGCAACGGCACGGGCTCAGATCTCGCGCTTCAAGGCACTCTCGTGCCACTTGCGCAGCATCAGGTGCGAGAGCAGCGAGAACACCATGAAGATGACGATGCCGGCGACGGAGATGAGGATCAGGGCCGCGAACATGCGCGGGATGTTGAGCCGAAAGCCGGCCTCCAGAATGCGGTAGGCGAGCCCCGAGCCGGCCCCGGCCGTACCGGCGGCGAACTCGGCGACGATGGCGCCGATGAGCGCAAGGCCGCCCGCGATCCGCAGGCCGCCCAGAAAATAGGGCATCGCCGCCGGCAGGCGGAGATAGCGCATGGTTTGCCAGCGGCTGGCACCGTAGAGCTGAAAGAGGTTCTGCAGGTTGTGGTCGGCGCTGTTGAGGCCGAGCGTGGTGTTCGAGAGGATCGGGAAGAAGGCCACGATCCAAGCGCAGATCAAGAGCGCCACGTAGGTGTTGTCGACGTAGATCAGGATCAACGGCGCGATGGCGACGATCGGCGTCACCTGGAGGATGACGGCGAACGGGAAGAAGGACAGCTCGACCCATTTGGAGAGGCTGAACAAAACGGCGAGCCCGACGCCGCCGATGATGGCGACGCCCAGGGCCATGAAGGTGATCTGCAGCGTCACCAGCAAGGACGCCGACAAGAGCCCCCAATCGCGCAGGAGCGTCTCGAAAATCAGGCTCGGCCCCGGCAGGATGAAGTGCGGGATCTGGTTGTACCAGACGATGAACTCCCACCCCCCCAACGCCGCCAAGCCGATGACCAAGGGCGCGGTCCATTTGACCCACCGCTCCAACCGTGCCCGGCGCTCGTGCGCTTCGGCCAGCGCCACGTCCTGCAGGGCAGCGGTTTCGATGACGGCAGGCGGGCGCAGGACCGTCGACATCAGGCCTCTCCCAACTGCATCGCCCGCTGCAGCTCGGCCGAGGCTTGGCGACACCAGTGGTTGTAGGTCTCGGAGGTGCGGAACGCGTCGTCCCGCGGATAGGGTGCGTCGATCCGCACCTCGCCGACGATCCGCCCCGGCCGCGCCGCCATCACCAGGATGCGCTCGGACAGATAGACGCTCTCGTAGACGCTGTGGGTGACGAAGATGACCGTGAACCGGCGCTGCGCCCAAAGCTGCAAGAGGTCGTTGTTGAGCTTGAAGCGGGTGATCTCGTCGAGGGCGGCGAAGGGC
>RECO01000204.1 GCA_007694015.1 Geminicoccaceae bacterium
CAAAAGCCTTAGCGAACAAAGCTAAGACAATGCAACAGCTTATGACACAGTAGGACTAGAGCGTTTCCCGAAATGCTTGACCATCCCTCTCCCGGTCCCGCCCACCCATGAGTGTACGATACCATGGGTGGCCGGGCGGGGGAGAGGGATGGTCCGTGCGCTACCTAACCGGGAAACGCTCTAAGGCCGGAACCAGAAGCCGAGTTGCCGGGTTGATGCATGGGAGATCATTCGGAGGAACGGTTCCATGCAGCACGACCAGAGCGACGCCGCGCGACGGCCCCCCTCAACCCTGCTCGCTGTAGCCTTTGCCGCCATCCTGCTGTTGGGCGGCTGCAACACCTTCCGAGGTGTGGGGCAGGACGTGGAGGCCGGCGGCCGCGCCATCGGCGACGCGGCGGATACCACCAGCGAAGCAATCGACGAGGCGGTTGACTGAGGCCTCGTGAGCTTGGGTCCGCGCGTTGCCGTCGCGGACCCGCCCACGAAAAAGGGCGGCAGGTCCAACCTGCCGCCCTTCTTCGTGACGATGGAGACGAAGCTTAGCGCTTGATCTCGACGCGACGGTTGAGGGCGCGGCCCTCGGGGTTGTCGCGGCCATCCGGGGTGGTGTTCGGCGCCACCGGGCGGGTCTCACCGAAGCTCACCGTGGTCATCAACTCACGCGGCACCGTCTGCGCAGCCAGGAAGTTGGCAACGCTGTCCGCACGACGCTGGCCGAGGCGCATGTTGTACTCGGCCGGGCCGATGCTGTCGGTGTGGCCTTCGATCTGCACCGGATCGCCGGTCGCCCGGATCAACTCGGCCACCTCGCGCAACACGCCCTCGAACTGCGGCTTGATGTCGGAGCGGTCGAAGTCGAACAACACGTCCGACGACAACACGATGGTCGCCGGCATGCCTTCCTCGAGCAGCGCCACCAACGGGTCGCGGCACGACGCCAGCCAGTACGGCATGAAGTCGACCTGCCAGTACTCCTCGTACTCTTCGAGCACGCAGTCCATCAGCGCCTGGGCGCGGGCAGCATTCACCGGGTCGCTGCCACGCATGCGGTTGATGTAGTCGGCCGTCTGCGCATGCAGCGAAGCCGCATCTTCGACGAAGTCGCTCCGCAGCGTTCGCGCCGCGAGCGGGGTCAGGCCCGGCGATTCGCCGCGCGCTGCCGAAACGCCCTTGGTCGCAAAGTACTCGGCCGAATCGTAATCGACCAGACGCCATTCCTTCTCCGCCAGCGCCAAGTACTCGCGCGCCAGCGTCTGGTTGAACGTGTCGCCGGTTGCCGGCGTTGCCTTCAATTCATTGATCGCACGTTCCGCACCCAGGCCGCAGCCGGCCAGGAGCAGGGCGCCGACCAGTGAGAGGGCGGTCTTGCTCACCTTGAACATGTTCTCCTCCACCTCGACAACTCTGTGGTTGGCTCGGCGCCAACGGCTCATACCGTAACGACCTCACCGTCCGTTCCCGCGAGAAACGGATGCTTAGCCGCCACAGGCAGGCAGTCGCATCCGAGGCTTAACTACAACACATCACCCAACACGGCAAACGCAACCCTCGTTCCCTAGCCACGCTCAGACGCGATCGGCCAGCACCTGTTGCAATTCTGCCCACTCCCGTTGGCTGAGGCCGGAAGCGGCGAAATCCACCGCTTCGCCGCGCAGAAGGCGCCGCACAACTTGCAGTTGAGTGCGCGACAAACTGGCCCCTTCCAGCCGGTACTCGACGAAAGCCCGATGCGTCAGCGGCACCCATTTTTCGACGATGTCGAGCAGCACCCGGCCATAGGCCTGGATTTCGTACTGGGCGTGCGGGTCGGCCCGCAAGGCCGTGAAGTGCAGGAGGTTGTGGAGGTCGATCTTCCAGTACCACTGGGTGTAGGTGGCCAAGGGCAGCACGCCGCGCGCGAGTTCGCGGGCGAGGCCTGGGCCATCCTCGGCCAACAGCGCGTCATAGAGGTCGAAGGCTTCGGCACCCGAGGCCTGCATCCGCGCGCGCACCGCTGCCGCGGCGGCGTCGTCCAACGGCTCGCCGCGCCCCTGCCGGTTGCTGGTGCTCTGCGGTGCCACCTGATCCGCCGCCGGCACGTAGAACTCCCGATCCAGGATCGAGTAGCGCGCCGAGTATTCGTTGACGTTGGCGGTGCGGTGGCGGATCCACTGCCGGGCCACGAAGATCGGCAGCTTCACGTGCAGCTTGATCTCGCACATCTCGAAGGGCGTCGTGTGCCGATGCCGCAGGAGGTAGTTGATCAGGCCGGCATCGGAACTGACGCTCTTGGTGCCCTTGCCGTAGGACACGCGCGCCGCCTGGACGATGGCGGCATCGTCGCCCATGTAATCGACGACGCGGACGAAGCCGTGGTCCAAGACCTCGATGGGCTCGAACAGGATCGCCTCCAGCGCCTCGACCGTCGCCCGCCGCGTCGGCGTCGACATCTCCCGCTGCTGCCGGATCGCCTCGCGTTCCGCCTCGCCCAAGGTCATCGCTGCTCATCCCTCTTTCGTGAAAAGGCACCGCGCGCCCTTTGCACATCGGCCGCGAGGGCTTATATGCATCTTGTCGCTTGGTCGACTATGGCGATAAACGCCCGTCGGAATAGGCGTAGCGGACCCGGGGGCAGTGCCCGGCGCCTCCACCAATCATCCCACCACGGGATCTCACGGGGGCGAACCAGGATCGACGCGCGTAGTAAAGGGCTGGCTTTCGCTCGGCATGGTACCGCCGTTATCGGGCCAAAAGCACAAGTGCCAACGACAATGACGTTGCACTCGCTGCCGCCTAACACGGCAAGCGCGGCTTGAAGGGGCCGGGCAACAGAACCCTTCACGCTCCGGGGGCTTCGGCCCCCGGAGTCGTGTTTCCGTTCCAACCGGTGGGCGTCCTCGATGGCCGAAGGCTACATTCCTTATGCTGAGCTGGTCGAAAACGCTCTGATCGGGGTGGTGAAGGAGGTGCTCGACGAGACCTCGAGGCAGGGGCTGGAAGCGCCGCATCATTTCTACATCACGTTCCGCACCGACCATCCGGGTGTCGAAATGCCGGTCGATCTCCGCCAGCGCTACCAGCCGGAGATGACCATCGTCCTGCAGCACCAGTTCTGGGACCTGGAGGTCACCGAGGAACGCTTCGGTGTGACCCTCGCCTTCGGCGGCCGGCCGCAGCGCTTGTCGATCCCTTGGGCGGCGGTCAAGGTGTTCGCCGATCCGGGCGTCGAATTCGGCCTCCAATTCACCCTGGCCGACCGCGAGGCCGATGCCGCGCGTCAGCAAGGTCCGGCGGCGACACCGCTGACGTTGGCGCCGGTGGCGAAGAACGAGCCCGCGGCCGACGGCAAGCCGGGCGACGTCCCGCCCGACGACGACACGCCCAAGGGCGGCGCCGACATCGTCACCCTCGACCGCTTCCGCAAACGCTGACACCGAGCGCGTCTGCTCATGGCGCACGACACCCGGCCATGGGCCAGACCGTTGAATGGGCAGGAATACGCTCAGGTGAAGCGCGTCTCTCAAAAGCGCTTTGCGTGTTGCATTCACCTGGGCTTGTTTCGGATCATGCTCCTGCACGATTCGCGCGGTTTCGAAAAGAAAGGCCGCGCTCACCGTCCACGACCCGGGGGCGACAGTGTGCACGTCGGCGACGGCCATATCCAGAATGAGCGTGGATCCCAGCGCGACGAAGCCAGTTGGGAGTGACGATGGAGCAAGCCTCTCTTCCGGTTGCCATCGGCGATCACGTCGAGTTGTCCAAGACCCTCACCGAGACCGACGTGGCCTTGTTTACGGCGGTCAGCGGCGATTTCGATCCGCTCCACGTCGACGAGGTCTACGCCCGTTCGACCCCGTTCGGCCGGCGGATCGCCCACGGGCTCCTGGCGATGGCGCTCCTGTCCGGCACGGCCTCGTTGATGAGCGCCAAAGCGCGGGCCCGGGGCTTTGCCGGCACCTCGGTGTCGCTGGGCTACGACCGCGTTCGCTTCGTCCACCCGGTCTTCATCGGCGACACCCTGACGGCCCGCTACACGATCCAGGGGTTCGACCTGGCCAAGCAGCGCTCGCTCGGCCGCGTGACGGTCGACAACGACGCCGGCACGACCTGCGTTGCGGGCACCCACTTGATGAAGTGGCAAGCGGCATGAGCACGGGCCCTGAGCTGGAGCCGGGCTGCTACCGGTTCGACGACCTGGCCGTGGGTGATCGCTACCGCACGGGCGGGCTTCTGGTCACCGAGGCGCACGTGGTCGGCTTTGCCGGTCTCGCGGGTGATTTCTTCGATCTGCACATGGACGACGAGGCGGCGAAGGCCCTGGGTTTTCCGGCCCGCGTCGCCCATGGCCTGCTCGTCCTGTCGCTCGTCGATGGCCTCAAGAACCGCGCCGCGGTACAGCTCATGGCGGTTGCCTCGCTGGGCTGGGACTGGCGCTTCGAGGCGCCCGTGTTCATCGGCGACCGCATCGAGGCCACCCTGGAGGTCTTGGAACTGCGCCCCAGCCGGCGCCCGGATCGGGGCATTCTCGGCCTCGGCTTTCGCGTGACCAACCAAGCCGGAACCGTGGTCCAGTCGGGGCGCAACGCCTTGCTGCTGCAGCGCTAGCCATCCAATACCCGGACACCATTGCCGTGCGACCGGCGAGGGTATAACGACGAGATAGAGGCGCGATCACGACAACGCGCCCAGCCATGATCAGGGAGTTCGTCATGCCGCTTGCATGGAGCCGCCGCGCCGTCGGCGGGGTCGCCGTTTTTGCTGCCCTCGGTTTCCTCACCGCCACCGGCACCGCCCAGGCCGAATGGCGGGGCTGGAACATCCACGTGCCCGAATATTCGGTCTCGCAGGGCATGGATTGGTTCACCGACGAGTTGGCGGCGCGCACCGATGGCCGGCTGACCGCCCGCACCTTCCACAGCGGGGTGCTCGGCTCGCAACCCGACGCGATCGAGCAGCTGCGCTTGGGCGGCATCGACTTTGCCGTGTTCAATCTGGGCCCGATGGGACCGGTGGTGCCGGAGACCAACGTCGTCTCGTTGCCGTTCGTCTTCCGCGACCTCGAGCATTCGCATCGGGCGATGGACGGTGCGCTCGGTGAAGCGCTCGCGGAAGCGATGGCCCGCGAGGGCCTCAAGGCGCTGGCCTGGTACGATTCCGGCTCACGCTCCTTCTACAATTCGCAGCGCCCGATCAACACACCAGCCGACCTTCGAGGCATGAAGGTCCGCGTCATGAACAACGACCTGTTCGTCGGCATGATCGAAGCGCTCGGTGGCAATGCCACGCCGATGGCTTTTTCCGAAGTGTACCAGTCGTTGCGGACCGGTGTGGTCGACGGTGCGGAAAACAACTTCCCGTCGTTCCAGAGCACTGGTCACTTCGAGGTGGCCGGCTATTACTCGATCTCCGAGCACCTGATCATCCCCGAGTGCTTGTGCATGAACCTCCGGCGGTGGAATTCGCTCTCGGCCGAGGACCAGGCACTGGTCCTCGAATTGGCCCAGGCGAGTGCGGTGATGCAGCGTGAGCTTTGGGCCGAAAGCGATGCCGCCGCCATGGAGGCCGTCATCGCGGCCGGGGTGCGCATCAACGAGGTCGAGGACAAGGCGGCGTTCCAGGCGGCGATGTCCCCCGTCTACGAAATGGCCTTCCAGCGTAATCCCGAGCTGGAGCCGCTGGTCGAACTGATCCAGTCGATCGAGTAAGGGGCTGAGCGCCGCTCCCGGAGCCTCGTCTTGTCCGAGTTGGAGCCCACGCCCTCGGAACGGCGCGTCGACGCCGTCCTCGGCCTGTTGCGCCGCGCCGCCGCCATCACCGGCGGTGTGGCGCTGGTGGTCATCGTCGCGGCCATGGGTTGGCAGGTGTTCGGCCGTTACGTGCTGAACGCGACGCCGACCTGGGCCGAGGCCCTGGCCATCCTGTTGATCTCCTTCATCACCTTCCTGCTGACCGCGGTCGGCGTGGCCGAACGCACGCATCTGTCGGTCGACTTCGTCCGTGAGGCCATGCCGACGCCGATCGCCCGCGCCCTCGCCATCGTCCGCGACCTCCTGATCCTCGGCTTCGGGGCCGTGATGGCGGTGCAGGCCTACCAACTCGTCCAGTTCAACTGGCGGCGCAACCTGCCGCTGCTCGACATCCCCGAAGGCGTGCGCGCCATTCCCCCCACGATTTGTGGCGTGTTGATGGTCGTGTTCGCGGCGGTCCTCGTCTGGCGGCAACTCCGCAGCCGGCCCGTGCCGCCGTTGCAGGCGCCGGAAGCGCCCACCGGCGAAGGCGACTGACCGGCCATGGAACTCGCCGTTCTCTTGGGCCTGTTCGCCTTTTGCGTGCTGATCGGTGTACCCGTCGCCTTCGCGCTCGGCATCTCGGCCGTCGTCGTCTTCTGGCTCGAAGGCCTGCCGTTGATGATCGCGTTTCAGCGCATCCTCTCCGGCGTCTCGGTCTTTTCGCTGTTGGCCATCCCGTTCTTCATCTTTGCGGGCGAGTTGATGCTGCACGGCGGCATCGCCCAACGGCTGGTGCGCTTGGCGGCGGCCGCGGTCGGCCACGTCCGCGGTGGCCTCGGCACCGTCAACGTCTTCTCCTCGATGCTGTTCGGCGGGATTTCGGGCTCGGCCGTGGCCGACACCTCGGCGCTGGGCTCGCTGTTGATCCCGGTGATGAAGAAGCGCGGCTACGATGCCGACTACGCGGTCAACGTCACGGTGACCTCGTCGGTTGCCGGCATTCTGATCCCGCCCAGCCACAACATGATCCTCTACGCGGTCGCCGCCGGCGGCGGCGTGTCGATCTCGAAGCTGTTCTTGGCGGGGGTCGTGCCGGGCATCTTGATGTGCGCTTGCCTCGCCCTTGCGGCCTATCTGGTGGCGATCAAGCGCGGCTATCCGAAGGAGGCCTTTCCCGGTTGGACAGCGCTCGGGGTCGCGTTCGTGACCGCCGTGCCGGGTCTGGTCACGGCGGTCATCATCGTCGGCGGTGTGTTGTCCGGCGTCTTCACCGTGACCGAATCGGGGGCCATCGGCTGCATCTACGCGCTGTTGGTCACCACGCTGGTCTATCGCTCGCTCTCCTGGCAGGACTTCACCCTGGCCGTTGCCCGGGCGGTGCGCACCACGGCGTTGGTGATGATCCTGGTCGGCTGCGCCACCGCCTTTGCCTTTCTCCTGGCGCTCTACCGGGTCCCCGAGCAGCTGACGGTCTTCCTCTTCGCCATCTCCGACAATCCGATCGTCATCCTGCTCTTGCTCAACCTGATGCTGTTGGTCTTGGGCATGATCATGGACATGGCGGCGCTCATCCTGATCTGCACACCGATCTTTTTGCCGGTCGCGGTGAGCCTCGGCATGGACCCCATCCAATTCGGCATGATCATGATGATGAACTTGGGTCTGGGCCTCACCACCCCGCCCGTCGGGGCTTGCCTGTTCGTCGGTTGCGCCATCGGCAAGACGAAGATGGAGCAGGTCATCAAGACGATCTGGCCGTTCTATCTGGCGATCTTCGCCGCCTTGATGCTGACCACCTACGTGCCGGCCATCTCGCTCACCCTGCCGAACGCGTTCATCCGATGAAGCTCACCGCACTCGAAACGATCCGTGACCCCGAGGCCACCAACCTGCTTTGGGTCTTTCTGCACGGCGAGGGTGGCCTGATCGGCTTCGGCGAAACGTTCCGCGGTGCCGCCGCCGTCGAGGCCCATCTGCACGACCAGATCTGGCCCCATCTGCAGGCGCGTCACCCGTTCGACCTGGAGCGCATCTCGACCGAGCTCTTGCGCCCTTATGTCGGCAGCCGTTCGTCCGGGGCGGAAATCCGCGCGGCCTCGGCGGTCGACATCGCCCTTTGGGACCTGTTCGCCCAAGCCAAGGGGGAGCCGCTGTGGCGCCTCCTTGGCGGCCTCGCCCACGACCATGTCGCCACCTACAACACCTGTGCCGGGCCGCGCTACAACGCCTCGGGCGGGCGCCGCGCCATCGCTGCCGCGGAAGCCCCGATCGAGCGCTACGACGACCAGATCGCCTTCATGCGGGACGCCGGTGCCCTCGCCAAAGACCTGCTCGCCGAGGGCATTCGGGCGATGAAGATCTGGCCGTTCGATCCCGCGGCCGGTGCCTTTCGCGGCCAAGCGCTCTGGCGGCGCGAGATCGCGGCGGCGGAGCAGGCCGTCGCCGCGATCCGCGACGCCGTCGGCCACGAGATGGAAATTCTGATCGAGTGTCACGCGCTGTTCGAGCCGCCCGCGGCGCGCACCATCGCCGAGGCCATCCGCCCCTACGGCATTTTCTGGATGGAGGACCCGATCCGCAACGCGGACCCAAAGGCCCTCGCCGACTTCCGCCGGATGGCCGGCGTGCCCGTCACGGCGAGCGAAACCTTCGCCGGCCGGGCGCAGTTCTTGGACGTGCTCCGGGCCGATGCCGTCGACTACGCGATGCTGGACATCGCCTGGTGCGGCGGGTTGACGGAGGCGCGCAAGATCGCAGCCCTCACCGATGCGTTTCAGCGGCCGGTGGCGCCGCACGATTGCACCGGGCCCGTGGTCTACGCGGCCTCGCTGCACCTCGCCTTCGCCACGCCCAACTGCGTGTTTCAGGAATCGGTCCGGGCCTATTATCGGGGTTGGTACGCCCAGGCCGTAACGGGCCTGCCCCTGCCGAGCGACGGCCGCTTCGCGCCGCCGACCGAGTTGGGCCACGGGGTACGCCCCAAGGCTGACTGGCTGGCACGCCCAAGCCTGCTGCGTCGCATCTCTCGACGTTGAGGGCCCCGACGAGCGGAGGGCATGGAGCGTGGAGGCGAAACCGGTTCGTACGCCGAGCCGGTTGTTGCGGGAGATCGGATTTGGGCGGTTTGCGCGGGCGCGTCTGCCGGACGTGCCTTGAGGCTTCAGGGCTGGCCCGGTTGCGGTAGCGTCACGAGGTCGACATAGGCGCGAACCAGGGTGGCGAGGTCGGCATAGTCCGGGGCCAGGGCATCCTTGCAGATGTAGGCGGCGACGCCGCGGGCGTAGGCCGCGCGGCGGTCACGCGGGTCGCGCGAGGTCGAGAGGACGAAGACGATCGTGCGCGCCAGTTTCAGGTCGGCGCGGATGGCGTCGAGAAACTCGATCCCGTTCATGCGCGGCATGTTGAGGTCCAACAGAACGATCACCTCGGGCGGCTGCGGCTTGGCCATGGCGCGGCTGAGGTTGATCAGCGCTTCTTCGCCATCCCCCGCATGTTCCAGGCTCACCGGCAGGTCGAAGCTCGTTACGCACCGTCGCATCGCCAGCACGTCGAACGGATCGTCTTCTACGAGGAGGAGGAGCGGCTTGGGCATGACGTCAGAGCCTCGACGGTTTGTGTTGTCGCAGACGGCGCGATGGACTATAGGAGTTTCATCCTAATTCGGCAATCGTGAACGGACGCGCCCGATGCCCTCTGCCCCCGCCCGAGTCCTGTTGATCGAGGACGACGCCTTGGATCAGACGCTGTTCCGGCGCACGCTGGCCAAAACCCACGCCGACATCGTGTGTGTCGGTCGGCTCGACGATGCCTTGGAACGTCTGGGGACGACGGCGTTCGACCTCGTCGTGTCGGATTTGAACCTGCCCGACAGCCGAGGCCCCGAGACCTACGACCGACTAAAGGAGGCAGCCGGCGCCACACCGGTGGTGCTCATCACCGGGCATGAGGATTTCGTGGAACGCTTCGCGAAAAGTGGTAAAGCGCCTTTCGTGTTTTTGAAGAGCAGCGTCCACCACGACATCTTCCCGCTCGTGGCGCTGGGTCGGATGCTGGAGCACCTGCTCGACGAACCGCAGCCCCCCACGGGGCCGACGACGCGCTGACCCATCCTGGGTTTGTGCATCGCAGCAATTCCTGCTAGGTCACCCTCCCTGGGCTGTGGAGGGTGCGGTGAGCAAGACCTACGCCGGTCGGTTCTTCGAGGATTTTCGGGTCGGTGAAACGCTGATCCACGCCACGCCGCGGACGGTGACGAGCGGCGACGCGACACTCTATTTGGCGCTCACGGGTTCGCGCTACGCGCAGTTCTGCTGCGACGATTTCGCCCGGCGCAACGGTCTGCCCGCCGCCCCCTTGGACGATTTGCTGACCTTCCACATGGTGTTCGGCAAGTCCGTGCCGGACGTATCCTGGAACGCCGTGGCCAATCTCGGCTATGCCGAAGGCCGCTTTTACGGCTCGGTGTTCGTCGGCGAGACCATCTATGCCCGCTCCGAGGTGATCGGGCTGCGGGCCAATTCCAACGGCCAGACGGGCACCGTTTGGGTTCGCACGCGCGGCTATGCCGGCACCCGGCTGGTCGTCGACTTCGTGCGCTGGGTCATGATCCGACGCCGGGACGTCGGCGGTCCCGCCCCCGAAACCGTGGTGCCGAAGTTGAGCAAGGCGCTGAGCGTCGACGAGCTGTTCGTCAACCCCGGCATGGGCGGCAAAGCCGACCTCGACCATCTGTCGGGCTCACGCTTTTCCTTCGAGGACTACGAGGTCGGGGAACGCATCGATCACGTCGAAGGCTTTACCGTCGACGAGGCCGAGCACCGTATGGCGACGCGCCTCTATCAGAACACCGCAAAGGTGCATTTCGATGCCTTTGCCGAACGGCACGGTCGCTTCGGCAAGTGCATCGTTTACGGCGGCCACGTCATCAGTCTGGCGCGCTCGCTGTCGTTCAATGGCCTTGCCGGCTGCATGCACGTGGTCGGTATCAACGGCGGTCGGCATGTCGGTCCGACCTTCGCCGGCGACACCATCTATGCGTGGTCCGAGGTCCTGGACAAGCAGCCGCTGCCGCGTCACCGCGATGTCGGCGCCTTGCGCCTGCGCCTGGTCGCGACCAAGGACCGGCCGTGCCACGAGTTTCCGGACAAGGACGAAGAAGGCCGCTACCCCGCGGAGGTGGTGCTCGACTTCGACTACTGGGCGATCATGCCGCGGGCAAAATGAGCCTGGGCAGGGCTTTGGCGTAGGTTGGTCGCGTTGACAGGGGAAAGTCGCCTTTTACCATTTCGAAATCTCAGGACCTAAGTCCCTGCATCCCGCCCGCGCCTTACCGGCTTGACGACCTCGAAACACAACAGGAGGCACCCGTGTCTGCCCAACGGCCCATGCCGCTTTCCCCTCACGTCTCCATCTATCGCTGGCCGATCACCATGGTCCTGTCGATCAGCCACCGGGTGACGGGAGCCGCTTTGGCGGTCGGGCTCGTGATGCTGACGGTGTGGCTGGTGGCGATGGCGTCCGGGCCCGAGGCCTTTGCCGTGGTCGATGGCGTCGTGCGCAGCTGGTTCGGCGCGCTCGTCCTGTTCGGCTACACCGCGTTCTTGTTCCTGCACATGGGCAACGGCATCCGTCATCTGGCCTGGGACATCGGGCTCGGCTTCGAGAAGGACACTGCGCGACGCACGGCGATGATGGTGATCGGCTTTGCCGTTGGGGCCACGCTGTTGACGTGGCTGGTGCTGTTGCTTTCGGCCCGGGGATGACGCTCATGTCGCTATCAACTCCCATCGCCCGTGTTCGCGGTCTCGGCGCCGCCCGTGAGGGCGTCGAACATTTCAAGTGGGTGCGGATCACCGCGATCGGCAACGTCGCTTTGGCCTTGTGGTTCGTTTGGAGCATGGTCTCGTTGAGCGGTGCCGACCACGCGGCGCTGACGGCTTGGCTCGGCGGCACGGTGAACGCCACGCTCATGGTGCTCTTGGTGGTTTCGACCTTTGCCCATGCCAAGATGGGCTGCCAGGTGATCATCGAGGACTACGTCCATCATATCGGCATGAAGGTGGCTTCGCTGACCGTCCTCAACCTCGCCGTCTACGCCTTCGCGACCGCTGCCGTGGTCGCGATCCTCAAGGTCGCCCTTTCCGGATAGGTTCGTGATGAGCAAAGCATACGAAATCATCGATCACACCTATGACTGCGTCGTCGTCGGCGCCGGCGGCGCCGGGCTCAGGGCGGCCGTGGGCATGGTGGAGGCCGGGCTGCACGTCGCTTGCGTGTCGAAGGTGTACCCGACCCGCTCGCACACGGTGGCGGCCCAGGGCGGCATCAATGCGGCCCTCGGCAACATGAACAAGGACGACTGGCGCTTTCACATGTACGACACCGTCAAGGGGTCGGACTGGTTGGGCGACCAGGACGCCATCGAGTACATGACCAAGAATGCGCCGGCTGCGGTCTATGAGCTGGAGCACTACGGTGTCCCGTTCTCCCGCACCGAGGCTGGTCGCATCTATCAACGGGCCTTCGGTGGTCAATCCACCGAGTACGGCAAGAGCCAGGCCTATCGAACCTGCGCTGCCGCCGACCGCACCGGTCACGTCATGCTGCACACGCTGTTTCAGCAGGCGTTGAAGAACAAGGTCGAGTTCTACAACGAGTATTTCGCGCTCGACCTGATCATGGACGAGGAGGGGGCTTGCCGTGGCGTGATGGCGCTGTGCCTCGCCGACGGCTCGATCCACCGTTTCCGGGCACATCGGACCGTGCTCGGCACCGGCGGCTATGGGCGGGTCTACTTCTCCGCCACGTCGGCGCACACCTGCACGGGCGACGGCAATGCGATGGTGCTGCGCGCCGGCCTGCCCTTGCAGGACATGGAGTTCGTCCAGTTCCACCCGTCGGGCATCTACGGTGCGGGCTGCCTCATCACCGAGGGCGCGCGCGGCGAAGGCGGCTACCTGACCAACTCCGAGGGCGAGCGCTTCATGGAGCGTTACGCGCCGACGGCCAAGGATCTCGCCTCGCGCGACGTCGTCAGCCGCGCGATGACCATCGAGATCAACGAAGGCCGGGGCTGTGGCCCGGAGAAGGGCTATATCGAGCTGCATCTGGAGCACCTTGATCCCAAGGTGCTGCACGCTCGCCTGCCGGGCATCTCCGAGACCGCCAAGATCTTCGCCGGGGTCGACGTCACCAAGGAGCCCATCCCGGTGGTGCCGACGTGCCATTACAACATGGGCGGTATCCCGACCAATCACCTCACCGAGGTCGTGGCGCCCAAGGGCAACGACGTCGATGCGGTCGTCCCTGGGCTGATGGCCGTCGGTGAAGCCGCTTGCGCTTCGGTGCACGGCGCCAACCGGCTGGGTGGCAACTCGTTGATCGACCTGGTCGTGTTCGGCCGCGCGGCGGCGCATCGGGCGGCGGAGACGGTGGTGGCGGGTGCCGCGCACAAGCCCTTGCCCAAGGATGCGGGCGAGGATGCGATCGGCCGCCTCGATGCCGTCCGCCACGCCAATGGCGAGACCAAGAGCGGTGCCATTCGTCTGGAAATGCAGCGGACGATGCAGCGCTACGCCAGCGTGTTCCGCGACGGCCCGATGCTGGAAGAAGGCTGCAAGAAGATCGGCGAGGTCACGACGATGCTCGACGACCTGCAGCTCAACGATCGCTCGATGGTCTGGAACACGGACCTGGTCGAGGCGCTCGAGTTGCAGAACCTGATGACGCAGGCGGTCGCGACCATGCATTCGGCTAGTTATCGGACCGAGAGTCGGGGGGCGCATGCGCGTGAAGACTTCCCCGAGCGGGACGACGTCAACTGGATGAAGCACAGCCTCATCTGGGTGGACCATGCGCACCAGGCAGCCCTCGGCGAGCGGCCGGTGCACGGCTACACCCTGAGCAACGACGTGGAACCGGTGCCGCCGCAAAAGCGCGTTTACTGAGCGCGCCGCACCGTCTGTTCGATCCTATCGCTGGAAGCACACGAACCATGGTCGAAATCGCCCTTCCCGCCAATTCCCGCGTTACCAAAGGGAAGCATTTCCCCGCACCCGCAGGTGCGAAGAACGTCAAGACCTTCAAGATCTACCGCTACGATCCGGATACCGGCGACAACCCGCGGCTCGACACGTTCGAGATCGACATGGACGACTGCGGGCCGATGGTGCTGGATGCGCTCATCAAGATCAAAAGCGAGGTCGACACTACCCTGACGTTTCGCCGTTCCTGCCGAGAGGGCATTTGTGGCTCGTGCTCGATGAACATCGGCGGCACGAACACGCTCGCCTGCACCTGTGCGGTCGAGGACGTCGCGGGCAAGGACGTGGCCGTTTACCCTTTGCCGCACATGAACGTGGTCAAGGACCTCGTCGTCGATCTCACCCACTTCTGGGCGCAATACGAATCGATCAAGCCCTGGCTGCGCGCCGAAAGTCCGAAACCGACCAAGGAGCGGACGCAATCGGTCGACGACCGTGAGAAGCTCGACGGCCTCTACGAGTGCATCCTCTGCGCCTGCTGCTCGACCGCATGCCCGAGCTATTGGTGGAACGGCGACAAGTATCTGGGCCCGGCGGTGCTCCTACAGGCCTATCGCTGGATCGCCGACACCCGTGACGAGAGCACCGGCGAGCGCTTGGACGACTTGGAAGACCCATTCCGGCTCTATCGGTGCCACACGATCATGAACTGCACCGATACCTGCCCCAAGGGTCTCAACCCGGCGAAGGCCATTGCCGAGATCAAGCAGCTGATGGTTGAGCGCACACTTTGAAATTCGCGCAAATTTTCGCTAGCCGAACGGCGCTCGACGAGCTAAATTATCGTTCATAACAAAAAGCAAGGCGCAAGCCTTCGAAGCAGGTCAGTGCTGAAAGAGGAGCCCCCGTGGCTCCTTTTTTCTTGTTCGATTTCAACGATCCTTTGGCGTCGTCGGGTCCAGCACATCGGCCCACAGCTTCGCGAGGCCGGCACGGACCTGCGCTTCGGCCGCTCGCGCCATCAGTTTGCGGTCCTGGCTGAGATCGGCGGCCAGCGGCGGGTGGAAGATCACCCGTACTTCCGCGCCGGCCGACCCCAGAGCTCGCCACAGATGTGGGAACATGTCGTCGGCGTCGACCCAGGCGAACAGATCGTAATGGGGGCCGGTGAGCGGTTCGCCCGTGGTCAGGCGGGTGAAGGCGAGGCTCACGGCTTGGACGGTAACGGGCAGGCCCGTCGCTTCCGAGGTCACCGCTTGCAACAGCGAACTCTTGAACGGCAACACGCTGCGGCCGTCGCCGTTGGTGCCTTCGGGAAACAGGATCAAGCGATGGTCGCGCAAAAAGCGTTCGCGCAGGACCGCCACCTGTTCGCTCGTCCGGTTGACGCGGCGCGGGATGAACACGGTGCCGGTGAGCCGGCTGAACTGGCCGAACAGCGGCCACGACGCCACTTCGCTCTTCGCCACGAACGTCGCGTCGACGAGGCTGCCGAAGGCGGGAATGTCGAAATACGAGACGTGGTTGACGAGGAAGAGTATGGGGCCCGGCGTGTCGACCGGCGTACCCTCGACGCGCACGCTTAGCCCGGCGCAACGGTTGACGGCCGCGCACCACCGCCGCTGCACACGCTGTTGCAGCCGGCGCGGAAAGGGCAGCGTCAAGAGATAAAAAAACGCGAAGGCAAGGGAGACGAGGAGAAACGCACCGAAGCGCAGGAGCGCACGGCCGTGGCGCAGGACCGGCCTCACGCGGCGGCTTGATCGCTGCTGTCGCGGGTATAGTGCTTGACGTAGCGCTGCGTCACCGCTTCGACCGGCAGCACCAGGCACACATCGATGGTGTTGAACGCTTTGTCGATGACGGCCCCTTCGCCGACGCGACCGCCGAGGCGCAGATAGCCCTTCACCAAGGGCGGCATTTCGCGGCGCACGCGATCGGGGTCCAATTGGTCCAACGGGACCCGGTTCATTTCGACATAGCGATGCGGCAGGGCCCGCGGCCGCTCGCCCGCCGGCATCAGGTGCCGATCGTGCAGAAACGTCAGCGCATGCGCCACCGCATCGGGGTTGGTGCCGGGAAAGCTTGCGCAGCCGAGCATCAGCTTCAAATCGTAGTGCAAAAGATAGTCGGCGATGCCCTTCCAGAGGATCTGCATCACGCCGCGGCTGCGATAGGCCGGATCGACGCAGGAGCGGCCGAGTTCCAGCATCGAGCGGGCCTTGCCCATCAACGGCCCCAGATCGAACTCGGCCGCGGTGTAGAAGCCCCGGCGCATGCGGGCGACATCGCCACGCAACAAACGATAGGTTCCGACGACCTTGGGCGAGCGGCCCTGCGCTGAGCGGTCGATCACCAAGAGATGGTCGCAGTAGCGGTCGAAGCGATCGATGTCGCGGCGCAACCACAACCCGCGGCCGCGCATCGCCGCACCCATTTCGTTGTGGAACACCCGAAAGCGCAGCGCCTGTGCGGCACGAATGTCCGCGCGGGTCACCGCAAGGCGCAGTTCCAGGTCGTCGCTGACGTGGCGGATGGCCGGTCCGCTGGCGCTGCGTACCGCTGCCAGCGTCGAGAGCGGGCCGAATGCCGGGGGACGCCAACGGGGGAAGCCGAACCTCGTGTCCATCATGGCCCTTGTGTGGGGACGGTGCTTGCCCAGCGCAAGTCCGAACCCCTATAGCCTAACGCACAGGGAGAGCCAGAGAAGATGAACCTCGCCAAAGCCTTGCGCGCGCGTGCCGCCGAAGACCGCCCGATCCGCATCGTTCTCGTCGGGTGCGGCAAATTCGCCACCATGTTCCTCGCCCAAGCCCGGCTGACACCGGGCCTGCACGTGGTCTGGGTCGTCGACCTCGCGGTCGACCGAGCGCGGGCGAATCTGGAGCGGGTGGGCTTCGATGGAGACGCCGTCCGCGTCGCCGATCTCGATGCCGCCATTGCGTCCGGTGGCGTATGGTGCAGCGATGGCCTGGATGCGCATTTGGAGGACCCGCGGCTCGACGTGGTGATCGAAGCGACGGGTGACCCGGCGGCCGGGGCGGGCCACGCGCTGGCGGCGATCCGGGCCGGCAAACACGTGGTGATGGTGAACGTCGAAGCGGACGTGACGGTCGGGCCCGTGCTGGCCGCGGAGGCGCGCCGCATGGGTGTCGTCTACGGCTTCGCCTATGGCGACCAGCCGGCTCTGATCGCCGAACTGGTCGACTGGGCCCAGACCAGCGGGCTCGAGGTCGTCGCCGCCGGTAAGGGGACGCGCTACCTGCCGCGCTTCCATCGCTCCACACCGGAGACGGTTTGGGCCAATATGGGCTTCGATCCCGACATGGCGCGTCGGGCCGGGATGAACCCCAAAATGTTCAACTCGTTCGTCGACGGCACGAAGTCGGCGATCGAGATGGCGGCGGTCGCCAACGCGACCGGGCTGCTTCCGCAGCGCCGCGGCCTCGGCTTCCCGGCGTGCGGCGCCCGCGACCTGGCCCAATTGCTTCGCCCGGAAAGCGACGGCGGCGTGCTGGAGCACCGCGGCACGGTCGAGGTGGTTGCCGACCTCGAGCGCGACGGCCGCGCTGTTTCGGATCATCTGCGCTGGGGCGTGTACGTCACCTTCAAGGCGCCAACGCCTTATGCCGCGAGTTGCTTTCGGGAATACGGGCTGGTCACCAGCGACGACGGTTACGCTGCGCTCTGGCGCCCGTTCCACCTGATCGGTCTGGAACTGGGTGTCAGCGTCGCCAACGCGGTTCTGCGGGGTGAGGCGACCGGCCAAGCGACGAGATTCATCGCCGACGTGGTGGCGACGGCGAAGCGGCCACTGGCAGCTGGCGAGCTCCTCGACGGGGAAGGCGGCTACACCGTCTACGGCCGCCTGATGCGGGCGGTGGACAGTGTTCGGGCCGACGCCGTGCCGATGGGCCTCGCCAACCACCTCCGATTGATGCGCCCTGTGGCGCGCGATGCCGTGATCACTTGGGCCGATGTGGCCGAATCGGCCGATGCTGCGCTTGCCCGCTTGCGGCGAGAACTTGTCGCAAATTTTATCGATTTATAGACTTTGGTCATCGATATGAATTCGTACTTTTCAACCTCCGGTTTGTTGTTATTCTTGCCGTCCGATCAGGAGAGCAGCGATGGAAAACAACTTCCAAAGTGCGCCGTTCCCTCGTTCCGTTTGGGCGCCGCCGCCGCGCCAAGATGATCGCTGGCACCCTTTGGCCAGCTTTGGCTTGGCCATGCTGGTTTCGCTATTGCTGTGGCTCGGTCTTTTTCGGCTCGTCAGCGTCTGGAGCTGAACGGCGCACTGGGGCCGACGCCCACCACAATAGAGCCTTACCGCCGACGTTGCCCGCCCGTCATCGCGACCACGACGGCGCGATCGCCCAGAGGGCGGATGACGAAATCGCGTTCCGCCGTACCGCGACAGAGATTGGCGCCGGGATCGATCCGACCACCGCCCGAGCGCCACGCATAGCGCACCCTTATGGTCTGCTCTTCGGCACCCTCCTCGACGCGTTGCGCCGTGAGGATGGTGTCGATCCGCGGGAACGTGCAACTCCAGTTCTGTTCGACCGCGTGTTGCTCGTAGAAGTTGCGGATTTCGTTACCGAGGCCGCTGAAACCGAGGATATCGTTTTGCGGCTGCAAGCCGGCGCAGGCTGACAACAGCAGACCGCAGACCGCCACAACCAGGGATCGTCGCATCGTCGGATCCTCCCCGAGGCAAGAGCGTCGGCCATGATGGCGTGATCAGCCCCGCGGCGGAAGTCGTTGCTCGCCGCTCATGCCGACCACACGGGCCACCTCGCCGCTGACGTCGACGACGAAGGCCCGCTCGCCCGTACCCTGACACCCGACGAAGGGCGGATCATCATCACTCACCTCGTCGCGCCAGGCATAGCGGACTTGAACGGTCATCAAGTCACCGTCGCGCTCGACGATCTCCGCTCGATAAATGCCGAGCAGGCGGGGCCGCAGACAGGAGTAGCTCCGCTCGGTGGCATCCCGTTCGTAGACCCGCCGCACCTCCTCGCGCAGGCCAGGATAGCCCACGAGGCTCTGGCCCGGCCAAGGCGGCGGTCCGCACGCCGCGAGAACCGCAAGCAGCGCCAGGAGCGCTAGCGGACGCACCGCGCCCGGTCCTCGGCTGGTTCGGCCGGCGGTGCCGGCTCCGGGAGCGGCGCTCCGCTGCAACAGGGCTCGACGTTGATCCCGCAGGCCAGGCACTGCGCGTGGCCGTGAACCCGAACGCACCCCACGGTGGCGCCGCACCACGGACACGGGCGCGGCTCCCGGCTTGCATGCGATCGCATCTCGGACGTCATGCTACCCTCCGCTCGATCGACGATCGTTCGAGCAAATCACGAAGCCATGCCGCTTACAATGCGCTCAGCCGGGCGACGTCGGATGGGGTGAACGCGCCCAGGAAACGCTCGCGAAACGCGTCCATGCGCCAGACGGGTGCCTTGGGCTCGGGGCGCATCGACGGGGTCCAGCCCCAGGCTTCGATCGCTTCGATCAGCCCCGCATCGCGGCTCAGCACGTGCATGGGCACGTCGAACGAGGCACCTGGCCCGGTGATCAGCGGCGAGGGCTGATGATCGCCCAGTATGATCACGAGCGCGTCGTCGTCGACGAAACGCTCGACGAAGGATTCGAGAACTGTGAGGCTGTAGTCGACGGCTTTCAAATACTGGGCTCGCACCCGGTCGTGATCGCGCCAGACCACGTGCGGCGGGTCGCCAGACAGCGCATAAGGCGTGAAGATGGCGCCGTCGCCGATGTCTTCCCAAGCCAGGACCGGCGGGATCGGCGTCCAGGGAGCGTGGCTCGAGATCAAGGCCGACTTGACGAACAACGGTCCGCGCGGCGCGCGGTCGAGTTCGAGCCGGTGCATCGCCTTCAGGGTGAACTGGTCGGGCATGGTCACCCAGTTGAACGGCTCACCCCGGTAACCGAGATCGGCAGCCGCGTAGACGCGGTCATACTCGAAGAACGCCACCTCCGGCCAAGCCATGGTGATGGCCGGCATCACCGCCACCGTTTCCCAGCCGGCGGCATTGAAGTCGTGGACGAGCGTGCGCCGGTCGCTCAGCATAAGACTATGGTTGCGGCGTTGGTTGTCGATCCAGAGGCCGGAGAGGATCGACGCATGGGCGAGCCAGCTCTGACCGCCGACCATCGGGGCCGTCACCCAACCCGAGCGCACGTGGAAACCGCCAGCCGCCAAGGTGGCGTCGAACCGATCCAGCGTCGCCAAAATGGTTGGCGCATAACGCAAGTCTTCCAGTGCCGATCGACCATAGCTCTCGACGAACAACAACAGGACGTCGCGGCCCCTGAGATCGGCCAAGAGCGTTGTCGCCGGCACCTCCTGAAACGGATCGATCGCCGCCTGCTCACGAAAGACCCGCAAGTCCTGCAGGCTGACGTTCAAAAACCGCCCGTGATCACGCACGAGCCGACTGGTGTCGGCGGTCAGCACCTGAGTTTGTGCCACGCCGACGCTCAAGGCGAACACGACCAAGGCGAGAGCCAGGGCCGTGGCAGCACGCCGGGAGGGTGCCCCCGACAGCGTCGCGGGTGCGGCCGGCAGGACCCGACCGAGGCGGCTCAGGGTGGCCGCAATCGCCCAGGCCACCGCGAGCACGAGGCCGAGCGCGAGCAAGGCCGTTGCCACAGTCGCCGCGGTGCCGATCGCGCCGCTCAGGAGGTGCCAACTCGCTGCTGCGAGGTGCAGGTCCAACAGCAGACTGAACGGACGGTTGAGTGCCGCGTAGGCGCCCATGTCCGCCAGCTTGATCGCCAAAACGACGGCCGCGAGGAAGCCGACCATGCGCGCCAGCCAGGGTCGCCACGCCAGCGGCGCCAGCCACAACGCCAGCAGGATGAGCGGCAACTCGATCGGCAGCCGGATGAAGGCGGCGGGCTGGATGGCATCGAGCCGGTTGGGCACCGTCAACAGCAGGTGCAGCAGGAGGAGCCCAAAGCCCAGGGCCAGCCCGTCAGCGCGGCGCATGGCGCACCAACCAGCGGAGGTCGACGGCAAAGCTGGCCACCAGCACGGTCAACGCGAACGCCAGCACGAGGGTAGCGGTTGCGGCAGCCACGTTCGGCGCGACCGCCACGAGCAGGGACGAAGCCTGCAGGACGAACACCGCTTTGCGCCAGCGACCGGGCGGCAACTCGCAGCGCAGCCAAGGCCAAATCCCGCGAGCGGCCGCAAACCCGTAATAGACGCCGCCGATCAGGAGGACCCACGGCCCCGCTTTGCCCAAGACGAAGACGAGCGCCGACAGCACCAGGAGCAAGGTCGCGTCGATTTCGACGTCGAAGCGCGCGCCGAACCGCGACACCTCGCCTTTGTGCCGCGCCAAATAGCCATCGACCCCGTCGAGCAGCAGGGAGGCAAGCGCCAAACCCAAGACGACCCAACCGATCCCGGCGGTCCAATCGGCCTGCAGGCGCATGGGATCGAGCAGCAGCCCCGCAATCACGCAGTTGACCGCGGCTCGGATCGAGGTGACGCGGTTGGCGACGCCAAAGCGCGGATAGGGATGAAAGCCGTCGACCCGCAGCACGACGACGCTCGCGATCAGGACGAAGGCCATGAGGGCGCCAACCACCACGTCGAGCGTGAAGCCGGCGAACGCGACGAAACCGAGCGAGCCACCTGCCACCAACAGGGCTGCCAACGACAACGCCGCCATGGCCTCGCGGCGGCGGGGAGAGGGTGGGCGCCCCGAAGTGTCGGTCGGCGCACCCAGCGGGAGGCTGTTCGGTGTTCGCATGGCCCCTCGTACGAACGAAGCTTGGCGTAGACGGCGTCATTTCGTGCTTCTACGCAAGTCCAAGTCGCTCGGTTCGATCGGCGGGGCAGTTACTCCACGGTGACCGATTTCGCGAGATTGCGCGGCTGGTCGACGTCGGTGCCCCGCCACACGGCGACGTGATACGCGAGCAGCTGCAACGGCACGCTGTAGACGATCGGGGCCGTGAACGGATCGACGTCGGGCAGGGTGATCGCCCGCCAAACGTAGCGTTCCAGCGCGTTCACGCCAGCCGCATCCGACAGGAGCAGCACCCGACCACCGCGGGCGACCACCTCTTGCAGATTGCTCGCCGTCTTCTCGAACACGTGGTCGGGCGGGGCGACGACGATGACGGGCGTGTGCTCGTCGACCAGCGCGATCGGGCCATGCTTCAGCTCACCCGCCGCATAGCCCTCGGCATGCACGTAGGTCAGCTCCTTGAGCTTGAGCGCACCTTCGAGGGCGATCGGAAACGCCGTTCCCCGGCCGATGAACAGCACGTCGCGCACGTCCTTGAGCGCTTCGGCGATGTGGCGGATCGGCTCGGCCAGCTCCAGGGTTTCGAGCACCTGCGCGGGCACCGCTTCGAGGGCCGTGAGCAGGCGGGTGACCGTCTCGGGCGTCAGCGTGCCGCGTTCCTCGCCGGCGATCAGCGCCAAGCAGGCGAGGCTCGCGAGCTGCGTCGTGAACGCCTTGGTCGAGGCGACACCGATCTCGGGGCCCGCGAGCGTGCGCAACAACCCATGCGCCTCCCGGGCAATGCTGCTCTCCGGCACGTTGACCAGGGCCAAGGTGGCAAGCCCGGCCTGGCGGACGAGCCGCAGCGCCGCGAGCGTGTCGGCAGTCTCGCCCGATTGCGAGATGAAAATGGCCCCAGCGCCCGGTATCAGCGGCGGTTCGCGGTAGCGGAACTCGGAGGCGATGTCCCAATCGACCGGCAAGGCCGCCAGTCGCTCGAACCAGTATTTGGCCGTGAGCCCGGCGAGGGAGGCCGTGCCGCAACCGATAACGTGCAGGCGCTGCAGCGTGGCGAAGTCGAACGGCAGATCGGGGATCGCGAGGCGCGCTTGGCCCACCTGAAACGCGGTCAAGGTATCGCCGAGCACGGCGGGTTGCTCGTAGATCTCCTTTTCCATGAAGTGGCGATGGTTGCCCTTGCCGATCAGTGCACCGGAATAGGCCGTGCGCACGATCGGCCGCTCGACGACCTCGCCGTCTTCGTTGCGGATCACGGCACCATCGAAGTCGATCACCGCCCAGTCGCCCTCCTCCAGATACTGGATGCGGTCGGTGAGCGGCGCGAGCGCCATGGCGTCGGAGCCGACGTACATCTCGCCATTGCCGTAGCCGATGGCGAGCGGGCTGCCTTTGCGGGCGACAACGAGGCAGTCCGGCACGTCCTCCGTCATCAGGGCCAAGGCGTAGGCGCCGTGCAGTTCGCCGAGCGTCGCCGCCACGGCCGCGACGGCATCCAGACCTTGGCGCCGATAGCGACCGATCAGGTGGGGGATCACCTCGGTGTCGGTCTCGGTATCGAAGCGGTGTCCCTCGGCTTCGAGCCGGTCCCGCAATTCCTGGAAGTTCTCGATGATGCCGTTGTGGACCACCGCCACGCCTTCGGCGATGTGCGGGTGCGCATTGGTCTCGTTCGGTTGGCCGTGCGTGGCCCATCTCGTATGACCGATGCCGACCGTGCCGGCGAGGGGGCGCGCCGCCAGGACGGCCTCGAGATTGGCGATTTTGCCCTCGGCGCGGCGCCGATCGAGCCGACCCCGCTCGAGCGTCGCGATGCCGGCACTGTCATAGCCTCGATACTCCAGCCGCCGTAGCCCCTCCAACAGGAGCGGGGCGGCGAGTTGGCGACCGAGCAAGCCGACGATGCCACACATGAAGCACGATCCACGGTAAAGCGTCGCAACCGTTCACGTGACTAAGCCATGCCCCTGCGGTTGACCAGCAGAAGCCCGCGGCGCAACGGTTCCAGCCGGCTCGAAAATGCTCTACGCAGACCGGGACGGGGTGTTGGCGCCTCGATGGGAGCCGAGCATGGCCGAAGCCAACGATGTCCGGGCACGTATGCGGGGTGCGCTTTGGGGCAGCTTCGTGGCCGACGCCTATTGCCTGGGCAGTCACTGGATCTACGACGCGGCGGCCTTCGCCAGCCGTTTTCCGGATGGGATCGAAGGCTTCGACGCGCCGGCACCGGGCCATTACCACGCCGGCAAACCGCGCGGAGCTCCGACCCAGTACGGCGAGGGGGCGCGCCTCTTGTTGGCAAGCCTGGTCGCGGTGGGCGGGTTCGATCCCGTTGCCTACGGCGAAGCGCTGTTCGACTTCTACGCGGCACCCGACTGCACGAGCTACGTGGACAAACCCACGCGGCATTTGCTGGAACGGCGTCGCCGCTTGCCACCGGAAGCGGCCTACGGTGAAGACGCAGCCCTCGCCGACGAGCAGAACGTCACCACCTCCCGCCTGACCCCGCTGGTGGTCCGCTACGCGGGCTCACCGGCCTTGATGCTCCACGTCGACCGCGCCACCCGCGTCCTGCAGAACCACGACCGAGCGGTCGCCTATGCGTGCGCCCAAGCCAAATTGCTCAGCGCGCTCTTGGCGGGCACGCCTCTGCCACAGGCTGTGGGTCAACTGCGCAGCCTTGCCGCCGGGCACACCCCGCTCGGCGCCGAGCTGGTGGAGATGATCGATGACGTCGAAGCCGCAGCCAAGCTCGACGTGGCGGCGGCCACCGACCGCTTCGGCCGCGCCTGCGGTCTGCAGAAGGCCTTTCCGGCCGCCCTGCACACGGCCCTTGCCTACGCCGATGATTACCCCGGTGCCGTCCGCGCCTGCGCCGAGGCGCGCGGGGACAATGCGAGCCGCGCCATGCTGATCGGGGCGTGGCTCGGCGCCAGCCTGGGGATCGATGCCGTTCCGCCGGCCTGGCGCGAACGGCTGATCGACCGGGTCGACCTCGAGCGTTCGATCGAGGCTTTGCTGGAGGCCGCTGGCAGAACCTCCTCACCACGTGCAACGCACTGAGCCCATGCCCCGTCAGGTCGTGGTGGAGCGCTCCTTCGGCGGGCAGCGATGGGTCGAGACCGTCGCTTGCGACGCGTTGACGATGGCACTCGCGCAGCGTTTCGGCGTGCCGGAGGTGGTCGGCCGGCTGCTCGCGGGTCGCGGCATCGGCCTCGACGACGCTGAGCGCTTCCTCGCCCCGAGATTGCGGGATTGGCTGGTCGATCCCTCGCATCTTTTGGATCTCGACCAAGCGGCCGCGCACTTGGCCGATGCCGTCCAGCGCCGAGAGCGCTTGGGCATCATCAGCGACTACGACGTCGACGGCGCCAGTTCGGCGGCACTTTTCCAGTGCTGGGCCAAGGTGGTCGACGTCGCAACGTCCCTCCGCATCCCCGCCCGGCTGACCGACGGCTATGGCCCGAGCCCGGCGTTGTTCGAGGCACTTCGAAGCGCTGGCTGCCGCACCGTCCTGGTGCTCGACAGCGGCACCACCGCCTTCGAGGCGTTGGCCTATGCCCGAGACCGCGGTCTCGACGTCATCGTCGTCGATCACCACCAGGCCGAAGCAGCGCTGCCCGCGGCCCTGGCCGTGATCAATCCCAATCGGCAGGATCAAACCAGCCCCTGCACCCACCTCGCCGCGGTCGGCGTCACCTTTCTCCTGCTGGTCGGGGTCAATCGTGAGCTGCGCCGCCGCGGCCACTTCGAGGCCGGCGGCGAACCCGATCTCTTGCGGCTGTTGGATCTCGTCGCCCTCGGTACCGTCGCCGACGTCGTCCCCCTGGTCGGGCTCAACCGTGCCTTCGTCTGCCAAGGCCTGCAGGTTGCGGGCGACGTGGCCCGGCCCGGTATCGCCGCGTTGATGACGGCAGCGAGGCTGGACCCACCCCTGAATGCGCGGCACATCGGCTTCGGTCTCGGCCCGAGATTGAACGCCGCCGGCCGGCTCGCCGATGCAACCCTCGCCGTGGAGTTGCTGACCACCGACGATCCCGTGCGTGCCGAGCACGTTGCTCGTCAGCTCGACGCCCTCAACGCCGAGCGGCGTGAGGTCGAGCAGAACGTGGCGGATCAAGCCCTCCGCCAGCTCGAAGCCCAAGCCGCGGCGGGCCGACGGGTCGGCTTGGCCGTTGGCGAGCACTGGCATCCGGGTGTGTTGGGCATCGTCGCCGGCCGGCTCGCCGAGCGCTTTCATCGCCCCGTGTTGGTGGCGGGTGGGGTCGATGACGCGTATGTCGGCTCGGCGCGGGCTCCCTTGGGCTTCGATCTCGGCGCCGCGTTGCGCAAGACGTTGGCTGCGGGGCTCGCCCGCAAAGCCGGCGGTCACGCGCGCGCGGGCGGCTTCACCGTGGCACGCGCGGGGCTCGCAGCCTTCCATGCCGCCATGGAAGCGGAGGCGACAGCGCCCGACCTGGCCGAGCTGCGGCTGGATGCCACGCTCGCGCCGGGGGGCTGCTCGGCGCGGCTGGTCGAAGCCGTGGCGTGCCTCGAGCCCTATGGGGAGGGTCACCCAACGCCACGCTTTCGGATCACCGACGCCCGCTTGGTGCAGGCACGCATCGTCGGCGGCCGCCACGTGAAACTGGGGCTGCGGGGCAGCGACGGGACGTCGCTCGGGGCCGTGGCCTTCCGCTCGGTCGACACGCCGCTGGGCGATGCCCTGCTCGGCCGTGTCGGCGAGACCGTCCAGCTTGCCGGCAAGCTCCAGATCGACCGCTATGGCGGCCAGGGTCGCGCCGAAATTCTGGTGGATGACGCCGCACCCTGGCCCTGAGCCTTGCGCTCGCCGACCGGTTCGCGCTACACCCCGCGTGCCCGCAAGGGTGTGGCCCCGTCGTCTAGCGGTTAGGACGCCGGCCTTTCAAGCCGGAGGTCGCGGGTTCGAATCCCGTCGGGGCTACCATTTTTTCGAACGGGCTGCGGCGCCGGCTCAGCGGCGGGCGCGTTCGATCTGGTCGGCAACGAAGCCGCCGGCCGCACCCGCAGCGGCGCCGACCGCCGCCCCGCCCAACACCGTACCGCTGCCGAGCCCGCCGACGACGGCGCCTGCCGCGGCACCGCCGCCCGCACCGATGAGCGCCCGGTCACCCGTGGTCCGGTCCACGTCACAAGCCGTCAGCCCCAGGGTGAGGCCCACCACTGCCCCCGTCATCACCAGCCGTCGCATGCTCGTTCTCCCGCGCTCATTCCAGAAGCGGAACCCTATCCCGCAGCAACTGAACCCGAGATGTCGCGATGAGGTTCCGGTCGGCTCCGGCAGCGTCCGCCTGCGGACTACTCCCGGCGCGCCTTCTCGATTTGATCGGCCACGAAACCGCCCGCCGCGCCGGCGGCAGCACCGATGGCCAGACCGCCCCAAAGGGTGCCACTGCCGAGGGCGCCGACCACGGCACCGGTCGCAGCGCCAGCACCGGTGCCGAGCAGCACGCGGTCGCCGGTCTGCCGGTCGATCGTGCCCGCATCGCCGCAGGCGGCAAGCCCGAACGCCGCCACCAAAACGACCGCCGCCGCACGTCTACGCTTCGTCATCGTCAGGTCCTTTTGTGGCTCGGGGCCGTTCAACAGGGAAATGCCGCCATCCAGGCGCGGAACAGGCCGTCGATGGCCGGCTCTTCGCCGATGCCCGGGTTGGCGCGCACGTAGTCCAGGAACACGGCCACCGCTTCCTGCTGGCTGACCTCACGGCCCGGGCACACGAACGGCTCGATAACTTGCGATTCGGCGACCACGAGGGCTTCGTAGAATTGTGCTGCCGCAGTCACATAGCCGTAGCAGAACAGGCGATCGGAGGCCATGCAGAGCGCGGCCAGGGCGTTGGTATCGGACGGCTGTGCCGTGATGCTCGCAGCCGAAGTCGGCGGCGCGAACGCCATCAAGCCAAGGGCCAAGGCACCAGCCGGAAGTAGGGATCGCATGGTTCGGGTCCTCCTAGCACGCATGAACCTGGACCTTAGGAGTGGGCAGGCGGGCGCACAATCAGCCATAGGCCGAAGCGAGCAGCCCGCCTCAGGCAGCCGTGGCGGCCTTATCCCGGCAGTCGCTGCAGATGCCCGCCACTTCGACACAAACCGCTTCCACCGCGAAGCCCAGCGTGGCCGCATGGTCGATCAAATGCTGCTCGAGCGCCTTGCACGGTAGCTCGGCCACCCGACCGCAGGCCCGGCAGATGAGCAACTCGGCACTGTGCGCCGCCTCGGCTTGCGCGCAAACGACGTAGGCATTCTTGCTGTGAATGCGGTGGATGAGGCCTTGGCCGTCGAGAAAATCGAGGGTTCGATAGACCGTGGGCGGTGCCACCGGGCCACGTTCCGCACCCAGTTGGTCCTTCAGTTCATAGGCGCCCACAGGTCGACCCGCCGCCGCAATCAACTCCAGAATGCGCCGGCGAAGTGGCGTGAAGCGTTCGCCGCGACGGGCGCAGATCCTGGCGGCGCGGTCGACGATGTTGGCGGCTTCGGCTTCCACGAGGCAATCTCCTGTTGCGCATCATATGCATGTTGGAAGATGTGGGCAACGTGATCGATCATGCCAATCGTCATCCGCCGCCGGCCGCGAGATGGCTGCATCTCAGACCGTGTTGGCTTAGGCTGTAGGGGGCTCACACGACCGCCTGGAAGCGACCCTGATGGCAACCGACACAGCAGCCGATCGCCGCCGCGTTCGGCGCATGGCGTCGTTGGTGCTTGGCGCCACCCTGGCGTGGCCGGCCGGCGCCGGAGCCGAGCCGTTCGCGCGCGATCTGTTCGGCAACCGGGACACGCCGTTGTTCGGCGAGGCGCGCGCCGTGGGCGAACATGCCGGCGGCTGTTTGATCGGCGGGCAGCAGCTCGCCATCGATGGCGAGGCTTGGCAAGCGATGCGGCTGTCCCGCAACCGGCACTGGGGGCATCCGGCGCTGGTCGACTACGTCGAGCGCCTCGCGACGGCGCTGCGCGCCGATGGCCACAGCGGCATTCTCGTCGGCGACATGGCCCAACCACGCGGCGGACCCATGCGCACCGGCCACACGTCGCACCAAAGCGGTCTCGACGTCGACATCTGGTTCAAGGCGATGCCCGAGCGCCGCCTCGATGCCTTCGAGCGGGAAACGGTCTCCGCCCTCTCGTTGCTGGTCGAGGGCACGCGCACGCTCGATCGCGACCGGTTCGACGCCTTCGATGCCTTGACGGTGGTCCGCACCGCCGCACGGTTCCAGGAAGTCGACCGCATTTTCGTCCACCCTGCGATCAAGCGGGGCTTGTGCGAGGCCGAGACGGGGGATCGCACCTGGTTGCGGAAGGTGCGCGCGTGGTGGGGGCACCACTACCACTTCCACGTCCGCCTGGCCTGTCCGGCGGACAGCCCCAACTGCATCGATCAGGCGCCGCCGCCAGCAGGAGACGGTTGCGGTGCGGAGTTGGATTGGTGGTTCACCGAGGAGCCCTGGCGGCCGTCGACGACACCCCCGCGCCCACCCTTGCGCCTGCACGAGTTGCCGAGTGTGTGCCGCGTCGTGGTGGAGGCGCCCTGAGCCCCCTACTCGGCCGGCGGTTCGTTGTCCTTGACGATCGGCGGCGTCGTACCCGAGGCGAGCAGGACGACCAAGACCAGCATGGCGAAGGTCAAGACCACACCGAGCACGACGAGCGCGTTCAAGCCGAGGAAGAAGAAACACGCCACGACCAGAGCCAGCGCGCCCAAAAGCGCCAACTCGACCTTGGTGATCGTGAATTTCTCACCCTCGAAGGGTTCGTCGTGCATGGTGCCCTCGCAACGCGGATGGTTCGACGTGCCAGCCTAGCGACGCAGCCCCTACTGACCAGTTGGCGAAACGAAGGGCACCCGGCTCGTGGCCGGGTGCCCCGTTCGGTGTCGGTTGCGAGGGCTCAGGCGGCGCGGATTTCCGCAAGGAAGGCCTGCACCCGCTCCTTCAGCTTGGCCGACTGTTCGCCGAGCGACTGGGCCGCACCGATCACGCTGG
>RECO01000299.1 GCA_007694015.1 Geminicoccaceae bacterium
GCACTCGACCAGCTCGGCGGCACCCTCGGCGACCGCGAGGCTCAGCTGATCGTCATGGATGCCGAGCTCAAGCCCGAGGTCGCGATCGACCGGGCCAATGCGCTGGTCGAGCGCGACGATGTCGACTTCGTCGTCGGCACCATCTTTTCCAATATCCTCGCCGCCATCTACCGGCCCGTGTTGGAAAGCGGCACGTTCCTGTTGAGCCCCAATGCCGGCCCCTCGCCCTTCGCCGGCCGCAACTGCCACCAAGACTTCTTCGCCGTCGCCTACCAGAACGACCAGGTGCACGAGGTCCTGGGCCGCCATGCCCAGGACGAAGGCTTCCAGCGGGTGATGCTGCTCGCCCCCAATTACCAAGCCGGCCGCGACAGCCTCCAGGGCTTCAAGCGGCACTACGAAGGCACCGTGGTCGACGAGATCTACGTGCCCCTGACCCATCAGGACTTCTCGGCCGAACTCGCCCGCATCGCGTCGGCCCGGCCCGACGCGGTCTTTGCCTTCATGCCCGGCGGCCTCGGCGTCCGGCTGGTGCGCCAGTTCCGCCAAGCCGGCCTCGCCGACGACGTCGTGTTCCTCTCCGCCTTTACCGTCGACGAGACCACCCTGCCGGCGCAGGGAGCCGATGCGCTCGGCTTTTTCGGCGGGGCCACCTGGGCGCCCGACCTCGACACGCCCGGCAATGCGGATTTCGTCAACGCCTTCGAGGCCGCCTTCGGCTACATCCCCGGTGTCTACGCCATGCAGGCCTTCGACACGGCCATGCTGCTGGATAGCGCCATTCGCGCCGTCGGCGGCGATCTTTCCGACCGCGATGCGGTGCGCGAGGCGATCCGCGCCGCCGACTTTACGAGCCTGCGCGGCAATTTCAGCTTCAACACCAACCACTTTCCCGTCCAGGACTTCTACCTGGTGCAGGCGGTCGAGCGGGCCGACGGCAAGTTCCACACCAGCATCGTGCAGCAAATCTTCGCCAATTACGGCGACACCTACGCCCCCGAATGCCGGATGAACTAGTGCCGGATGAACTGAGCGACGAACCCGCCGGGCGGAGAGGCCGTTGTCGACCACGTTGTTGCTCGTCCAGCTGCTCAACGGCCTGCAGCTGGGCATCATCCTGTTCCTGATCGCCGCCGGGCTGACCCTCGTCTTCGGCGTCATGGGCTTCATCAACCTGGCCCATGGCGTCCAGTACATGGTCGGTGCCTATCTGACCTTCCACTTCTACGGCATGACCGGGCACTTCCTGGCCGCCCTGGTGCTGGCCATGATCGCGGCCCTGGTCCTCGGCCTCGTGTTGGAATGGCTCGTCTTCCGACGCCTCTACGACCGCGACCATCTGGACCAGGTGCTCGCCACCTTCGGCATCATCCTGTTCTTGAATGAGGCAGTGAAGGTCATTTGGGGGCCGGTGCCGTTGAGCGTGCCCACCCCCGAAGCGCTTTCCGGCTCGTTCTTCCTGATGCCGGGCCTGCTCTACCCCTCCTACCGCATCGCCATCATCGCCGCCGGCATCGCCGTCGCCGTGCTGCTCTACGTCCTGGTCATGAAAACGCGGATCGGCATGCTGGTGCGCGCCGGCGCCACCCACCCCGACATCGTCGCGGCCCTCGGCGTCGACGTGCGCCGGCTGTTCATGCTGGTCTTCGGCTTCGGCGCCATGCTGGCGGGCTTCGCCGGCGGCCTCGCCGCCCCCATCTTCGCCCTGGAACCGGGCATGGGCGACAACCTCCTGATCGTCGCCTTCGTGGTCATCGTCATCGGCGGCATCGGCTCGATCAAAGGTGCGTTCGTCGCCGCCCTGCTCGTCGGCCTGGTCGACACGCTCGGCCGCACGCTTGCCACCGACACGCTCAGGCTCGTGCTCGACGCCTCCGCCGCCAACCAGATCGGCCCCGCCCTTGCCTCCATGCTGATCTACGTGCTGATGGCCGCCATTCTCTGGGTCCGCCCGCAAGGCCTCTTTCGAGCCCGCTCCGCATGAGCCGCACCCTTTCGACCACGGCACCCCCCCGCCCGACCTGGCAGGGCCTCCGGCTCTACAGCCCGGCCATCCTGGTGTTCTTGGGCCTGGCGCTGGTGCCCACCTTCGCGAGCCTCGGCGCCGAGAACTACATCCTGGGCCTCGTCACCCGGCTGATGATCCTCGCCATCGCCGCCATCTCGCTCGATCTCCTGCTCGGCCATGGCGGCCTCGTCAGCTTCGGCCACGCCGCCTTTTTGGGCCTCGGTGCCTACACCACGGGCATCCTGCTCACCGAGGGCGTGTTCCAGGCCGAACTGATCGTCCTCGCCGTGATCGCCCTCTCGGCCCTCTTCGCCCTCGTCACCGGGGCGGTGTCGCTGCGCACCTCCGGCGTCTACTTCATCATGATCACCCTGGCCTTCGGCCAGATGCTGTTCTTCGCCGCCTCGTCGCTCGCGGCCTATGGCGGCGACGACGGGCTGACCCTTTGGGACCGCGCCGATCTCTTCGGCACGGACCTGCTCCACACCCGCCAGGGCCGGTTCTACGCCACCCTCGCCGTGCTGCTCGCCACCTTCGTCGTCGTCAATGCGGTGGTCGACAGCCGCTTCGGCCGCGTCCTGCGCGCCGCCAAGGAAAACCCCACCCGCGTCGCCGCCCTCGGCTTCGACGTGTTCCGCTTTCGCCTCGCCGCCTACGTCCTCGCCGGCACGATCTGCGGCATCGCCGGGATGCTCTCCGCACTCCAGGCCGAGTTCGTCAGCCCCGCGATCATGAGCTGGCAGCGCTCCGGCGAACTGATCGTCATGGTGGTCTTGGGCGGCATGGCCACCCGCAATGGCGCGCTGCTCGGAGCGCTCGCCTTCGTCCTCCTCGAAGTCTGGCTCGCCGACCTGACGGTCCACTGGAAGCTCATCTTCGGCCCGCTCCTGGTCCTGGTCGTGCTCTACGCCAAGGGCGGCCTCGCCGCCCTCCTGCGCCCGCTGACGGCCGAGGGCCGCCATGGCTGAGCCGATCCTGGAGGTCAAAAACCTCGACAAGCGCTTCGGTGCCCTGGTCGTCTCCGACGACGTCACCTTCGATCTTCAGCCCGGCGAATGCCACGCGCTGATCGGCCCCAACGGCGCCGGCAAAACGACACTGGTCCACCAGATCTCGGGCCTCCTCGCACCCGATGCCGGCACCATCCACTTCGCCGGCGAAGACGTCACCCGCCTGCCGGTCCACGCCCGCGCCGCCCGCGGCCTCGCCCGCACCTTCCAAATCACCGCCGTCGTCCCGGGCTTCACCGCCCTCGACAACACGGCGCTTGCCGTCCAACGCCGAAGCGGCACCAGCTTTCGCTTCTGGGGCAACGCCGCCAAGGAAGCGGCCCTGAACGAGCCCGCACGCGAAGCCCTCGCCACCGTCGGCCTCGAAGCCAAGGCCCACGTCCCGGCCGCCAACCTCGCCCACGGCGAAAAACGCGCCCTCGAACTGGCCATAGCCTTGGCCATGCAGCCCAAGGCCCTGCTCCTCGACGAACCCATGGCCGGCGTCGGCCACGACGAAGGCCGCCAACTCCTCGCCGTCCTCGCCCGCCTCAAAGCCCACGTGCCCATGCTCCTGGTCGAACACGACATGCACGCCGTCTTCAGCCTCGCCGACCGCATCTCCGTCCTCGTCTACGGCCGCATCCTCGCCTCCGGCGACCCCGAAGCGGTCCGAGCCGACGCCGAAGTGCGCCGGGCATATCTCGGGGAAGCGGCATGAGGTGGGGAAGGAAGGGAAGGGGGGACTTGATGGTCCCCCCTTCGACCCCCCAAGCAGCGGCGCTGCCGCTGCTCGATGAGGAAGCAGACCGGCGTCGCCGGCGCCATTTCGTAAACTGCCGGTGGCTTAGCCACCGGCCGGGGGTCCTAGGGGGCCAAAAGCCCCCTAGCCTTGCCTTTGCTTCTTTCGAGGCCGCCTGATGCTCCGGGTGCAAGGGCTCGAAGCCGGCTATGGGGCGGCGCAGGTGTTGTTCGGTGTCGATCTGGCGGTCGGCGACGGCGAGGTCGTCAGCCTCATGGGGCGCAACGGCATGGGCAAGACCACGACCGTGCGCGCCGTCATGGGACTGGTGCCGCCCACCGCCGGGCGCATCGAGGTGCAGGGGCAGGACCTCACGGCAGCGCCGCCCTTTCGCGTCGCCCAGGCCGGGTTGGGGCTGGTGCCGGAGGGGCGGCAGGTGTTCCCGACGCTCACCGTCGACGAGAACCTCGTCGCGACAGCAGCATCGCGCCACGGCCAGCGGCGCTGGACGCGCGAGACGGTCTATGCGCTGTTTCCGCGTTTGGCCGAGCGCAAGCGGCATTTGGGCCAGCACCTCTCCGGCGGCGAACAGCAGATGCTCGCCATCGGCCGGGCCCTCATGACCAACCCCCGCCTGCTCGTCCTCGACGAGGCGACCGAGGGCCTCGCACCGCTCATCCGCGTGGAAATCTGGCAGTGCCTCGCCGGGCTCAAGGCCGAGGGGCTCGCCATTCTGGTGATCGACAAGCACCTCGACGCGCTCCTGGCCCTGGCCGATCGCCACGTCGTCATCGAGAAGGGGCGGGTCGTGTGGGCCGGCACGAGCCTTGCATTTCGCGAGGACAGCAGCATCGTGGAGCGTCATCTCCACGTTTGAGCCGAGCCGGGACGCCGCGCGCATGGTCTACGCCACCACCCTCGACCACCAGCGCTTCACCTTCGACGGCCTGAAAGTGCTCATGGCCAAGGCCACGCCGCGCCGCTCCGGTGACGAGCTGGCCGGCATCGCCGCCGAGAGTGCGGTCGAGCGCATCGCCGCCCAATTGGCGCTGGCCGATTTGCCGCTGCGCGCGTTCCTCGAGGAAGAACTGATCCCCGCCGAGATCGACGAGGTCTCGGCGCTGATCCAAGCCCAGCACGACCCGGCGGCCTTCGCCCCCGTCCAGAGCCTCACCGTGGGCGAGTTCCGCAACTGGCTCTTGTCGCCCGAGGCCACCACCGAGGCGCTGACGGCCCTGCGCTTCGGCTTGACGCCCGAAATGGTCGCCGCCGTCTCCAAGCTGATGCGCCTGCAGGACCTGATCGCCGTCGCCGCCAAGTGCCGCGTCATCACGCGCTTTCGCTCGACCATCGGCCTTGCCGGCCGTATGGCCGCACGCAACCAGCCGAACCACCCGACCGATGACGGCTTCGGCATCGCGCTTTCGGTCGTGGATGGCCTCCTGCTCGGCTCGGGCGACGCCGTGATCGGCGTGAACCCGGTGACCGACACGGTCGACGACTACGTCCGCATCTGCCACCTGCTCGACGACTTGCGCACCCGCCTCGCCATCCCGACGCAAACCTGCTGCCTCGGCCACGTCACCACGGCCCTGCAGGCGATCGAACGCGGCGCACCCGTCGACCTCGTGTTCCAATCGATCGCGGGCTCCGAGAAGGCCAATACCGGCTTCGGCATCGACCTCGCCTTGCTGCGCGAGGCGCAGGACGCCGCCAAGAGCCTGAACCGCGGCACGGTCGGCCGCGACTGCATGTATTTCGAGACGGGCCAAGGGGCGGCGCTCTCCGCCGAAGGCCATCACGGCGTCGATCAGCAGACCATGGAGGCCCGCGCCTATGCCGTCGCCCGCGCCTTCGATTGCCTGTTGATCAACACCGTCGTCGGCTTCATCGGCCCCGAATATCTCTACGACGGCAAGCAAATCACCCGTGCCGGCCTGGAGGACCATTTCTGCGGCAAGCTCCTGGGCCTGCCGATGGGCGTGGATGTCTGCTACACCAACCACGCCGAAGCCGATCAGGACGACATGGATCAACTGCTGACGCTGTTGGTCGCGGCCGGCGTCAACTTCGTCATCTCGGTGCCGGGCGCGGACGACATCATGCTCAACTACCAGAGCCTGGCGCACCACGACGTCCTCTACGCCCGCGAAACCCTGAAGGTCCGCCCAGCCCCCGAGTTCGAGGCGTGGCTCGCGGAGGTCGGCCTGACCGACGCCGAGGGGCTGTTGCGCCGCGAAGCCCCGGCCAACCTTCTTCCCGCCGATCTCCTGGCGCTCACCAGCGGGGGTGCCCATGGCTGAGGATCGCCTGCCGGCCAAAACGGCGACCATCGCGCCGCACCCGCGCCTTGCCGAATTGCGCCGCTTCGCCGATGCCCGCATCGGGCTTGGCCGCGCCGGTGCGGCCATGCCGACGGCAGCCCATCTCCGCTTCACCCTCGACCATGCCCGCGCGCGCGACGCCGTCTATTCCGCCCTCGACCCCGAACCCTTGCGCCAACTGGCCCAGGAGCAGGGCCTGCCCCTGGCCGAGGTCCGCAGCCAAGCCCAGGACCGCGCCGTCTACGTCCGCCGCCCCGACCTTGGCCGCCGGCTCGATCCCACGGGCGCCGACGCCCTCGCCCTCCTGCCCACAGGTAAAGATGTGGTCCTGGTCGTCGCCGACGGCCTCTCCGCCACCGCCGTCAACCAAAACGCCGCTGCCTTGCTCCACCGCTTGATCCCGACCCTGCGCGACCAGCGCCGCAGCCTGGCCGGCTTGGTCATCGCCAGCCAAGCCCGCGTGGCGCTGGGCGACCCGATCGCTCTGGCCCTCGGGGCGCGCATCGTCCTCCTCCTGATCGGCGAACGGCCAGGCCTTTCCGCCGCCGACAGCCTCGGCGCCTACCTCACCTTCGAAGCCACCCCCGGCACCCCCGACAGCCGCCGCAACTGCGTCTCCAACATCCGCACCGGCGGCCTCGACCCCGCAACCGCCGCCGCCCGCCTCGCCTGGCTGGTCAACACCATGCACGAGGCCCGCACCTCCGGCGTCACCCTGCCGACGAGCACGACACCGCTGCTCGGCTGATCGGGAAGGAAGAGCCCGGGGGGCTTTGGGCCCCCCGCGCCCCCCCCCGGCAAGCAGCGGCGTTGCCGCTGCCAGTTGAGGGGAGTTGGTGGGGTTGCCGGCGTCGCCCGGCTTGGCGCGTGTTCTCGACGAGCAGCGTGGCCGGCGCGACGATATGGCGGTGCTGCTGGCGATGATGCAGCGCCTCGTCGGTGTGCTGGAGGAGAAGCCGACCGCTCCTTGAGCCGCCGGCCGCACGCGTAACCCTCAATGGAAGTTGCGCCCCTTCGGCATCGCGTCCTCGGGCTGGGGTCCTGCCGCCTCGCTCCGCCGCTCGCTGCGGCTTTCCGCGTTCGGCTTCTTCACCGCATCGGCGCGGGCAGACGCCTGCTCGAAAGTGCGGACCAGGCGCTGGTCGGCCAAGGCCTTGCCCTCGCGCTGGTCGCCGTTCGGGCGCTTCACCTCGTCGGTGGGCGTCATCGCCCGGTCGACGGCGTCGTAGGCGGTGCGGGCATCGGCCGTGAGCAGCGACAGGCG
>RECO01000140.1 GCA_007694015.1 Geminicoccaceae bacterium
GCGGGTTCTTCAAGAAGATGCGGGCGATCGCCACCCGCTGCTTTTGCCCGCCCGAGAGCCGCACGCCGCGCTCGCCGACGATGGTGTCGAGGCCGTCGGGCAGGCTTTCGACCAGGTCGCCCAGCCGTGCCCGGCGCATCGCCTCGACGATCTCGGCCTCGCTCGCCTCCAGCCGGCCATAGGCGACGTTCTCGCGCAGGCTGCCGGCGAACAGGAAGACGTCCTGGGAGACCACCCCGATCTGGCGGCGGAGCGAGGCGAGGCTGTAGTCGCGCACGTCGAGGCCATCGAGCGTCACGCGCCCGCCATCGGCGTCGTAAAAGCGCGGCACGAGGGCCAAAAGCGTGGTCTTGCCGGCCCCCGACGGGCCGACGAAGGCGACGGTTTCGCCGGGGGCAATCTCCAGCGAGAGATCAAGCAAGACCGGCCGTTTCGGATCGTAGCCGAAGCGCACGGCGTCGAAGCCCACCGCCCCCTTGGCGCGCGCGATCTCGACGGCGCCCGGCCGGTCCACGATCTCGGGCTCGATCGCCAGGAATTCCTGGTAACGTTTGAAGCCGGCGATGCCCTTGGGGTAGCTCTCCAGGACGGCCGCGACCTTCTCCAGCGGCTGGTAGAAGACGTTGATGAGCAAAAGAAAGCCGACGAAGCCGCCGATGGTGAGGCTGCCTTGAGCGACGTACCAGGCTCCGGCCAAAAGGATGACCACCTGCAACAACCGCATGCCCAGGTAGTTGATCGAAACCGTGGCGGCCATCAGCCGATAGGCGTCGAGCTTGGCGCGGCGGTAGCCGGCATTGTCACGCGCGAAGAGCCGGCGCTCGTGGTCCTCGTTGGCAAAGGCGCGCACCACACGCGCACCGCCGACGGTTTCCTCGATGCGCGCGTTGAAGGCGCCGACGCGATCGAACTGCGCCTCCCAATTCGCCGTGAGCTTGCCGCCATAGCCGACCACCAGCCAGATCACGAGCGGGGCGATGAAGACGGCGACGGTGGCAAGCTGCGGGTGAACCCAGAACATCAGCGCCAACGCGCCGAGGAACGTCATCACGGCCACGAAGACGTCCTCGGGGCCGTGGTGGGCGACTTCGCCGATCTCCTCCAGATCCTTGGTCAGCCGACCGACCAGATGGCCGGTCTTTTGACCGTCGAAATAGCGGTGCGGGAGGCGTTGCAGGTGGTCGAACGCCTTGCGCCGCATCTCGGTCTCGATCGCGATGCCGAGGACGTGGCCCCAATAGGTGACGATCGCCATGAGGCCGGTGTTCACGAGGTAGACCACGAGCAATGCACCGGCGGCGAGCAGGATCCAGAACCACTCGCCCTGCGGCAACAGCCGATCGACGAAGGCCTGCACCGCTAAGGGAAAGCCGAGCGCCAACGCGCCGGACAGGACGGCGCAGCCGAAATCCAGCGCGAACAGCCGCTTGTGCGGCGCGTAATAGGCGGCAAAGGCGCGCAACATCGAAGGCTTGCTCCAGGACCCGGGCCGACCGGCTTGGGGTCCGACGTCTCGGCGAAGGGGGGTGGTTGCGAGCTAGGTAGCGCGCGAGCGGACGATGCAGAAGGGCCAAGTGCCGAACCACAGCACCCGTGCCGTCGCGCGTTTTGCCGTCCCGTTTTCGAGGCGGGCGGGCGTCAGCGTGAAATGATGCCGCGCTGACGGTTTCGCCGTTGATTTGACGCGCCGTTGATCCGCCGTTGCGTCGCCCCTGACGAGCGGCTGATGGCGCGCACCGAGGATCGGCGTCGACATCAACGTCGACGCAGGGAACACTCCCATGACCTCTCAGACCTTCGAAAGCATCAGGGACCTCACCGGCGCCACGACCACCGGTGCCGTCGTTCGCAACATCGATCTCGCCGCACCCACGCGCGTGCTCGCGACGATCCTGGGTTATGCCGGTCTCGGCACCGCCGCGGAGCGCCGAGCCACCGGTCTCCTCGCCCGTTTCGGCTCGCTGGCCTCGATCCTCTACGCGACGCCCCAGGAACTCGCCGACGAAGGCGGACTGCCGGCACAGGCCGTTGCGGTGCTGATGGCCGTCGCCGCCGTCCACCGGGTGAGCCTGCGCGAACGGCTACCCGAGCGGGTGCGCATCGACACGCCCGAAGCCCTGCTCGACTTCCTCGCCGGTGAGTTGCGTTACCGGCGCGACGAGGCCGCGCTGGCCGTGTTCCTGGACGCCGATTTCCGCGTCATCGCGGTCGAGGTGATCGCGGTCGGCAGTGTGAACCATTGCCCGCTGACGGTACGCCAGGTGGTCGAGCGCGCCCTCGCGCACGGCGCATCCGCCCTCGTCCTCGCCCACAACCATCCGTCCGGCAACCTCGACCCTTCGTCGGCCGACGTGACGACGACCCACAACCTCCAGACGACGCTCGCAAACCTCGACATCGACCTGTTGGAACACGTGATCATCGGCGACGGCGCCTATTCGGTTCTGCGCGGTGAACGTCTCGCCTGAGCGTCGGGACGAGGGCGCCCACACTCTTCGCCCGGTTTTCAATTTATAGTAGAGTTTGGCGCGAACACGCATCGCGGAGCAGCCGCCATCGACCCGGCTTCGATCCCTAGAGCTCCCGCCTCTGCCGCGCCTCGGCTCGCCCGGTCCGCGGCACTCTCGTTGCTCTGCCTCGCCTGCATCGTCATTGCCGCCATGGGTGCCATCGCCAAGGTGATCGGCCCCAGTCTCCCCTCGACACAAATCGCCTGCCTGCGCTTTGCGATCGCGCTGCCGCTGATCGTGGCGTTCAAGCCGAAAGGCTGTGTGGGGCTCTTGCGCTCGCGGCATTTGGGCCTGCATGCCTTGCGGGGATTGGCGGCCGGATCGGCCATGGCGATGGCCTTCTACGCCTACGCCAACATGCGTCTTGCCGACGCGACGGCCCTCTTGTTCCTCGAACCGTTGTTCATCGTCGCCTTGACCGCGCTCGGCACCTGGCAACGCCTGGGCGCGCGGCAGACGGTGGCGCTGGCACTCGGTCTGGCTGGCGCGTTGGTCATTCTCCAGCCAGGCAGCAGCGTCGTGTCCCATGCGGGGTTGGTCGCCGTGCTGGCGGCGATAGCGGCATCGTTCGTGGCGCTGCTCACCCGCCGGCTGGCCCAGAGCGAGACGACGGCGCCGATGCTCGTCGCAGGCACGCTGCTCCCGGCCTTGGTTCTGCTGGTGCCGACGACCCTGACCTGGGTGGCACCGTCCGCCGAGCAATGGGCGTGGCTCGGCCTGCTCGCGCTCGCCGGCACGCTGGGCCAAGCGTTGATCATCGCCGCCTATCGCTTGGCACCGCCGAGCGCGATCGCACCGGCCGAGTACGTCCAGCTGCCGGCCGCCCTGGTGTTCGGTGCGGTCTTCTTTGCCGAACCCATGACCGTCACCACGCTGGCCGGCATGGGGCTGATCATCGCCGCACCGGTGCTGCTGCGGGCGGGTTGGCGACGGGACCGGCAGCTTGGCGTAAGACCGGTCTAGTCTAAACCCTGGGTTGTGTTATGCTGCCGACGTCGTTTGCGCCTGTGCTTGGTCCCTGCATGATGCCGTCCGTCGAGCCTCCCTACCGACGCGCTGGAGTTCAACTGGCGCTCCTCGGTGCCGTCAGGCTGCGCGGTCCGAACGGTGCCTGCGCCGACATTCCCGTGCGCAAGACGCGGGCGGTGCTGGCGCTGTTGGCGCTGAGCCCGGACGGTTCGCTGCCACGCAGCAGACTGGGTGACCTGTTGTGGGGTGAGCGGGAAGAAAGCCAGGCGCGCGGCTCGTTGCGCCAGGCCCTCTTCGAACTCCGGCGCGCAACGGCGGCGGTGGGTGGGGCGGATGTCCTCGCGAGCGATCGCGATCGGGTCACCTTGCGCGTCGATCGTCTGGCGATCGATCTCGTGCACGAGCCGGCGGACGTCGCCCGCATGGAGCTGGACGCGTTGGCCCCGGTGCTGGCGGCTTGGCAAAGGCAGCCGATGGAAGACCTCGACGGGATCGGGGGCGCGTTCGACGACTGGCTGCGCGACGAGCGGAGCGGGCGGCGCGAGCGTTTCGTGCGCAGCCTCGTGCAGCGATTGAGCTTGGAGCAACCGTCGGAAACCGTGCTGCGGCTGACGCGCTCGCTCGTCCAGATCGACCCGACCCACGAGCCCGCCCACCGCTTGTTGATGCGGGCCTACTCGGCGCAGCAGGATCGCGGCGGAGCACTCGCCCACTACGAGCGCGTCGAGCAGTTGTTCCAGCGCGAGTTCGGCGTCGCGCCGCATGCCGAGACCCTGGACACGGCGCTGGCGCTCCAAGAAGCGCCGGCGCGCCCGTTCGCGGTCGAAGAGGCGGCCAAGCCAGGCAGCCGGCCGAGATTGGCCATCGCGCGGATCGACCAGGCGGAAGGGGACGCGCCGGGCGGCGCGCTCGGCGCGATGCTTCGCGACGACCTCGCCTTCATGCTGGAACGCGCGCAGGAATTCGACCTCGTGGACGCGCCCGCCGATGACGCGAGCGGCGGCCTCGCCGACCTCGTCCTGCATCTCAATTCGCGGCCGATCGGCGCCATGCTCCGCGTGCATCTCGCGCTGACCACACCCGGCTCCGGCCGCCGGCTCTGGTCGGACCGCTTCGACGTGCCGGTCGACGGCGATGCACCGATCGGCGATGGCGTGACGGCGCGCATGGCGGCGGCGGTCCTGTCGGGCGCCCTTGCCCAGTTGGTCTCGTTGAGCACGCGGTCCCGCCAGGCGCGGTCGGATTCGTTCGAGAAGTTCCTGCGCGGCCGCAGGCTGGCCGACGTCATGCCGACCCGCGATCGCCTCCGCGCAGCGATGGACCTGTTCGAGCAAGCGGTGACGGCAGACCCGCACAACGTCATCGCCACCATCTATCTCGTCCGCCTGCTCAACACCCAATTGCTGGAAACCGAGGTCGGCGCCGATCCGGAGCCATGGCGCCAGCGCGCGCGCAACTTGGCCACCCATGCCTACGAACTCGATCCGAACTCGGCCGTCTGCAACATCGTCATGGGCTGGTGCCACCTCCGGGCGCGCCGCTTCGGCGAAGCGCGCTGGCACATCGAGCACGCGTTGGAGCTCAATCCCTACCACCCCGAGCGGCTGACCGACGCTGCCACCGCCTTCATGTATCTGGGCGAACACGACCGGGCCCATGCCTGCTGGTCGAAGGCGCAGGCGATGGATTCGGACACCGTCGACCAGCGCTGGGCCGACGCCATCGAAATCCACGTCATGCGCCACGACTACCGCGCGGCGTTGCAGGCGGCGGATCGCCTGCGCACGCTGACCTTGCGGCGGCTGGCTTGCATCTGCGTCGCGGCGAGCCAAGCCGGCCAGGTGGAGCGGGCCGAGGCCGCGCATCAGGAACTCGTTCGGATGGGGCGGGAACTCTGGGTCGGCAGCGAGCCTTTTTCCGAGGCCGGCTTGATCGACTGGCTGTTCGCGCACTTCCCCTTCGCCAATCCCGAGGACGAGGCGTTGTTTCGGCGAGGCCTCCGCGACAGCGGCTTGCCGTCCTGAGGAAGCCAAGCCGGCTCAGCCATGGACGACCCGGCGGCGAGCCTCCTCCAGCGCCCTTGCATGGAACATGTCCCACGGCCCCTCCGGCAGCTCCGGCCGGGCGGAGGGCCGCTCCAAACGCCGCAGCAAGGCCGCCACATCGGCACGTTTCAGGGAGAAGCCGTCCGCGCCGAGCCAGTCCAGGAGCGGCTCCGGCATGGCGTCGTCACCGGTGGCGTTACGGAAACGGTCGCGCAGGTTCGAGGCCGTGCGTTGCCGGAAGGGCACGCTGCGCGCGACGTCCAGCCACCCGGCCAAGCGATGCGGCGGCCAGCCCAGCGCGGCGAGCCCGCGCGCCAAACGCGCTTCGACGTCGACGACGGCGAGGGTCAAGGGCTGAAAGCCGAGTTCGGCCGGCGCATGGGCCACGGCCACGTCGCCGTCCTTGGTGTAGCGGCCAGAGCGATAGCCCTCGAACACGGCACCGACGCCCTCGACGCCAAAGGGCGCCAGTTCAACAGCGCGCAGCGCACCCATGCTCGCGGCGCCGAGCACGGGCACCCCTTGCGCCAAGGCCCACAGAATCTCCTTGTGGCGAACCGCTGGCCGGTCGCCGAAAAAACCGTCGACGATGGCGATCCGCCCGGCCCCGGCCAGGACCGCCGCATAGACGTCGCCGCCAGCGACCGGTGGCCGGAGCTGCACATCAGCCGACCAGCTCGGGCGGCGCGGCCACAGACTGGGGCCGGCGAACAGCCAGGTGGTCATGCGGCGAGCATGCGCGGAGCGGCGAACGAATCCGCCAGCCCCACCGCCAGGACCTTGACGACCCGCACGTCGGGGCTGCCGGATGCCAAGTCGACGACCAGGACCGGGCCCAGACCCGCCTCCGCCAGCCGGGCCACGATCGCATCCGCCTCGGCCAGGTCCCGCGTCGCCGTCGGCGCATCGGTGGGCCACGCGGCATGGCCCCGCTGTGCCGCGAGCCCCACGAGGAGGGCGGCCTCTTCATCGGCCGCGTAGTCCCGCTGGGTGAGGTCGTCGCGGGCTCCGGCCAGCCGCGTCACCCGCGACTGGATGCACTCCAGGACCGCCCGCAACGCCGCCCGCTCCAGGTCGACGTCGGCGGCCGAACCGAACACCGGTGCGCCGCTCGGTGCCGCCGAGGCGAGCCGCGCCTTGACCGTCACCAGGCCCGCGACCGTCGCCAGGCGGTAAAGACGCGGCGGCAGGCCCAGGCCCGCCAGCCGGTCCAGCAGCGCGCCGAGCCGACCACAACGCGGCCGGCCGCCGTCGATCAGGTGGACGTCTCGAGGATTCGTCCGCGCGAGGCCCAACGCATGGCGCTCGACGACCTCCAAAAGAGCGTGCCGAACCGCTTCGGTGCGACGGGTGTGGGCGCCGAGGCCCGTGCTGGTGCGGCGCCAGCCCCGCAGGCCCGACGGGCGGGTGAGGTCGAGCTGGACGACGCCCGCCGGCACCCGCCATGGCGCCCCGGTCGCCCAACAGCGCGCCTGCAACCAGGGGCCGTCGAACGCCGTCACCGAGGGCGGCAGCCAGACGGCAAGGTCGGTCCGTTCAGGCTTCGCCGCCAAGGTCAGGGGCGCTTCGGCCGCGCGCAGTTCCAAGGCTTCCATTACCGCACCCAGCCAAGCCGCGTCGGCATCCAGGCCCTTGCCCTGCGTGACGGCGAAGCTGCGTGACCAGGGCCGGATCGCGCCGAAGACCGGAATGCCGATGTGGTCGAGGTCGGTCAGGTCGGCGACCCGGGTGATCCCGAGCGCCGCCAATTGCGGCGACAAGCACCGCCTGAGCGCGGCCACACCCCCATCGCCCGCGTCCGACACTGGGTCAAAGTTCGACACAAGCCGCGTCGGTCGGGTTGCTCAACACGTCCTGATCGGCCACGGCCGCCGCGAACGACAACCCGACCAGGAAGGGGCTCTGCAGGCTGCGCGCGTTGAGCTTGCGGGTCCGCGCGTCGCCGATGGTCAGGAGGTGGCGGCCGGCATCGATCCCGTCGAGCAGGTGGACCGTCTCCTGGCGGCGGACGACGACCAGGGTCGCCTGCAGCGCGTTGACGGCGGCGGTGGTCAAGGGCGCACCGGTGCTCGCCACCTCGCTGCCGTCGAAGGCGACCGGATCGTCGATCAGGCTGTCCACGTCCTCGCACCACGCCGCAAAGCCCAGCCGCACCAGGAACGGCGCACGGCCGGAGCGCTGGCGGGTGCCCGGATCGTCCACGACGCCCAGCTCGTCGGTCGGTACCGCGTAAAGTCGGCCGCCCAAGCGCATCAACAAGGTCGCCATCGTCGTCTCTCCTCGATCAGCCGTGGTGGAAGGGTTCGTCCGTCACCGCGTGCGGGGCCAAAGCACGGGCCGCGCGGCGGATCGCCCAGGCGGTGCGCGCGGTCCCCAGTTCGGGGGGGCGTCCAGCCAAGTGGTGCAGGCTCGTGCGCGCGGCGCGGTCGGCGAGCCGGGCGGTCAGCGCCGGTGCCAAGTGCTCGGCGCGCAGCATGCCAAGGGCGGCCTCGTGCAACAGGCGGATCCGTTGCCGCCAACGCCAACGGCCGCTCGCATGCAAAGCATCGTCCGCGACGGCGCGGACGAGGGCTTCGAAGCGCCGTTCGACCTCGACCGCACCGAGCCCAGCCAGAAGTGCCGCCTCCAGCCGGCGGCAGGTCAAGGCGAGGTGCAGTGCCGGGGAGCGGAGTGCATGGTCGGCGAGCCCTGCGTCCAGAGCGTCGGCGAGGGGCGGCGTTGCCGCCTCGCCGAGCAGGGCGAGCCCCAGTCTCTCGTCGCCGAACAGCCGATCGGCCAAGCGGGCTTCGCCGGGGGTCGGCGGTTCGACGATCAACTCGTGGACCGCCGCCAAGCGGTCGCCGCAGGTGGCGGTGATGCGGTAGCGCCCGGGCTCGGTCAGGTAGCACGTCCGCCCGAAGCCGAGCTGGAGGGCCTGGGTCCGCCGCTCACCCGGTGCGAGGAAGGTCAGGCCCGCGCCGCAATCGCATCGGGCCGGCTCGAACCGGACGACGCGACCGCCGGAATCGGCGAACGCGACGCGCACGAGCCCGCTCGCCGGGTCGAGTTCGGCCGGGACCAGTTCGGCGATCGTGCTGCCATTGTGGAGTTCGAGCCAACCCAGCACGGGCTCGCCCAAACGCACGAATGGCGGCAGGTGCAAGCCGAGCGTCAACGCGCCCGACGCCGTATCGGGTTCCGCCGGGGTCTGGGCAAGGAGGTCCAGGAGGTCCGCTGCGACCTCGACCAGGCCCTCGACGTCGAAGGCGCCGGCAGCGGCTTCGTCGAGGCCCGGGTGATCGGCGGAAGGGCGCCAGTCCGTGCTCATCAAGGGCTCGATCGCGCCCCCCGGCCTGACGAACGGTGCCCAACCATGGCGCAGGTGGCGCAGCTCCTCGTCGTCGAATTGCCCCTCGAAGTGCTGCCAGAACAGGTCGCGACAGACCGCTTCGGCTGGCGGCGATACGGCTTGGCCGAAGGGGAAGCGGTTGGGGTAGTTCATGAAACTGGCGGCCTCGGGCCGGCCTGGCTGGCGCCTGTGTTCGGTCTGATCGGCTTCGAAGCAATGCAACAGGTTGAGCAGGTGGCCGATCTCGTGCACCGCCGAAAAGGCGACCGCACGCGTGCGGTCGCCGGCCGTCCACGCCTCGCTGCCCGCAGGCTCGACGAACAGGGCCGAACCCCGCCGGGGTTGCGTGGCCGTCCCGAACATGGTGCCGATCACCGCCGGTCGTTCGGCGAAGCGCGGCACCAACAGCAATGCCGCCGCCCAGCGGGCGGGATCGTCGCCACCGGCCTCGATCATCGCCTCTTGCAGCACGGCATCGAGATCGCGCGGCGACCACGCCAGGAGCTCCTGCAGCGCGGCTCGGTCGGCCCCGTCCTCGGTCTGCAGCGAACGGGCGACGTCCGCCAACCGCTCGCCCGCGCCGCCGGCACGGCGGGCGAGGCTGGCCGCCGTCGAAATCGCAATGCCCGCCTCGGCCCATGCGCGTTCGACGGTCGCGTGGATGGGCTCTTGGGGGGTGTGCGGCAGGTTGGCCAGACAGGCGCGCAACGCGTCGCGGCAGGCGAAGGCATCGAGGACGGCGTCCAGGTGGGGGGCGCCCTCGAGCGCCGGATCGACCCGGCAGGCCAAGTGGAGCCGGCGAAAGGCCGGGTCGTCGTCCCGCGCACACCGCATCACCTGCAGGGGACCGACGTCCAGCGGCGCGTCGCTCGCTGCTTGCGTCGCGCCAAGCTTCGGGTGCAGGCCGATCCGCTGCAGCCAAAGGCGGCCTTGTTGGCCACTTCCGTCGGTCTCGAAGGCGACGACGTAGCGGGTCCGCCGCGCGTTGGTGACGCCGATGCCGAAGAGCCTGACGCGATCCGGCCCCAAGGCCGTCACGGCCACCCGTTCGACCCGAAACTCTTCCCGCCGGCATCGCTGCAAGCACACCTCGCCGCTGATGGCGTGCAGCGCGTCCTTACCGAACACGTCGACCCGCAGCGCTTCGAGTGCCACGACACCCGGCGCGGCATGGGCCGTCGGTGCAAGAAATCCGGGCGTCGGCGTCGCCTCGTCTCCGACCGCCCGGGCGATCCACCGACCATCGCGCGGGTCCGGCTGGCAGGGCTTGCCGGACGACGGCAAGACGGTGCCCGGGCCATCATCCAGTTGCGCGGAGGCTCGTCCCATGAGGGTGCCATCACCCCGTTGCGCCGGCACGACGCTTTTAACCCATAGTTGATGAAACTATGCAGTTGTCGCGAAAAAAGAGATTGGACCTAAGCCCAGCGCCACCGATCGCGTCGCACTTGGCTCGCTGCGTCAGCGAGTGCTGCCGCGCCAAGGCCATCGCTGGCGCCTGCCAACGCCGCCCCACCCGCAGCGCTAGGATTTTAGGCCTCTTCGTGCTACCCTTGCCCCCGCTTTTTGGACCTCGTCAATCCCTCACCGGCCGCGCCCGGGCACAGCCCTGAGGCGGCCCGAAAAAACGATTCTGCAAAACGAACTGTCCTCTAGTACTTTCTTTTCTTTATAAGGCTTTGGCCTGGGTATAACGGGTATTATGACAAATCGCGGAGCCGGCTGCCCGCAAGCTCCCAGCGGCACCAAGGTGGCGAACCCTCAGCTCGCGGCACGCAACCGGGCGGCACCGCTTCGATCGGCCAGCACCCGGTTGGCCACGAGGTTGCGCAGCACTTGGGCGGTGCCGCCGGCAATGGCGAACATCCGCGCATCGCGCACCCGGCGCTCGAAGGGGTTGTGGCGCGAATAGCCGGCGGAGCCGGCGAGCTGGAGGGCGTCGTTGGTCACCTTGATCGCCGCTTCGGCCGCGAAGATCTTGGCCTGGGCGGCGAGGCGCGGGTCGGGAAAGCCGCGCTCGCCGGCACTGTGCGCCGCCTGGTGGATCAACAGCCTCGAGGCTTCGAGCGAGGTCGCCATGTCGGCCAGCATCCAGCGCAAGCCCTGAAAATCGGCGATCGCATGGCCGAACTGCCGGCGGCCCTGGGTGTAGGCGACGGCCTCCTCGAACGCCCCTTGCGCAACGCCGAGCGCCACCGTGGCAGCACCCACGCGCTGCCCGTTATAGGCGTCCAAGAGCCGCTTCAGCCCCGCCTTCGGCCCCTCCGGCGGGACCACCATGCGGTCGAGCGGCAAGGCCAGCTCCCGGCAATGCAGCCGGGTTTCGGGCAGGCCGCGCGCCCCCATCGCCGGCTCGCGCTCGCCGACGACCAGGCCGTCCTCGCCCTGGAGTGCCACGAAGGCGGCGATGCCTTGGGGTGCCCCGTCCTCGATCACCCGGGCAAAAATCAAGTGCAGCCCGGAAACGCCGCCCCCGGTGATCCAGTGCTTGGTCCCGTTCAAGACCCAGCGGTCGCCTTTGCGCTCGGCGGTGGTGGTCATCGCCCCGGCGTCGCTGCCGGCCTCGGGCTCGGTGATGCAGATCGCGGGCTTGTCGCCGGCGAGCACCCGCTCCGCCCAAAGCCGCTGCATCGCGTCGTTGCCGTAGCAGAGCACGGCACCGAGGGCACCCAGATTGCTGTCCACCACGATCCGCCCCGAGGTGCAGCAGGCCTTGGCGATGGCTTCGATCACCAAGACCACCTCGATGAGGCCGAGCCCCGGCCCGCCCAACGCCTTGGGCACCGTCATCCCCATGAAGCCGGCCTCGGCCAAGGCGCGCACCACGGGCCAGGGGTAGATTTCGCTGCGATCCGTCTCGGCCGCCTGCGGGGCCACGACCGCGGCCGCCAGTGCCTCCGCCTGCGCCCGCAATTCCCGTTGCCGCGGGGTCAATTCGAACATGTTGGGCCTCCCATCCACCCTTATGTTGCCCTCTCCGCCAGCGCTTTGCGCAGCGCCTCGAAGGGTAGTGTGATGCAGCGATGGCGAGAACGGAAGGCGCGAGCGGGGGCGAAGGGTTCGAGGCCTGGGATGGGCGGGGCGGCGGCGGGGTCCTTCAGGTAGCTTTGGATCCGGCCGGGAAGGGGGGCGAGTTCGGCGGCGTTTTTACCGGGAGCGAGGCGATCGAGCAGGGCGGCGCCGGCTTCGCAAAGGAGGCAGCCCCTGACCTGATGGCCGGTGGCGCTGACGTGATCGCCGTCGAGGGCGAGGTCGAGGGTGATGCGGTCGCCGCAGAGCGGGTTGTCGACGGTGACGGTGACGTCGGGCGCCTCCAGGCGCCCCTGGCCGCGCGACGCTTGCGCCAGCGCCTTGATGGCGTCGTCGTAGAGATCAGCGCTCATCGCTGCGGGCCCGCTCCAGGGCGTCTTGGGTGTCGATGTCGATCAAGGCCGCGTCGTCCGCCATCGGCACTTCGACCAGCTCGCTTTCGTTCTGGCCGATGAGGTGGCGCGCACCGACGTCGCCGGCGAGGTCCTGGATGGCCTGGAAGTGGCGGCGACCCCAGAGCACCGGGTTGCCGCGCTTGCCGTCGACGGTCGGCACCACCAGCGAGTGCCCCGCTTCCGGCTCGAAGGCGTCGATCAGGCGGTCGAGGTGTTGGGCGGTGATGCGCGGCATGTCGCCGAGACAGACGATGGCACCGTCGAGATGCGGACCCAACGCCTTGATGCCGGCCTGGAGCGAGGTGCTCAGCCCCTCGTCGAAGCGCGGGTTGTGGACGAAGCGGAGCGTGCGGCCGGCGAGCGCCGTCTCCACGTCGCGGGGCGCATGTCCGGTGACGACCACCACCTCGCTCGCCTTGGAGGCCAGCGCCGCATCGACCGGGAAGGCCACCATCGGCTTGGTGCCGAGCGGCTGCACCAGCTTGTTCAGCCGCCCCATGCGGCGGGATTGGCCCGCCGCCAGCACCAGCACCGCCACTTGCGGCCGGTCGGGCGGCGGGGCGATTTCGCGCGGCTGCGGCCGGGTCGGAATTTCCGCGAGGAGACCACCAACGCCCATCGCCATGATCTGCCGGCGGTCGACCTCGAGCCCGGCGCCGAGCCGTTGCAGCACCCAGTCGAAGCCGTTGAGTTTGGGCGAGCGGGCGCAGCCCGGCAGCCCCACCACCGGCCGTCCGTCCTTCTTGGCGAACAGCAGGAGGTTGCCCGGGTCGACCGGCATCCCGAAATGCTCGACCACGCCACCGGCGGCCTCGATGCCGGCCGGCAACACGTCGCGCCGGTCGGTGATGGCGGAGGCCCCCGCGATCAACAGCACGTCCACCGAAGGCGCCTCGGCCACCGCCGCCGCCACCGCCTCGGCGGTGTGCGCGCAGCGCTGCTCGCCCAAGAGCCGCCCCCCCACCTGCACCAGCCGTTCCTTGGTGATCGCCGCCGTCTTGTCGAGCACGCTCTCCTTCACCGTCGGCAGCGTGGTCTGGATGAGAAAGGCGCTGATGCCGCGAAAAGACGCGACCCGAAAGGGCGACGGACTTTCCCGCAACCGTGCCACCGCCGCCTCCAGCGCCGCCGCCGGTGCGGCGAAGGGAATGATCTTGATGGTGGCAATGAGCTGGCCTTCGGCCACCGGCGCGTAGTCCTCGAGCGTGCCGATGGTCAGCGCTTCGTCGAGGTGGTTGACGGCATCGATCGCCGCCTGGTCCAGCCGCAACACCCCGGCGTGCCGCGCCCGTAAGTTCACCCGCCCCGTGAAGGCCCCGTCCGCCGCCACACCCGGCCCGACCAGCGGTTCGGCCAGCCTGCGCGCGGCCTCGTCTTCCGGCACGTCCCCCGCCTCGTAGCGGATGACGACGACCGCCTCGATACGGGCCTCGACCAGCGCCTGCACATCCCCCGCATCGAGCGTCCGCCCCTTCCTGAAGGTCCGCTCGCCGACACGAACGCTGTGGACCAGCACGGCACCCTCGGCGGAACTGGCAGCAACGGTGCCGTAGATCATGGCAGGGCCGGTGGGTGGGGGTGGACCAAACGGCTAGTGCACAGGCGCATTCGGAGCGTTCCGCTCCGGATGCGCCGTTGATGCACTAACTCCATGGAATCGTGCAGCTTTGGCGCAGTCGGACGTGATTCGTCCGACTGCGCCGCTGCACTAGGGGGCTTTTGGCCCCCTAGGACCCTCGGCCAGCGGCGTTGCCGCTGGCACTCGAGAGTGGCGAAACGGTTTGCCGGGCGTGCTTGCACGTCCGGCAAACCGTTTCGCTCGGGGGTTTCCAAGGGGGCCAAAAGCCCCCTTGGCCTTCCCTTTCCAATCCCGTCCTTCATCGCGGCGACCTCAACACTTGCGTCATCTGCGCCATGACCGAGATGGCGATTTCGGCGGGGCTGACGGCGCCGAGGTTGAGGCCGGCGGGGCCGTGGATGCGGGCGATTTGGGTGTCGTCGAAGCCGGCGTCGTGGAGGCGTTGGACGCGGGATGCGTGGGTTTTTTTGGAGCCGAGGGCGGCGATGTAGAAGGCTTGGGAGTGGAGGGCGCGGGTGAGGGCCGGGTCGTCGAGTTTGGGGTCGTGGGTGAGGGTGACGACGGCGGTGCGGGCGTCGGGGGCGAGGGCGTCGAGGGCTTCGTCGGGCCAGTCGTGGACCAGGGGGACGTCGGGGAAGCGGGCTTCGGCGGCGAAGGCGCGGCGGGGGTCGACGACGGTGACGGCGTAGCCGGCGAGCTGGGCCATGGGTACCAGGGCTTGGGCGATGTGGACGGCGCCGACGACGACGAGCCGCAAGGGTGGGTTGAAGACTTGGACGAACCAGCTGCCGTCCGGGGTTTCGAGTTTGGTGCTTTTGTCGTTGCGGACGGCCCCCTGGACGACGGTGTCGAGGCTCGGGGGCAGGAGCGGGCCGGTGGTGCGTTCGCCGTCGACGATTAGGGTTTGCTCGTTGTCGTCGAGGCGGCGGACGAGGACGGCGGGGCGGTGCGCCTTTTGGGCGGCGAGGAGCGCTTCGAGGACGGCGGGGGTCACGGGATGGCCTCGACGTAGACTTCGACGGTGCCGCCGCAGGCAAGGCCCACGTCCCAGGCCTGTTCGTTGGAGACGCCGAAGGTGAGGAGCTTGGCGGGCGCACCCTCGATGATGTCGAGGGCTTCGGTGACCACCGCACCTTCGATGCAGCCGCCGGAGACGGAGCCGACCATGGCACCGTCCTCGGCGATGCCGAGCTGGCTGCCGACGGGGCGGGGGGAGGAGCCCCAGGTGTTGATGACGGTGGCAAGCGCAGCACGCTTGCCCTCGGCGCGCCAGCTTTGGATCGTGCCCAAGACGTCGTCGCTCATGCGGCCTTGTTCCCTTCGCTCGCCTCGACCCAGCGGTGCATGGCGCCGCGGGTGGGGGCGGTTTGGCTCATGATGTGGGCAAGCTGGTCGAGGCTTTCGAGGTTGTGGACCGAATGGAAGGCATCGACGTGGCGGATCATGGCTTTGGCGCCCGAGGCCAAGGGTGCGTAGCCGTCGAAGCGCAGAAGCGGGTTGAGCCAGATGAGGCGGCGGCAGCTCCGTTGCAGGCGGTCCATTTCCTTCTCGAGGCCTTGGGCGGCGTCGCGGTCGAGGCCGTCGGTGATGAGCAGCACGACCGCACCCTGGGTGAGCACGCGGCGGCCCCAGATGCGGTTGAACTGCTCGAGGCAATGGCCGATGCGGGTGCCGCCCGACCAGTCGGTGCAGGTTTGGCCGATCTTGTCGAGGGCGACGTCGATGTCGCGGTTCTTGAGCTGGCGGGTGACGTTGGTGAGCCGCGTGCCGAACAGGAAGGTGTGGACGCGGTCGCGGTCGTTGGTGAGCGCGTGCAGAAAGTGCAAGAGCAGACGCGCGTAGCGGCTCATCGAGCCGGAAATGTCGCACAAGACCACCAGCGGTGGCGGGCGCAGGCGCTGTTTCTTGCGCTCGAGGTCGATGACGGCACCGCCGCCGCGGAGTGAGCCCCTGAGCGTGCGGCGCATGTCGACGCGGGGCCCTTGGGGGTGCGGGTCGAAACGGCGGGTGCGGACCTGGGCGATGGGGAGGGCGAGACGTGCCATGGCGCGCTTCGCCTGGTCGACCTCGGCCTGGCTCATCTCCTCGAAGTCCTTGGTTTGGAGGACTTCGGTGGCCGAGTAGGTCATCACCGCGTCGAGTTCGACGCGCTCCTCGTCCGGTTGGTCGCCTTCGCCCTCGCCGGGGCGCTTTTCCGGGGCGAGGGCGTCGGCGACGCGCTTGTTGACGTCGCTTTTGGGGCTTTCGGGGGCGTTGTCGGCCTCGAGGCTCGGCAGCATCAACTGCATCAGCCGTTCGAGGAGTTGCGGGTCGCGCCAGAAGATGTGGAAGGTTTGGTCGAACAGCTCGCGCTGATCGGCGCGCTTCACGAATACGGCGAAGAGCGTCCAGTAGAAGTCCTGGCGCGAGCCGAGGCCGGTGGCGTGCAGCGCCTCCAGGGCGTCGATGATTTGGCCGGGGCCGATCTTGAGGCCCGCGGCGCGCAGGGCGCGGCCGAAGTGCATGACGTTGGCGGCCAACAGACCGCCTTCGCCGGCAACGGGCCTTTGGACCTTTGCGTCCATCAGGGCTTGCGCATCTCCATGCGGATTTCGCCGAGCATCTTGGCTGCCTGGCTGCCTTGGATTTTCATGATGTCGTCTTGGTACTTCAAGAGTGTGCCGAGGGTGTCGTTGATCACTTCGGGCGAGAGTTCCAGGCAGTCGAGGGTGTGCAGCGCCTTGGCCCAGTCGAGCGTTTCGGCGACGCCCGGTAGCTTGAAGAGGTCTTCTTTGCGGAGCCGGGCGACGAAGGCAACGACGTCGTTGGAGAGCTGTTCGGGAATTTCCGGCAGCCGCACCTTGATGATCTGCAATTCGCGCTGAGCGTTGGGGTAGTCGACCCAGTGGTAGAAGCAGCGGCGCTTCAAGGCGTCGTGGATTTCGCGGGTGCGGTTGGAGGTGACGATGACGATCGGCGGCTCTTCGGCCTTGAAGGTGCCGAGTTCCGGCACGGTGATCTGGAAGTCGGACAGCACCTCCAAAAGATAGGCCTCGAACGGCTCGTCGGTGCGGTCGAGTTCGTCGATCAAAAGGACCGGCGCGCCGCGCGGGTCGAACTCCAGCGCCTGGAGCAGCGGCCGGCGGATGAGGAACTCCTCGGCGAAAATGTCCTTGGCCAGGGCCGAGCGGTCGGTGTCGCCCGAGGCTTCGGCGAGCCGGATTTCCAGCATCTGGCGGGCGTAGTTCCACTCGTAGACGGCCGACGCCACGTCGAGGCCCTCGTAGCACTGCAGGCGCACCAGCTTGCGGTTGAGGGTCTTGGCCAGCACCTTGGCGATCTCGGTCTTGCCGACGCCGGCTTCGCCCTCGAGAAACAGCGGGCGGCCGAGGGCGAGCGCCAAATGCACGGCGGTGGCGAGCGGCCGGTCGGCCACGTAGTCGCCCTGGCCGAGCAGTGCCAGGGTGTCGTCGATACTGCGCGTCATGGAGGCTCGCCTCGTTCGGTGCGGCGGTCGGCTTCCCTGCGCCGACCCCTCTTTTCTCGACGTGGTGACGCGTTCGGCCCGGCTTGGCAAGCCCGCCACCCTACCGGTGCGCTTGAACCCAGGCGCGCGGCGGCGTAGGCGAGGGCGTCGATGTCGGGAGGTGAAGATGGACGAAGTGGACGAGCAGGCAAGTGGCGGCTGGCTGCATAGCTGGCAGGCGATCAAGCCCTTGCCCCTGGATGCCCAGGCGGCGGGTGCCGCCCACGCCCAGGTGCGCGCGCTCGATCATGCGGTGAAGGCGTTGCGTATCGACGACGAGCCCTGGCGACTGCGCGCGGTGCTGAAGGAGCGCGCCGGGCGATGAGCGAGCTTCCCACGATCGAGGATGCCGGCGCGGCGCTGCGCCGGCGCGAGGTGTCGGCGGTGGAACTGGCCGAAGGCGCCATTGCGGCCCTGGAGCGGGTGAACCCCACCTTGCACGTGCTGGTGGCCGCCGAGGCCGAGCGGGCGCTCGACATGGCCCACGCGGCCCAGGCGGCGCTGGATGCGGGCGACGACCGGCCGCTGCTCGGTGTGCCGATGGCGCACAAGGACATGTTCTATCGGGCGGGGCGCGAGAGTGCCTGCGGCTCCAAGGTGCTCGCGGGCCACGTGCCGCAGGTGACCTCGACGGCGCTCGCCAAGCTGGACGCGGCGGGTGCGGTCGATTGTGGACGGCTGCACATGGTCGAGGTGGCCCTGGGCGTCACCGGCCACAACGTCATTACCGGCACGCCCAAAAACCCCTGGGATCCGAGCCGGATCACCGGCGGCTCGTCGTCGGGTTCGGGTTCGGCCGTGGCCGCAGGGGCGATCTTCGCCGCCCTCGGCTCGGACACGGGTGGCTCGATCCGCATTCCGGCTTCCTGCTGCGGCCTGATCGGCATCAAGCCGACCTACGGTCGGGTAAGCCGCTTCGGCGCCATGCCGCTGTCGGCCTCGTTCGACCATATCGGCCCTTTGTGCCGGACGGTGCGCGATGCGGCGCTGGTGTTGCAGGCGCTGGCCGGGCACGACTCGAACGACCCGCTGAGCGCCCATCGGCGGGTACCCTATTACCTCGCCGACATCGAGCGGGGCGTCGTCGGCTTGACCTTGGGCGTCCCGGAAGCGAGCGACCTGGAAGGCCTCAGCGAGGCGGTGCAGGCGGCGTTCGACCAGACGGTGCAGATCTATCAGCGCCTGGGGGCGTCGATCCGTCGGATTTCGCTGCACGAGATCGCCGATGCCAACGCGCTTGCCAACGTCGTCATCGCCACCGAGGGCGCCGCACTGCACGCGAACGCCATGCAGGAGCGCCCGGAGGACTTCGGCCCCCAGACCCTGGCCCGCTTGCGCACCGGTCTCTACGTGCCGGCCACGCGTTATCTCCAAGCCTTGAGCCTGCGCGCGCTGATGACCGAAGGGCTGTTGGAGGCCGGCCTCGCCGAAGTCGACGGGTTGTTGCTGCCAGCGCTCGATGACCTCGTGCCGACCATCGAAGAGACGGACGTTGCGGCCAATCCGGGCTTTTTGAAGCTGCTCACCCGCTTTGCCCGGTGGATGCGCCCGTTCAACGTCACCGGTTTGCCGGCCTTGGCGATGCCGGTCGGCTTCGATCAGAACGGCATGCCGATCGCGGCCCAGTTGGTGGGCCGCCCGTTCGACGAGGCGGGGCTGTTCCGCTTGGCCCGCGCCTTCGAGCGGGAGACGGGCTTCACCGGCCGGCGTCCGGAGATCAGCCAGAGCTGCCTGCATTGAGCGATCGGCTGCAGGCGCGCGTCGAAGGGGCGCGCGACGAGGTCACGGCCCTTTGCCGGGACCTCGTCCGCATCCCGAGCGAGAACCCGCCGGGCCGGGCCTATCGGGCGTGTGTCGAGTTGGTCGGCGAGCGGCTGCGGCGGCGCGGCTTCGACGTGCACTATCTGCGCGCCGAAGGTGCCCTCGCCGACAGCGACCGCTACCCGCGCTGGAACGTCGTCGCCCGGCTCGAAAGCGGTCGGCCGGGGCCGACGGTGCACTTCAACAGCCACATCGACGTCGTCGCCCCCGGCCACGGCTGGACGCGCGACCCTTGGGGCGGCGAGGTCGACGCCGGCCGCATCTACGGTCGCGGCACCTGCGACATGAAGGGCGGGCTTGCGTCGTCGATGGTGGCGGTCGAGGCCCTGCTCGACGAGGGGCTGTTGACGCAAGGGGCCGTTGAAGTCTCCGCCACGGCCGACGAGGAGAGCGGCGGCCAGGCGGGGGTGATGTGGCTGGCCGAGCGCGGCTGGTTTTCGCCCGCGCGGGTCGATCACGTGGTCATCCCGGAACCCTTCAACCGCGAGCTGGTCTGCCTCGGTCATCGCGGCGTGTGGTGGGCCGAGTTGGAAACCAAGGGGCACATCGCCCACGGCTCGATGCCGTTTCAGGGCGACTGCGCCATCCGCCATATGGCGGCCGTGCTCGACGCGTTCGAGCGCGAGCTGTGGCCGGCCTTGGCCGCGCGGCGGACGGCCGTGCCGGTCATTCCCGAAGGTGCGCGCAACGCCACGCTGAACGTCGCAGCGATCCACGGCGGCATGCCCGAGGTGATCGACGGCTTGCCGACGCCCTTGGTCGCCGACCGCTGCCGGTTGACCCTCGACCGCCGCTATCTGCTGGAAGAGACCAAGGGCGTGGTCGCAGCTGAGATAAGCACCCTGCTCGACCGCTTGCGGGCGACGCGGCCGGGCTTCGACTACGACCTGCGTGAAACCATGCACGTACCGCCCACCACCAACCACGCTGAAGCGGCGACGCCCCAGGCCTTCGCCACGGCGATCGGCGAGGTCTACGGCAAGCCCGCGCGCTTCGTTGCTTCGCCCGGGACCTACGACCAAAAGCACGTGCATCACGTCGGCGGGGTGACCGACTGCATCGCCTACGGCCCCGGCCATCTGCACCTCGCCCACCAGCCGGACGAGTACGTCGAAATCGACGATCTCGTCGGCGCGGCGCAGGTCATGGCCGTGGCAACCACGAAGCTGCTCCACGGTCGATGACACTGCGTCCGGGGCCTCGAAACGCGCTGACCGACGTGGCGGGTCTCACCGTCGGCCAGGCCGAAGACGGCGTCCTGCCCACCGGCGTGACCGTCGTCGTCGCCGACCGCCCGGTCGTCGCCGCCGTCGAGCAGCGGGGCGGTGCGCCCGGCAGCCGGGAACTGGCCCTCATGGCGGCCGAGAACCTCGTCGAGCGGATCGATGCCGTGGTGCTGGCGGGCGGCTCGGCCTTCGGCTTGGCGGCAGCCGATGCCGTGATGGATGCGCTCGCCGCCGATGGGCGTGGTTTCGTGGCGGGGCCGGCGCGGGTGCCCATCGTCCCGGCGCTGGTCCTGTTCGACTTGAAGCTGGGGCCGCCCGAGCGCTCGACCGCGCTTTATGCCGCTCTCGGCACGGCGGCCTACGCCGCCCGCGACTTGGACGTGGCACGAGGTTCCGTGGGGGCTGGTCGCGGGGCGACCTGCGGCGGTCTCAAGGGCGGGATCGGCACGGCTTCGGTGGTCGATCCGGTGACGGCAGCAACGGTGGCCGCACTCGTCGCCGTCAACGCCGGCGGCAGTGCCGTCATCCCGGGCACGGGCACGCTCTGGGCGTGGCCGTTCGAGCTGGCGGGCGAGATGGGCGGCCAGCGCCCGCCTGCGGGGCCGATCGACACGACGCCGGGCGCCCCGGGTTTTCTTGGCGGCAACACCACGCTGGTGGTCGTTGCCACCGACGCGACGCTGGACCGCCCTGCGGCGAAGCGCCTGGCGATGATGGCCGACGACGGGCTGACGCGCGCCCTGCGCCCCGCGCACACGCCCTTCGACGGCGATGCGGTGATCGCCCTTTCGACCGGGGCGGGCCCCGCCGTCGACAAGTTCGGGCTTGCCCGCTTGGGCACCCTCGCCGGTGACGTCGTGGCGCGTGCCATCGGCCGGGCCGTGTTCGAGGCGGCCGGCGTTGCCGGCTATCCCGGTTATCGGGAACGCCATCGCCCGGATATTCAGCGGTAATTCAGCTTTCGGCACTAAGTCCTTGTGGCTATTGTGCTTCGAGCACGACAGGAGGCGAGGCTTGGCGGACAACCGGCGACGCCCGAGTGCGGGCAGGGCAGGTGCGACGGCGGGCCAACCGGCGGCCCGCCGCAGACGCGAAGCACGCCGCCGCCGGTTTCGCCCGTTACTGTGGCTCAAGCGCGGCACCCAGGGGCTCGCCGCGCTGGTCGTTATCGCCCTGATCGGCTGGACGGTCGTGTTCTACAGCTACGCGCCGAGCCTGCCCGAAGCCCGCGAACTCTGGCAGAACCCGCCGCAGCCGGGGCTGACGTTCCTCGCCAGCGACGGCGAGGTCTTGGCACGGCGCGGCGTGTTCCAGGCCCGCATCGTTACCCTCGACGAGATCTCGCCCTATCTGATCGACGCCGTCCTCGCCACCGAGGATCGCCGCTTCTATCGGCATTTCGGGGTGGATCTGCGCGGCACGGCCCGCGCCTTTTTCGCCAATCTCCGCGCCGGCTCGGTGGTGCAGGGTGGCAGCACCATCACCCAGCAGCTCGCCAAGAACCTCTTCTTGACCCACGAGCGCAGCTACGACCGCAAGCTGCAGGAACTGATCCTGGCCATCTGGCTGGAAACCCGCCTGACCAAGGACGACATCCTCACCCTCTATCTGAACCGGGTCTATTTCGGCGGCGGCGCCTATGGAGTCGAAGCCGCCGCGCAGCGGTATTTTGGCCGCAGTGCCGCCGAGTTGAGCCTTGCCGAAAGTGCCCTGATCGCGGGCCTCTTGAAAGCGCCCTCCCGCCTCAACCCGGTCGCCAATCTGGACGCCGCGCACGGTCGCGCCCGCATCGTGCTCGAAGCGATGGTCGCCGACGGTCGGATCAGCCGGGCACAGGCGCAGGCCGCGGCCCGCGATCCGGCTCTTCCCGTCCGCTACGGCGAAGCCGGGATAGCCGGGTGGTTCCTCGATTGGGCCGCGCGCGATCTGCCGGAAGGCTGGGAGGAACGCGGCACCAACCTCGTCGTCGAGACCACCCTCGACCGCGCGCTGCAGTCCCTGGCCATGGACGTGGTGCGGCGCACGCTCGACGGCCCCGGCCGCGAGGCCAATGTCGGTCAGGCGGCTGTGGTCATCCTCGACCGCGAGGGACGGGTGCGGGCCATGGTTGGGGGTTCCGGCTATCGCGAAGCCCCCTTCAACCGCGCCGCCGACGCGAGGCGCCAGCCCGGCTCGGCCTTCAAACACGTCATCTACCTGGCGGCCCTGCAGGACCGCTGGCGGCCGCAGATGCGCGTCGTCGACGGCCCGATCAACGTCGGCGGTTATCGGCCTACCAACTACGACAATGCGTTTCAGGGGGAGATGACGTTGGCCGACGCCTTCGCCCGCTCGCGCAACACCGTGCCCGTGCTGCTGCTGGAGGACATCGGCCGTCAGAGAGTCATCTCGACGGCGCGGCTCTTGGGCATCCAAAGCCCCTTGCCGGCCGACGCGTCCCTGGCACTCGGCACGGGCGAGACCAGTCTGCTCCAGCTGACCGGCTCCTACATGCCATTCATCAACGGCGGCCGCTTCCAGCCGCCTTTCGGTCTGGTACGCGTGACGACCGACAGCGGCCGGCTCTTGGCCGAGCATCGGAGCGACCTCGGCGCGCCCTTCCTCGACGCCGCCGTCGTGCGCCAGATGCAAAGCCTGTTCGAGGCGGTGGTCAGCCGCGGTACGGGCCGCGCTGCCGATCCGGGCGATCGCTGGGTCGGCGGCAAGACCGGCACCAGCCAAGGCTGGCGGGATGCCTGGTTCATCGGCTTCTCCCACGACCTGGTCATCGGCATCTGGGCCGGCAATGACGACAACACCCCGATGCAGCGCGTCACCGGCGGTGGGCTGCCCGCCCGCATGTTCGCCGAGATCATGCGCCAAACGCCCGCCCCGGCGTCATCTGTGCCCTTGCCCGAAACCCAAGTCGCCACGGCACCCCGCCCTTCGACACCCGCATCCGCACCGCGCGACGAGGGCGGCGACGTGCTCGACCGCATCATCAACTGGCTCGCCCGCAACACGAGCCCACCCAACGTGCCGGATTCGAGCCGGCACTGACGAAGGGGAAAGGTTGGGGGGCTTTTGGGCCCCTAAGCCCCCGGCCAGCGGCGGTGCCGCCGGGGATTTCGAAGGGGGCCAAAAGCCCCCTTCGCTGCCTTTACCGGCGCTTTCGGATGGCGCCCAGGAGCCAGAAGAGGAGCCACAAAGGCACGACGACGACCGCACCGGTGAGGACGTAGCCGACGACTTGACCGCTCGTGCCGAGCAGGGCTTGGAGCTGGCGGAGCGCGGTGCCGGCACCGTCGGCAGCCGCGCGCCAGATCTTGTCGAGCTGGGCGTGGGGGGTGGTATCGAGCCAAGCGAACAGGAGGCCCACGACGAAGCAGGCGACCAGGAGCTTGATCACCGTCCAAAGGCTCATGCGGGGCGTCCGATGAAGGGGAGGGGTTGCCGAGCCTTCACAGATCGGGCGCGGCGTGGCAGATGATCGCCTCCCGTTCCTAGCCGGTACCGAGCCCATGCCGCAACCGATCGAGGGGCTTCGGCCGCTCGCCGACACCGTCGACGCTTTCGTCCTCGATCTGTGGGGCGTGGTGCATGGCGGCCAGGCGCCGTTTCCGGGCGTCGTCGAGACGCTGCAGGCGTTGCGCGCGGCGGGCAAGCCGATCGCCTTCGTCACCAACGCGCCGGTGCGCGCCCACCACGTCGCTGCCCACCTGCGGTCGATGGGGCTGGGCGAGGCCTACGACGCCTTGGTCACCAGCGGCGAGGCGACCTACGAGCGTCTGAGCGAGGCCTATGCCGGCGGGCGTTACCTGCCGGTCGGGCCGAGCTGGGCCAAGCTGTTGCACGACGAGTTGCCGCTGACGGCAGCGGGCGACGTCGCCGAGGCCGACGTGCTCTTGGTCGTCGGCCTCGACGAGCAGCGCCCTGAGCCCGAGCAGTACGACGCCGAGTTGCAGGCCGCCCGCGCCCGCGACCTGCCGCTGATCTGTGCCAACCCCGACCGCGTCATCGTCGTGCAGGATGGCACCTACAGCTGGTGTGCGGGTGCCCTTGCCGACCGCTACGTCGCCTTGGGCGGCCGCGTCGAGTGGATGGGCAAACCCGATCCCGCCATTTTCGCCCGCGCCGCTGGTATGGTCGGCGTCACCGATCCCAGCCGCGTCGCCGTCGTCGGCGACGGACTGCCGACCGATATCGCCGGCGCCAACGCCTACGGCGCCAAGAGCGTCTTGATCACGCGCGGCATCCATGCCCGCGATCTCGGCATCCAGCCGGGCGAGGTCGCCGCCGTCGGGGCCCTGCGCGATCTGGTCGGCCGCCACGGCTTCAACCCGGATTACGCCTTGGCGAGCTTGGCGTGGTGAGGACGGTAAGGGAAGGGTTAGGGGGGCTTGATGGCCCCCCTCAGACCCCCAGCCGACGGCTGAAGCCGCCGGCACTCGGTTCCGTGACGACAACCCGAAAAGTCGCGGCGGCAACGCCGGCGCGCGGGGGTCGTAGGGGGGCCATCAAGCCCCCCTACTTACCTTCTCTTGCTACCGTTGGAGACCTTCGATGACCGACCTTTCCGCGCTCATGGCCGAGGCCAAGGTTTGGCCGGCGGTGGAGGCGCAGCGGTTGTTGCAGCGGTTTCCCGAGAAGCCGGCCCGGCCGGTGTTGTTCGAGACGGGTTATGGGCCGTCGGGGTTGCCGCACATCGGCACGTTCGGCGAGGTGTTTCGAACGACCATGGTGCGGCGGGCGTTCGAGCGGCTGTCGGGTTGGCCGACGCGGCTCGTGTGTTTTTCCGACGACATGGATGGTTTGCGCAAGGTGCCGGAGAACCTGCCGGACCGCGAGCGGATCGCCGTGCATTTGCAGAAGCCGTTGACGGACATTCCCGATCCGTTCGGCGAGGCCACGAGTTACGGCCATCACATGAATGGGCGTCTCAAGCGGTTTTTGGACGCCTTCGGCTTCGAATACGAGTTCATGAGTGCGACCGAGTGCTACCGCTCGGGCGTGTTCGATGCGACCTTGTTGAAGGTCCTGGAGCGGCACGAGGCGATCCGCGACGTCGTCTTGCCAATCCTCGGCGCCGAACGGCGGGCGACCTACAGCCCCATTTTGCCGATCTCGCCCAAGACCGGACGGGTGCTGCAGGTGCCCTTGGACGAGACGCACCCCGAGCGCGGCACGGTGGTGTTTACCGACGAAGACGGAAAGCAGGAGGAGGTGCCGGTGACGGGCGGGCACTGCAAGCTGCAGTGGCGCGCCGACTGGGCCTTGCGCTGGGCGGCCCTCGACGTCGACTACGAGATGTACGGCAAGGACCTGATCGACACGGTGAAGATCAGCGCGCCGATCTGCCGTGTCTTGGGTGGCAAGCCGCCCGAGGGTTTCGCCTACGAATTGTTTCTGGACGAGGTCGGCAAGAAGATTTCGAAGTCGATCGGCAACGGGCTGACCGTCGACGAGTGGCTGACCTATGGACCGAAGAGCAGCTTGGCCCTGTTCATGTTCCAGGCGCCGAAGAAGGCGAAGCGGCTCTTTTTCGATGTCATCCCGAAGACGGTCGACGACTACGAGACCTTTCTCGCCAAGGTGCCGCAGCAGACGGAGCTGGAGCGGGTGAACAACCCCACCTGGCACATCCACGAAGGCTCGCCGCCGGCGGGCGACCTGCCGGTCAGCTACACCATGTTGTTGAACCTGGCGTCGGTCGCGGGCACCGACGATCCGGCGGTGCTTTGGGGGTTCATCCGGGCCTATGCGCCGGCGGCATCGGCCGAGCGTTTTCCGCGTTTGGACGAGCTGGTGCGGCTGGCTTGCGCCTACTACCGCGACTTCGTCGCGCCGGCGAAGGCCTACCGGGCGCCGACCGCCCAAGAGCGCGCGGCGATGGACGAACTGCTGGCCTATCTGCGCGGTGTCGCACCCGACACGTCCGGCGACGATTTGCAGAACGAGGTCTACGAGATCGGCAAGCGGCACGGCTTCGAGCCGCTCCGCAACTGGTTCAAGGCCCTCTACGAGGTGCTGCTCGGCCAGAGCGAGGGGCCGCGCATGGGCTCGTTCTTCCGGCTTTACGGCGTCGCCAACAGTGCTGCCCTGGTCGAAAAGGCGCTCGCCGGCGAACTGGCGGCCGCATGACCGAGGCGGTCACCGTCGATGCGGCCCGCGCCACCGCACTCGCTACCCTGGATGCCGTGCTGGCGCGGCCCCCGGCACAACTGGAGGCGGCGCTCGAGCGGGCGGCTGGCCGGTTCGGGCCGGATGCGCGCGATCGGGGATTTGCTCGGGTGCTGGTCACGACGGTGCTGCGCCGGAAGGGTCAACTGGACGGCGTGTTGCGGCGCTACGTGAAGTTCATGCCGGATGCGCTCGTTGCGCAAAACCTGTTGCGGCTGGGCGCGGCGCAATTGCTGTTGTTGGAAACGCCAGCCCACGCGGCGGTGAGTGCGACCGTCGCCCTGGCCCGCAGCCAGAAACGACCCGAAGCCGGGCTGATCAACGCTGTCTTGCGCAAGGTCGCCGCCGAACGTCCGAAGCTGCCGTCGCCCCAGAAGAACGCGCCGCCATGGCTCTGGCAAAGCTGGGTCGAGGCTTATGGCGAAGACGTCGCCCGGGCCATCGGGGCGGCGCATCTAGAGGAGCCACCGCTCGACCTCACGGTGCCCGTCGACCGCGCCGCTTGGGCCGAACGGCTGGGTGGCCAGCTCGTTGGGCCAGCGACCGTGCGGCTCGAACATGCGGGTTTGGTGCCGGATCTGCCGGGCTTCGCCGAGGGGGCTTGGTGGGTGCAGGACGTGGCGGCGACCCTTCCGGTCTCCAGCCTGGGCGAGGTGCAGGGGCTTCGCGTGCTCGACGTCGGTGCGGCACCGGGCGGCAAGACGGCCCAACTCGCGGCCGGCGGTGCGCGCGTGACGGCGGTCGAGGCGGATGCGGGGCGCGCCTCCAGGCTACGCGAGAACCTGGCGCGGCTGCGGCTCGAGGTCGACGTGGTGGTGTGCGAACTCGCGGATTTCGACGCCCAGCAGCCGTTCGACGTCGTGCTGATCGACGCGCCCTGTACCGCGACCGGCACGATCCGCCGGCACCCGGACATTCCCTGGCATCGTTCGGCGAAGGACGTGATCACACAAGCGGCCAAGCAGCGGGCGATGCTGGACCTTGCACCCGCGCTGCTGCGGCCCGGTGGGCGGCTGGTGTTCGCCACTTGCTCCCTGCAACCCGAGGAGGGGGAGGCGCTGGTGGCCGCGTGGTTGGCGGCGACGCCCGCGGTGCGCCGCGTCGCGGCCGTGGTCGATCCGCCCGCGTCGCTGCACCTCCGCAGCGACGCCGTCGGCCAGTGGCGCACCTTGCCGCATGCCATCCCCGGCGGGATGGACGGCTTCTTCTTTGCCCATTTCGAGCGATCGAGTGAGACCCATGACTGAACCGCACCGCCGCGCCCTCATCTCCGTTTCGGACAAGACCGGGGTGGTCGCCTTCGCCCAGGCCTTGGTTGCGCGCGGTTTTCGTCTGGTTTCGACCGGCGGCACCGGCAAGGCCCTGCGCGAGGCCGGTCTGGAGGTTGAAGATGCTGGCAGATTAACGGGTTACGGGGAATTTCTCGACGGCCGTGTGAAGACACTGCATCCCGCCATCCACGGCGGCATTCTCGCCAAGCAGGACGACCCGACGCACCAGTCGGAACTGGCAATCCGTCACATCACGCCATTCGCCGTGGTGGCGGTGAACCTCTACCCCTTCCGCGAGACCTTGGCTGCGGGTGCCGATGCCGCGACGGTGGTCGAAAACATCGACATCGGCGGCCCGGCGATGGTGCGGGCGGCGGCCAAGAACTTCGCCCATGTGGCGGTGGTGACGGACCCCGCGGATTACGAGCGGGTGGCCACCGCCCTCGATGCGCCGGCTGGGTTGGATTTGAGGCTGCGGCGCGAGTTGGCAGCCAAGGCCTTTGCCCACACCGCCGCCTACGACGCGGCGATTGCCGGTTGGTTCCAGGCACAAGCCGACGACGTGCTACCGGCGACGCTGGTGCTGGCGGCGAGCCGCGTCGAGCGCTGCCGCTATGGTGAGAACCCGCACCAGGACGCCGCGATCTATCGTCTGGAGGGTACCTCGCCCGGTCTGGTCGGCGCCGACGTCCTCCAGGGCAAGGCGCTGAGCTACAACAACCTGGCCGATGCGGACGCCGCCTGGGGGCTGGTCAACGACTTGGCGGAGCCGGCCGTCGTGATCGTCAAGCACGCCAACCCCTGCGGCGTCGCCACAGCCCCTGGCTTGGCGGATGCCTATGCGCAGGCCCTGGCGGCCGATCCGACCAGCGCCTTCGGCGGCATCGTCGCCGTCAACCGCCCGCTGGACGCAGCCACGGCCGAGGCCATCACCCGCATTTTCACGGAGGTGGTGATCGCCCCGGCCGTGCCTCCGGAAGCCCGGGCGGTGCTCGCGGGGAAGACGGCCTTGCGCGTGCTGGAGGTAGGGGACGCGGGTCTGGCCACGCGCCACGTTCGAACGGTCGCAGGCGGCCTCCTGGTGCAGACGGCGGACGACCGGATCGCCGCAGCGGCGGGGTTGCAGGTGGTCACCGAGCGCCCGCCGAGCGCGGCGGAACTGGCCGATCTCCTGTTCGCGCAGACCGTGTGCAAGCACGTGAAGTCGAACGCGATCGTGCTGGCGCGCGGCGGCGTGACCGTCGGCGTCGGGGCGGGCCAGATGAGCCGCGTCGAAGCGGTGCGGATCGCCGCCAGCAAGGCCGCCGAGGGGCTCGGCGCCAAGCCCTGCGTCGTCGCCTCGGATGCGTTCTTCCCCTTCGCCGACGGCTTGGAACTGGCCATCCAGGCGGGCGCCACGGCGGCCATCCAGCCGGGCGGCAGCAAACGCGACACCGAGGTCATCGAGGCCGCCAATCGCGCCGGCCTCGCCATGGTGTTCACCGCCACGCGGCATTTCCGCCACTAGAGCGTTTCCCGAAATGCTTGACCATCCCTCACCCCCGCCCGACCACCCACGAGTGTACGGTACCATGGATGGCCGGGCGGGGGTGAGGGATGGCCCG
>RECO01000103.1 GCA_007694015.1 Geminicoccaceae bacterium
TCATGTAGAGGCCGGCGGCCTTGCTGTGCACGGGTGCGGCGGTGGGCGCCGGGCGGTCGTAGAGGGCCTTGGTCAGCTTGAGGTCGCTGTAATAGGCGCCCCACTGCCAAGCGGCGATGGCGACGTGGATTTTGCTCTGTTGCGCGGACACGCCCATCATCTCGGAGCCGCGCCAGGCAATCGGCCGGACGTAGCAGTCGCCGAGCCCGTTCTTGGCGATGGTGGCGTTGGTGGCGGCGTCGAGCGCAGCGGCGTCGTAGGGCAGTTCGAAGCCGAGCATCCTGGCACTGTCGATCAGGCGCTGGGAGTGCTCGGTCAGCTTGAATACCCGCCCGCCATAGGCCCGTTCCCCCTCGAACACCGAACTCGCATAATGCAGCGCATGGCTGAGGACGTGCAGCTTGGCCTCCCGCCACGGCACGAATTCGCCGTCGTACCAAATGAAACCGTCGCGATCGTCGTATGGAACGAGGGCCATGGGGCGCTCCCTTGACGGGCTTGTCTGTGGAAAGATCGAGGATTGCGCCGGCTATCACCGGGGTCAATATGTGTCAACGAGGTGGTGCCCATGCAGAACCGGCGGATCGATCCGCACAAAAAGGCTTTGTTTCTCAGGCCCGACGAGCTGGATCGGTCGGTAGCCTTGGTATTGCTTGCGGCACGGGCGTTCGAGGCGTCGGTGATGCCGAGCTTGCCGGATGGCCTCGCCACCACGCATCGGTTGATGCTGTTGTTGTTGAAGGGTAGCTCGGTACGCACCGCTGCCGACCTGCAGGCCGTGTTGGGCCTGGCCAAGCAGACCGCGTCGCGCCATGTGCACCAGCTGATCGATCTGGGCCTGGTCCGGCAAGAAGACGCGCCCGACGACCGCCGGCGCAAACCCTTGAGCTTGACCGAGGACGGCGCGGCCTTGGCCGAGCGCTTGGACCGTAGCCAGCGCCGCCGGCTGGCGGCCGTGTTCAAGGCGCACGGACCCATCGCGGTCGCCGAGTTCGAGGCCGTGCTGCTCGATCTGGTCGAACCCCAGGCCCGCCCCTTCTTCGACGAGCCGGCGCTGCCATGACCGAGGTCGAGGCGCCCCCCCTGCCGGAGCATCACCTCCTGGTGGTCGACGACGACGAGCGGCTGCGCACGTTGTTGCAACGTTTCTTGATGCAGGAGGGCTATCACGTGACGACCGCCGGCAGCGTCGGCGAGGCGCGCGCAGCACTGGAGCGGTTCGCGGTCGATCTGGTCGTGCTCGACGTCATGCTGCCCGATGCGACGGGCTTCGAACTCACCGCCGAATGGCGCGCCAAGAGCGACGTCCCGATCCTTCTCTTGACGGCACGCAAGGAGGTGGACGACCGCATTCGCGGCCTGGAGGTCGGCGCTGACGACTATTTGACCAAGCCGTTCGAGCCGCGGGAACTGGCCTTGCGCGTGCGGCGGATCCTGGAGCGGGCCGCACCGCCCGCCGGCGGCGACGCGGGCGAACCGGCCGATGCCGTCCGCTTCGGCCCCTTCGTGTTCGACTTGAAGCGGCAAACGCTGATGGCGCGGGGCGTGCCGGTGCACCTGACGACCGGCGAGCGGCAATTGCTGGCGACCTTGGCGCGCAACCCGGGCGTGCCCTTCGACCGCCTGGAGCTGACCGATCTGGCGGACATCAACGGGGCCGATCGAGCGGTGGATGCGCAGGTGGCGCGGTTGCGGCGCAAGCTGGAACCCGACCCGAAGCAGCCGCGCTACTTGGTGACGGTGCGCGGGCGCGGCTACGCCTTGCAGGAGGGAGGCTGAGATGGCGGTGGCGATCGGTTCGGTGCGGCGGCGCCCTTCGTGGTGGCGACGGTGGCGCGCCGGTGCGTCCGGCGTTGCCGTCCTGCCGCGCTCGCTGTTCGGCCGCTCGCTGTTGATCGTGGTGTTGCCGGTGCTGATCCTGCAGATCATCCTGACCAACATTTTCTACAACCGGCATTGGGACAGCGTCAGCCGCTGGCTGTCGTCCGGTGTCGCGGGCGAAGTGGCCTGGATCGTCGAGCAGTTGGAAGGGGCCTCAACGACCGACGAGCGGCGGGCGATCCTGGACGGCGCCCGCCGCCATCTCCAGCTCGCCGTGTCGCTGGAGCCGGGCGGGCAGTTGGAGCCGGCCGCCGAGCGCAGCGGCTTTTTGCCGGCGGAGCAGTTGGATCAACTACTCCAGGGCAGCTTCGCCAACCGCTTGGAGCATCCGTTCCGGGTCGACACGCGACCCGCCGATCAGTTGCGGCGGGTGGCGGTCTACGTGCAGTTGGACGACGCGCTCTTGCGGGTGCTCGCCCCGCGCAAGCGCGTCGACAGTTCGACCACGACGCTGTTCATGGCCTGGATGGTCAGCGCCTCGTTGCTGCTGGTCGTCATCGCCATCTACTTCCTGAGCCGCCAGGTGCGGCCGATCCGCCGGCTGGCGGACGCCGCCGACAGCTTCGGCAAGGGGCGGGACGTGGGCGACGTCAAGCTGGAAGGTGCGATCGAGATCCGCCGCGCCGCCCTGGCCTACAACCGGATGCGCCAGCGCATCGTCCGGCACATGGCGCAACGGACGGAGATGTTGGCGGCGGTCAGCCATGACCTGTCGACGCCGCTCACCCGCATGAACCTCGAGTTGGAGTTGATGCGGACCGCACCGGCGCGTGTCGAGGACCTCGACGGGCTGCGGGCCGACGTCGCCGAAATGCGCCGCCTGATCGACGCCTATCTGGATTTCGCGCGCGGCGAGATCCAGGAGACGATGCAGACGGTCCCGCTGGCCAAGCTGATGCAGCGGCTGCAACTGCGGGCGGCACGCAACCGCCAGCCGGTCCGGTTCGAGATCGGGGACGAGGGGGCGATCACGGTGCGACCGGTCGCGGTCGAACGGATGCTGGCGAACTTGATCGACAACGCCGCCAAATACGGCACCACCGTGCGCGTGCGGGCGAGCCTGGAGCGGGATTGGGTGACGTTCGAAGTCCTGGACGACGGCCCCGGCATTGCGCCCGCCGACCGCGAGCGGGCCTTCGAGCCCTTCGTGCGCCTGGATGCCGCCCGCCGGCCGGAGAACGGTGGCATCGGCATGGGTCTCACCATTGCCCGCGACGTGGCACTCGCCCATGGCGGCAGCATCAAGCTCGGCGACAGCGAACTGGGTGGTTTGGGGGTCCTGATCCGGCTGCCGTTGTGAACCGCTCCGACCCTGGAGCGCGTTCCGTTCAGGTTGAGCTTCGACCATCCCGCACCCCGCCCGCGCGCTTGCGGATCGGGCTGCTCAATGCACGTCGGCGCCGGTGAGGTCGTGTTGGCCGAGGAAGGCGAAGGCGAGTTCGCGGCTGGCGGCGAGCGCGATGGGCCGGCCGTCCTGGGCGTGGATGGCGTAGAAGCGGCGGCCGCGCTGGCGGATCGGCTTGACGTAGGTTTCGGCCGGTGCCGGATGCGGCTTGACGGGGACGAACGAGACGTTTGGTTGCATTGATTGTCTCCACGACGATCGACGCGGTCGCACCGATGGCCCATCGTGCAACGAACACCTTAAGAAGTGGTCAGTAGACCTGAATTTCGCAAGCCAGCCGGAGCCGTGACGCCCAAGCCATGCTGCCCCTGCAAAACCCCACCCCCCGGCTGGTCCTGGCCTCGGCCAGCCCGGCCCGCGCCCGGCTCCTGCACGCCATGGGGCTGGACTTCACCGTGCGCGTGATGCCGATCGACGAGGAACTGGTAAAAGACGGGCTGCGCGCCGACGGGATTGCCGCGAGCGAAGCCGCCGTGGCCCTGGCGAGCCTCAAGGGCGAGCGCGTGGCGGTCACCGCCGCGGCCGACGAACTGGTCATCGCCGCCGACCAACTGCTCGAGGCCGCCGATGGCGCCTGGCCGGACAAGCCCACCACGCCCGCAGCACTTCGCGGGCAACTGATGCAGCTGCAAGGGGCCGTCCACCGGCTGCACACCGCCGTCGCCCTCTACCGCAATGGCGCCCGCATCTGGCACCACGTGACCAGCCCGGCGGTGCGCCTGCGCCCGCTCGGCCCCGATTTCGTCGAGGCCTATGTGGCTGCGGCCGGTGCTGCGCTCCTGGGCTGTGGGGGCGGCTACCAGTTGGAAGCGCTCGGTCCGCACGTGGTGCTCGGCATTCAGGGCGACGCCTTCGCCGTCCAGGGCCTCCCCCTGCTGGCGCTGGCGGACCAGTTGCGGGTGCAGGGAGCCCTCCTGGCATGAGCCCTTGCTGATCCTCGGCCTCACCGGTTCGATTGCGATGGGCAAGTCGACCACGGCCTTGGCGTTTCGCGGCTTCGGCCTGCCGCTGTTCGACGCCGATCTCGCCGTGCACGATTTGATGGGACCGGGTGGCCGTGCCGTCGCGGCGGTCCTCGACGCGTTTCCCGAGACGGGCGATGCATGCACGGGCATCGACCGCAAGAAGCTCGGTGCGCGGGTACTCGGCAATCCCCCTGCCCTCACCCGGCTGGAAGCGATCCTCCACCCCGCGGTGCGCGAGGCGGAACGCCGCTTCCTGCAACGGGCGAGCCGGAACGGCGACCGGATCGTGGTGCTCGACGTGCCGCTCTTGTTCGAGACGCGGGGCGAGCGGCGCTGCGATGCCACGGTCGTCGTCAGCGCTCCCCCTGCCCTGCAACGCGCGCGGGCCCTGGCCCGCCCCGGCATGACACCCGAACGCCTCGACGCGATCCTCCGCCGGCAAATACCGGACGCCCTAAAGCGCCGCCGCGCCGACTTCGTGGTCCGCAGCGGCGCCGGCCGTGCCCAAGCGTTGGCGGACGTCACGGCCGTGCTGAAAGCCCTGAGCCGCCGAACCCCGCGCCGCTGGCCCGAGGGCTGGCTCACCCACAGCCAACGCCGCACGGCTCGAGGCGGGGTTGGCGATGACGGTGGGACGCCGGAGAGGGAAGATGAGTAATGAGTAAGAAGGAAGCCAAGGGGGCTTTGGGCCCCCTTGGAACCCCCCAGCGGGACCGCTTGCCGGACGCGCTCGCGCGTCCGGCAAGCGGTCCCGCAGTTTTCGAAGTGGCGCCGGCGATCGCCGGCGCTCGGGGGTCCTAGGGGGCCAAAAGCCCCCTAGCCCTTGGTTTCTTCGCGTTGGCTACCAAGGACCGTGCCGATGATTCGTGAGATCGTGCTGGATACCGAGACGACGGGGTTGGACCCGCTTGCGGGCGACCGGGTGGTGGAGATCGCGTGCGTCGAGTTGATCGATCACGTGCCGAGCGGCAACACCTATCATCAATATCTGAACCCCGAGCGGCCGATGTCGGCGGAGGCTGAAGCGGTGCATGGGCTGGGCGATGCCTTTTTGCGGGATCAGCCGGTCTTTGCGGACGTGGTCGATGCGTTCACGACGTTCGTCGCCGACGCCAAGCTGGTGATCCACAACGCGCCGTTCGACATCAAATTCCTGGATCACGAGTTGCGGCTGTTGGGCCGCCCTGCCTTTGGCATGGAGCGGGCGATTTGCACGCTGGAAATGGCGCGGCGGCGGTTTCCTGGTGCGCCTGCCAATCTGGATGCGCTGTGTCGGCGGTTCGAGGTCGACACGAGCGTTCGCGTCAAGCACGGGGCCTTGATCGACTGCGAGTTGTTGGCGGAGGTCTATCTGCAACTGATCGGCGGGCGGCAGCCGGGCTTGGCCTTCGAGCGGGTGGTGACCCGGGCAACGTCGGTGCAGCGCGTTCGCCGCGAACGGCGCCCGGCACGGCCACACGCACCGACGTCGGACGAGCGGGCGGCGCATGACGACTTCGTGCAGAACCGGCTGACGCGGGCGATTTGGACGCAGGACGGCTGAACGCTACTCTGGTCGTGTTTCGACCAAAGACGGCCTCCGCTAACAAGCGCCTGCGTGCGCGCGCGCGACCCCGCTGGCAGCGACATATCGGAGGCATCCATGGCCAAGATCAAAGTCAAAAACCCGGTCGTCGAACTCGACGGCGACGAGATGACCCGGATCATCTGGGCATTCATCAAAGACAAGCTGATCTTGCCTTATGTCGATGTCGAATTGCTCTATTACGACCTGTCGATCCAGAGCCGCGATGCGACGGACGATCAGATCACGGTGGATGCGGCCAACGCGATCAAGCAGCACAACGTCGGCGTCAAATGCGCGACCATTACGCCCGATGAAGAGCGCGTGGCGGAATTCGGCCTGAAGCAGATGTGGCGGTCGCCGAACGGCACCATCCGCAACATCCTGGGCGGCACCGTCTTTCGCGAGCCGATCATCTGCAGGAACGTACCGCGGCTGGTGCCCGGCTGGACGCAGCCGATGGTGATCGGGCGCCACGCCTTCGGTGACCAGTACCGCGCGACCGACTTCGTCGTGCCGGGCGCCGGCAGCCTGACCATGACCTTCACCCCGGCGGATGGCACGAAGCCGATGGAGTTCAAGGTCTTCGACTTCCCGGCCGGCGGCGTCGCCATGGGCATGTACAATCTCGACGAGAGCATCCGCGATTTCGCCCGCGCCTGCTTCAACTACGGCCTGATGCGCGACTATCCGGTCTATCTGTCGACCAAGAACACCATCCTGAAAAAGTACGACGGCCGCTTCAAGGATCTGTTCCAGGAAGTGTTCGACGCCGATTTCGCCGATGTGTTCAAGGCCAAGGGTCTTACCTACGAGCACCGGCTGATCGACGACATGGTGGCCTGCGCCATGAAATGGTCGGGCGGCTTCGTCTGGGCCTGCAAGAACTACGACGGCGACGTGCAGTCGGACACCGTGGCGCAAGGCTTCGGTTCGCTCGGCTTGATGACCTCGGTGTTGATGACGCCGGACGGCAAGACGGTCGAAGCGGAGGCGGCACATGGTACGGTCACCCGCCATTACCGCCAGCATCAACAGGGCAAGGCAACCTCGACCAACCCGATCGCCTCGATTTTCGCCTGGACGCAGGGGCTCTATTACCGCGCCAAGATCGACGAGACGCCGGACGTCGCCGCGTTCGCCAAGGCGCTCGAGGAGGTCTGCGTGGAGACGGTGGAAAGCGGCAAGATGACCAAAGACCTGGCGCTGTTGATCGGCCCCGATCAACCGTGGCTCACCACCAACCAGTTCCTCGATGCGCTCGACGCCAATCTGCGGACCAAACTCGGCGCTTGAGCCGAGCGCTAGAGCGTTTTCCGGTATGCTTGCCCATCCCGCGCCCCCGCCCGGCCGCCCACGAGTGTACGATTCCATGGGCGGCCGGGCGGGGGTGCGGGATGGGCACCGATCAACCTGAACGGAAAACGCTCTAGTGCAGCGGCGCAGTCGGACGAATCACGTCCGACTGCGCCAAAGC
>RECO01000203.1 GCA_007694015.1 Geminicoccaceae bacterium
CAAACTCTGGCGCAGCCTCCGCGCCCTCAAAGCCCTCCAATCCGAACGCCGCCTCGCCGACACCAGCCTCGAAAAAACGATTCTACAAAACGAACTGTCCGAGCCCTGAATCCTTGCAGTCCAATGCGCTAGCCTGTCGATAACCCGGATTATGACAAATTCCTCCGAAGCGCTCCGCCCGGTCTTGGGGGTTCCAAAGGGGGCCAAAAGCCCCCTTTGCCTTTCCCTGCTACCGCCGTCCTTGCTACGGCCTTTTGCCGAACAGATGCAGCCGATAGCGCATGGTGCCGGCGCGGTAGCTTTGCGTCAGCGCGTTGCCGCCGATCATGTTGGCGAAGAATGGCCGGCGGGCGAGGCCCATGCGGTCGGCCAAAGGCCCGGCGAGCGCCAGCCAGCGATCGCGGGGTTTGGTCAGGCGCAAGAGCGGTGTCAGGTCTTGCACGTCGAGCGTGGCGAAGCCGTGCTGCGCCGCCGCTTTCGCCAGCGCCTCGCTGGTGGCGACGTGGCCGAGGTGCCAGCCGCGGCGAAAGGCGTCCAAGCGGCGGCGTTCGGCGGTGGTGAGCGTGTTTTCCGGGCGGGCCAGCATGTCGTCGACGACGACGAGCCAGCCACCGGGCCGGCAATGCCGGGCGGCGGCTGCGAGGAAGGCGTCGGCGCTCGGCGCATGCACGTGCGATTCGATGGCAACGACGAGGTCGGCGTCGGCTGCGGGCTCGAGGGCGAGGAAATCCGCAACCGCGAAGCGGCAGCGCGCGGCCAGCTCCTGCTCCGCCGCGGCTCCCTCGGCGATCTCGACCTGGGCTTGGCTCAGCGTCACGCCCAGGGCTTCAGCTTCGGGCCATCGTTGGAGCAGGTGCAACAGCGTTCCACCGACGCCGCAGCCGAGGTCGAGCAGCCGGGTCGGCGGGCGTTCGGCGTGGCGTTCGACGGTGCGGGCGATCAGCGCGTTGACGTGGCCCACCGCCTGGGCCGGGCTCGCGATGCCCTCGGCCCAGAGTTCGCGGTGGATCGCCAGCCCCGCCCCATGGCCGCCGATGCGGAGAAACCGCCGCGTGTTGTCGTCGTAGTAGCGTGCGATCCGCCCCGCCTCGGCCACCACCCCTTGCCCCCTCCTTGCGCCGCCCCGCCCGTGGGGCCGCTGACCGTCAGGGACCAGATAGGTGGCCGGCCGGCTCGAGGGAATGCCCTGGTCGCGGTTGCCACCCGTCCCCACCTTCGGCAAATGAACCAGCTTTCCCGCTGCATCCGAACGCCCATGACCAAGCTCGACATCGTCATCGCCCCCCAGCCCGTCCTGAAGGCGCCCACCACCCCGGTCGAGGGCGTCGACGACGCCCTGCGCCGGCTGCTCGACGACATGCTGGAGACCATGTACGCCGCGCCCGGCATCGGCTTGGCGGCGCCCCAGGTGGGGGTGAGCAAGCGCGTCTGCGTGGTCGACGTGGCCGGCAAGGACGAGCGCCCGGCGCCGCTGTTCCTGGTCAACCCGACCATCCTCATGGCCGCCGACGAACACGAAACCGCCGAGGAGGGCTGCCTCAGCCTGCCCGAGATCTACGCCGAGGTGGAACGGCCGCTGGCGGTGAAGGTGGGCTATCTCGACCGCGACGGCGAGCCGCGTGAGCTGGAGGCCGACGGCCTGTTGGCGCGCTGCCTGCAGCACGAGATCGACCACCTGGATGGGGTCCTGTTCGTCGACCACCTGTCGCTGCTCAAGCGCAAGATGCTCTTGCGCAAGCTTGCCAAGCTGCAGCGTGCCAAGCAGCGGGCGAGCTAGACCTTGCGCCTCGTCTTCATGGGCAGCGCCGACTTCGCGGTGCCGAGCCTGGAGCGGCTGCACGGGAGCCGTCACGAACTCCTTGCCGTCTACACCCAGCCGCCGCGCCCCGCCGGTCGCGGCAAGCAGGCGCAGCCGACCCCGGTGCACGCCCGTGCCGTGGCATGCGGCCTGCCCGTGGCGATGCCGACGAGCCTGAAGGACCAAGCGGTGCAGGCGGCCTTCGCGGCGCACGACGCCGACTTGGCCGTGGTCGCGGCCTATGGACTGCTGCTGCCCCAGGCCATTTTGGACACGCCCCGCCAGGGCTGCCTCAACCTGCACGGCTCTCTCCTGCCGCGCTGGCGTGGTGCTGCTCCGGTCGAGCGCGCCATCGAGGCGGGCGACGCAGAGACCGGTGTGATGATCTTCCAGATGGAAGCGGGGCTGGACACGGGTCCGGTCTTCGTCGAGGGCCGGCTGCCGATCGCACCGGATAGCACGGCCCCCGAGCTGCGCGGGGCGCTGGCCGAGCTTGCCGCCGATTTGCTCCTGCCCTTGCTCGACGACCTCGAAGCCGGGAGCGCCGCCGCCACGCCGCAAGCCACAACGGGCGCCACCTACGCCAAGAAGCTCGACAAGGCCGAGTTCCGCCTCGACTGGAACGCGCCGGCGGCGCTCTTGGAGCGGCGGGTGCGGGCGTTTTACCCGCAGGCCTGGTTCGACCTCGACGGCGAGCGCATCCGCGTGCTGGCGGCCGAGGTCGTGGCTGGCGAGGGCGCACCGGGCACGGTGCTCGACGACGCCCTCACCATCGCCTGCGGCGAGGCGGCGCTGCGGCCAAAGCTGGTGCAGCGGGCCGGCAAGCGCGCGATCGACACCGCGGCCTTTCTGCGCGGCCGGCCGGTCGCTCCAGGCCGCCGACTGCCACAGCCTTGAGCCGCTACTTCCTCACCCTCGAATATGACGGTGCCGGCTTTTGCGGCTGGCAGCGCCAAGCCAACGGCCTCGCCGTGCAGGAGGTGTTGGAACAGGCCGTCCACGCGTTCACCCGCGAGGCGGTGACGGCGCACGCCGCCGGGCGCACCGATGCCGGGGTGCACGCGCTCGCCATGGTGGCGCATGTCGATCTGGCGCGCCCCCACCCCGCCAACACCGTGCGCAACGCCCTGAACCACCATCTCCGCCCGCATCCGGTCGCGGTCATCGAGGCGCGCGCCGTCGGCCACGAGCTGCACGCCCGCTTCTCCGCCGAACGCCGCCACTACCTCTACCGCATCCGCAACCGCCGGGCACCCTTGGCCCTGGACCTGCACCGGGTTTGGCTGGTCGCCCGCGACCTCGACGCGGAGCTGATGCACGCAGCCGGCCAGGCGCTGGTCGGCCGCCACGACTTCACCAGCTTTCGCGCCGCCGAATGCCAGGCGTCCTCGCCGGTCAAGACCCTCGACCGCCTCTTGGTCGAGCGCTCGGGCGACGAGGTCCGGCTGACCGTGACCGCGCGCTCCTTCCTCCACCACCAGGTGCGCAACATCGTCGGCAGCCTGGTCCTGGTCGGCAAGGGTGACTGGCGGGTCGGCGACGTGGCCAAAGCCCTGGCGGCGAAGGACCGGGCCGCCGCCGGGCCGACCGCCCCTGCCGCCGGGCTGTACTTCGCCGGGGTCGATTATCCAGGTTTCACCACGTGGCGAGACGCTGCACCAAGAGGCTGACCAGGAACTGGATGGCCACCACGGCCACACCGTCGAAACCCGGTGCCGCGAAGGCGATCCGCGCCACGCGGTAGTCGTAGACCAAGAGCCCGACCGTCATCAGGATCAAGAGGAGGCCGGTCAGGGCCGGCGGGGTCAGCGTGGTCAGGAGCACGACCACGAGCACGATGCCGATCTGCACCACCGCCGCCCAATTCGAGGCGATGACGTAGGCGACGAAATGGGCCTCGCGGCGCATCACCTTGGCGAGCACCACCGCCGTCAGCACGAAGGCCGCCCATTGCAGCCCATAGGCCCAAAGCCGCGTGCCGAGCGTGGGCGGGTCGATCTCGGGCGGCAGGTCCAAGGCCTGGATGACGACGGCCAGCGCGTAGGCCGGCAACACGATGGCGATGGCGATGAAGCTCTGGACGAAGCCCCGAAGGCTCAGATCGAACGCCGCCATGCCGCCCGGATCGTTCTTCAAAAGCAAAAACGCGCCCTCGACATTCGCCTGGACGCGCTTCGGGTGCATGGCTCAACCGGCCTCGAAGAAGCGCTGTGCGACCGCTCGATAGGCCAAGGTCAGGGCTTCGAGCTCGTCCGTGCCGACATACTCGTTCGCTTGGTGCAGGCTGTGGCCGACGGTGCCGAGTTCCACCACCGGCCCGAGGTCCTTCAAAAAACGCGCATCGGAGGTGCCGCCGCCGGTGCTGGGACGCGGTGCGACGCCCAAGCCCGCCACGACCGCGTCCGCCACGAGCCTCGCAAAACCCCCATCGCCGGCGAAAAAGGCCTCGTTCAGACTGGTCACGGCGACCCGTGAGCGCCCCGGCGCGTGGCGCTCCGCCACCTCGGCGAGCCACGTCTCCAGGCTCAGGCCGTCGTGCAGGGTGTTGAAGCGGATGTTGAGCACCGCTTCGGCCTTGGCGGGGATTACGTTCGAGGCCGGGTTGGCGACGTCGAAGGTCGTCACCTGCAGGCTCGACGGCTCGAAACGGTCGGTGCCGGCATCGAGCGGCGACGAGGCCAACTCGGCGACGATGCGGGCGAGGCGGTGGATCGGGTTGTCGGCCTTGAGCGGATAGGCGGTGTGTCCCTGCACGCCCTCGACCGTGATCCGGGCCGTGAACGAACCGCGCCGGCCCACCTTCAAAGTGTCGCCGACGACGCGGCTGGAGGTCGGCTCGCCGACGATGCAGCCGTCGAAGCCGAACCCTTCGCGTTGCAACCAGCGGACGATGGCCGCCGTCCCGCGCACCGACGGGCCCTCCTCGTCGCCGGTGAGGTAGAACCACCATTCGCCCGCCAGACCGCCCTCGGCCTGGAGCCGGGCGGCCGCCGCCACCGCCGCGGCGACGCCGCCCTTCATGTCGCAGGCGCCGCGCCCGCGCAGCTGCCCGTCCACCACGTCACCGGCAAAAGGCGAAAAGCGCCAAAGCGCCTCGTCGCCCGGCGGCACCACGTCGGTATGCCCGGCAAAGGCGAAGCGCCGGCCGCCCTCGCCCAATCGCGCCACCAGGTTCGCCACCCGCGGCTCGCCCGGCTCCTCCACCCACCAAAGCCTGGCGCCCAGCTGCTCCAGCCAGCCGGCGACGAGCCCCAAACAGGTGCCGTCGTCCGGCGTGACGCTCGGCACGCGGACGAGGGCTGCCGCCAAGGGCACCGGGTCGGTCAGGGTGATCAATCGCGCAACAGCTCGTTGATCGAGGTCTTGGCGCGGGTCTGGGCGTCGACCCGCTTGACGATGACGGCACAATAAAGCCCCGGCCCCGGCCGGCCGTCCGGCAGGGGCTTGCCCGGCATGGTGCCCGACACCACGACCGAATAGGCCGGCACCCGGCCAACGAACACCTCGCCGGTTTCGCGGTCGACGATCTTGGTGCTCGCACCGATGAACACGCCCATCGACAAGACCGAGCCGGTCTCGACGACGACGCCCTCGACCACCTCCGAGCGCGCACCGATGAAGCAGTCGTCCTCGATGATCACCGGCCCCGCCTGCAACGGCTCCAACACGCCGCCGATGCCGGCCCCGCCGGAAATGTGGCAATTCTTGCCGATCTGCGCGCAGGAGCCGATCGTCGCCCAGGTGTCGACCATGGTGCCGCTGTCGACATGGGCGCCCAGGTTGACGAAAGACGGCATCAACACCACGCCGGGCGCAATGTAGGCCGAGCGCCGCACGACGCAGTTGGGCACGGCGCGAAAGCCCGCCTCCTGGAAGCGCGCCGCGGCCCAGCCCTCGAACTTGCTGGGGACCTTGTCCCACCAGGTACCGCCGCCGGGGCCGCCCTGGATCGGCGCCATGTCGTTGAGCCGAAACGACAACAGCACCGCCTTCTTCAGCCACTGATTGACGTGCCAGCCGTGCAGCCGCTTCTCGGCAACCCGAAAGGCCCCCCGGTCGAGCCCATCCAGCGCCGTCTCCACGGCGTCCCGCACCTCGCCCGTGGTGGCGCTGGTTACGGTGTCGCGGGCCTCGAAGGCCGCCTCGATGGCAGCGGCCAGCGCGTCAGTGGTCATCACGTTCTCCTCATCGAGCGCGGCCTGGAAGCTAGCGAGGGCGGAAGGTGTGTCAATTCACCGCCGCGCTTTCGGCACGGTTCGGCATCTGCGCGCGCCGTCGGCGGGCGGAGGTGCGGGGTGGGCAACGCTCAACCCACCCGGAAAACGCGTCAAGGCGCAACGGGTTTGCCGGCGGCCAGCCAGTCGGCCTTGCCCGCGACATAGTCGTAGACCCGCGTGTAGCCGAGGGCCTCCATACGGGCGGCCGCTTCGGGCGAGGCCGGGCAGCTCTCGTCCCAGCAATAGACGATCACCGGCTGGGCCTTGTTCGCCACGGTGGTGGCAATCGCCGTGTCGAAGTCATCGCCGAGCGGCACGTTGATCGCACCGGGCAGGTGAGACTCGGCGTAGCTTTCGGGGGGCAGCACGTCGACGACCACCGCCGCCTGCTCGTCCATCATTCGCTGCACTTGGTCGCGATCGATGTCGGTCATGGCTCGCTTCCTTGGCTTGGTCTTGGACCGAGGACGGTAGCGTTGTCCTCCGGCGTGGGAACGCCGCGGCGACCCGCCGGTTCCCCAGGGCGGGCGAGGCGGCCTCGTCCGCTTCGCGCAGGGCTCGAGGCCGCATCGGAACCCTCGGCCCCGTCGCGCGGTTGCCTCCTTGTCGGCTGGCCATGCAACGACCGGTCGCGAACCCAAGGGAGGGCATCCGATGACGGCAAGCGAGCATCCCGACACCTCCGTGAAGAAGGTCAGCGCCGCGCACGCACCCACGGGTGAGATGGGCCAGATTTACTTGGTCTCGGGCAAGCGGACGGCCATCAGACTGTGGCAAGGCGAGCCCGCCGGCCCCGCCAAGCCACTCAACCGGCGCGACTACGAGACCGTTGGCTACGTCATCGACGGGCGCGCCGAGTTGGAGGTCGAGGGCCAAGGGTTGCGGCTGGAGCCGGGCGATTCCTGGTTGGTGCCGGCTGGTGCCGCGCACCGCTACACCATCCTGGAATCCTTCACCGCCGTCGAGGCGACAGCACCGCCGGCGCAGGTGCATGGCCGTGACACACCGCCCGCAAGCAACGATCGCTGAGCCCCATCAGGGCTCGACCCCGGAGGAGCCAGCCAATCCCGGGGGCGAAGACGGTTGCGTCGCGGGATCAAGCGCGCCCACGCCCTTCGCTCGCGCGTGGACCAGGAAACGAGCCCCCTGGTCGAAGCTCGCAACGTCGGCCAAAGTCGACCGCCAGGCATCGACCGGAGCTCGACCCAGGATGTGGTCTGCCCCCCGGTGGCTCCCGCGGTGATAATGCGGGTCCGTCTGCAGAGGAC
>RECO01000183.1 GCA_007694015.1 Geminicoccaceae bacterium
AGGGATCTCCGACAGGGTCGGCGATCCCTGCCGCCTGGGGGTTTCCAAGGGGGCCAAAAGCCCCCTTGGCTTTCCTTCCTTGTCCTTCATCGGAACGTCTTTCGGGGGTCGAAGGCGTCGCGGACGGCTTCGAAGACGAAGATGAGGAGGGAGAGCATGATGGCGAGGACCATGAAGCCGGAGATGCCGAGCCAGGGGGCGTTGAGGTTGTTGCGGCCTTGTTGGAGGAGTTCGCCGAGGGAGGGGGAGCCGGCGGGCAGGCCGAAGCCGAGGAAGTCGAGGGAGGTGAGGGTGGTGATGGAGCCCGTGAGGATGAAGGGCATGAGAGTGAGGGTGGCGACCATGGCGTTGGGAAGGACGTGGCGGGTCATGATGGTGGCGTTGGAGACGCCCAGCGCCCGGGCGGCGCGGACGAAGTCGAAATTGCGCGCGCGGAGAAATTCGGCGCGGACGACGTCGACCAGGGCCATCCAGGAGAAGAGCAGCATGAGGCCGAGCAGCCACCAGAAATTGGGGGTGATGACGCTCGCGAGGATAATCAGCAGGTAGAGGGTGGGCAGGCCCGACCAGATTTCGATGAAGCGTTGCAGGCCGAGGTCGACCCAGCCGCCGAAATAGCCCTGCACCGCACCGGCGGCGATGCCGATGATCGACGAGGCGATGGTGAGGGTGAGGCCGAACAGCACCGAGATGCGGAAGCCGTAGATGATGCGGGCGACGACGTCGCGATTCTGGTCGTCGGTGCCGAGCCAGTTCTGGGCGCTGGGCGGGGCTGGGGCCGGGTGGTCGAGGTCGGTGATGAAGGTGTTGTAGCTGTAGGGGACGAGCGGCCAAATGGCCCAGCCGCCCTCGGCGATGAGTTCGCGGACGAAGGGGTCGCGGTAGTCGGCTTCGGTCGGGAAGTCGCCGCCGAACGCCGTTTCCGGGTAGGCGACCAGGACGGGGAAGTGCGGCTTGCCCTCGAACCAGACGAAGAGCGGTTTGTCGTTGGCGATGAGTTCGGCGAACAGGCTCAAGACGAACAGGACGAGGAAGATCTTGAGCGACCAGTAGCCGCGCTTGTTGCGCTTGAAGTTGTGCAGGCGCCGCTCGTTGAGGGGGCTGAGGCGCAGACGCAGGCCCAAGAAGCGGGTGGCGGGGCGCAAGGGCGGGGCTGGGGCCTGGAGGTTGCGCATTTCGTCCATCAGACGTCTCGCCGTTCGAAGTCGATGCGCGGGTCGACCAGGACGTAGGTGAGGTCGGAGATGAGCTTCACGACCAGGCCCAACAGGGTGAAGAAGAAGAGGGTGCCGAACATTACAGGGTAATCGCGGCGTAGGGCCGCTTCGAAGCCCAACAGACCCAGGCCGTCGAGTGAGAAGATGATCTCGATGAGCAAGGCACCCGTGAACAGGATGCCGATGAAGGCGCCGGGAAAGCCCGCGATGATGATCAGCATCGCGTTGCGGAAGACGTGGCGGTAGAGGACGGCGGTGCTGTCGAGGCCTTTGGCGCGGGCGGTAAGCACGTATTGTTTATTGATCTCGTCCATGAACGAGTTCTTCGTCAGCATGGTGAGGCCGGCGAAGGCGCCGATGACCAGGGACAGCACCGGCAGGGTGAGGTGCCAGAAATAGTCGAGGATGCGCGCCCCCCAGGAAAGCTGGTCCCAATTGTCGGAAGTGAGGCCGCGCAAGGGGAACCACTGGAAATAGGAGCCGCCGGCGAACAGCACGATCAACAGGATGGCGAAGAGGAAGCCCGGTATGGCGTAGCCGACGATGATGACGCCCGAGGTCCAGACGTCGAAGCTGGAGCCGTCCTTGACGGCTTTTCGGATGCCGAGGGGGATGGAGATCAGATAGGTGAGAAGCGTGGTCCAAAGGCCCAAGGAGATGGAGACGGGCATCTTTTCCAACACGAGATCGATCACGCTTCGGTCGACGAAGAAGCTGTTGCCGAAATCGAAGCGGATGTAGTTGCCCATCATTTGGAAAAATCGAACGTGGGCCGGCTGGTCGAAGCCGAACATCTGCTCGATTTCGGCGATCAGTTCCGGGTCGAGGCCCTGCGCGCCGCGGTAGCGGGACACGGTGCCGTCGTCCATGGCGCCGGCGCGGATTTCGCCGCCATCGGCGCCGGTGAGCCGGGCGGTGACCTCGATGCCACCGGCGAGGTCGGAGAGGAGCTGCTCGACCGGGCCGCCCGGCGCCGACTGCACGATGATGAAATTCACCACCATGATCCCGAACAGGGTCGGGATGATCAGCAAAAGGCGCCGGACGATGTAGGCGAGCATGGGCGCTCAGTCGCGGGCGCGGCGGCGGGTGCCGACGGCTTCGACCATGGCGGGCTCGATCCACCAGGCCCAGAGATCGATGCCGTAGATCGGCAACTCGTCGGGGATGCCGAAGATGTTCCAGCGGGCGACGCGCTGGGTGGTCGTGTGCCAGTGCGGGACGACGTAGAAGCCCCATTGCAGGGTGCGGTCGAGGGCGTGGGTGGCGTCGACCAGGGCCTCGCGGGAGGGGGCCTGGATGATGCGGGAGACGAGCGATTCGACGGCTTCGTTGCAGACCCCGGCGAGGTTGCGCGAGCCGGGCGTGTCGCGGGCGGCACAGCTCCAGAAGTCGCGCTGTTCGTTGCCGGGCGAGAGCGACTGGCCCCAGACGGTGACCGTCATGTCGAAGTCGAACGCGTCGAGGCGGTTTCTGTACTGCGAGGGATCGACGGTGCGCTGGCGGGCGCGCACGCCGAGGCGCTCCAGATTGCTGATGAAGGGGCCGACGACGCGCTCGAAGGCCGGGTTGTCGAGCAGGATCTCGAACTCCATCCGCCGGCCGGTGGCGGTTTCGGTCAAGACGCCGCCCTGCACCGTCCAGCCCGCCTCTTCGAGGATGTTCAAGGCCGTGCGCAGCTGGCCGCGGATGTTGCCCTGCGGGTCGCCCATGGGCGGGTCGTATTCGGTCGTGAAGACGCGGGGATCGAGGCTTTCGCGGAAGGGTTCCAGGAGCTCGAGTTCGGCTTCGCTCGGCAGGCCCTCGGCGGCGAGATAGCTGTTGGAGAAGTAGGAGCGCGAGCGGGTGTACTGGTCAAAGAAGAGGGTGCGGTTCGACCACTCCCAGTCGAAGGCATAGCCCAGGGCTTCGCGCACGCGGGGGTCGCGGAAGATCGGGCGGCGGGTGTTGAAGACGAAACCCTGCATGCCGGTGCCGCCCTGGCGCTCGAACTCTTCGAGCACGATGTTGCCGGCGTCCACGGCGGGGCCGGTGTAGCCCTGGGCCCAGAGGCGGGCGGTGTTCTCGACGCGGAAGTCGTACTCGCCGGCGAGGAACGCCTGCAGGGCGACGTTGCTTTCGCGGTAATAGTCGAAGCGGATGCGGTCGAAATTGTGGCGGCCGACATTGACCGGCAAATCGGCACCCCAGTAGTCCCGCACGCGCTCGTAGACGATCGAGCGGCCCGGATCGACCGAGGCGATGCGGTAGGGGCCGCTGCCAAGCGGCGGGGTGAGGGTGGTCTGGTTGAACGTCACCTCGGCGTAGTAGTGCTTGGGCAGCACCGGCAACTGACCGATGATCAGGGGCAGCTCGCGGTTCACGGTGCCGTCGAATTCGAAGCGGATGCGGTGCGGCCCCTCGACGATGACCTCGGCGACGTTGGCGTAGTAGGCGCGGTAGAAGGGTGCTCCCTCGGTTTTCAGGGTTTCGAGGCTGAAGGCGACGTCCTCGGCCGTGATCGGCACGCCGTCGTGCCAGCGCGCTTGCGGCCGGAGGTTGAACGCGACCCAGGAGCGATCCTCGGGGATTTCGATGCTCTCGGCGATGAGGCCGTATTCGGAGAAGGGCTCGTCGGCGCTCCGCGTCGTCAGGCTTTCGAAGATCAGGCCGAGGCCGGCGGCGGGGGTGCCGCGAATGATGAAGGGGTTGAGGGTATCGAAGCTGCCGATGGCCGAAAGCCCGAGCGTGCCGCCGCGCGGTGCATTCGGGTTCACGTAGTCGAAATGCCGGAAGTCCGGGCCGTAGCGCAGATCGCCATACATGGAAGCCCCGTGCTTGGGCTCGACGCCCAGCACGCCGGCGGCAGCCGAGCCCGCAACGAACAGGCAAGCCACGGCTGCAGTCCAGGCGCGGTGCACCCAGGCATGGGTCATGGCGCAACTCCTCCGAAGGTCTGAAGGGGAGGTGGCATGTCCGGGCGGTGAATTAAAGACCCGTCTCGTTCATGACGTGCCGCAACCGCCGAGGGTCCTGAGCGCCTGCCGGTGCAGCGCGGCGTCGCCCGCCGCGAGCACGTCGCCCGCACTGTCGAGGGTGAGCGGGCGGCCCTGCCAGTCGGTGATGACGCCGCCCGCACCCGTTACCACCGGCACGAGGGCGGCAAGGTCGAAGGGTTGCAGGTTGGTTTCGAGGACGAGGTCGATGCAGCCGGCGGCCAGGAGGCCGTAGGCATAGGCGTCGCCGCCCCAGCTCATCGCGGCCGTCGCCCCTTGCAGGCGGGCGAGGGCGGCGCGCTCGGCCTCGCTCTGGAACATGCCGGGTGCCGTGGAGGACAGCACCGCAGCCTCGAGGGCGGTGCAACCGCGGGTTTGGATGGGCTGGCCGTTCAGCGTGGCCCTGGTGCCGTCGCCGAACCAACGCTCTCGGGTCCAGGGCTGGTCGATGACGCCGAGCACCGGGATGCGGCGCTCGACCAGGGCGATCAGCGTGGTGAACATCGGCTTGCCGGTGACGAAGGCCTTGGTGCCGTCGATCGGGTCGAGCACCCAGAGCCGTTCGCCCGTCCCGGCGACCGGCTCGAACTCCTCGCCGAGAATGCCGTCGCCGGGCCGCTCGGCCGCCAGGATTTGGCGCATCGCCTGCTCCGCCGCGCGGTCGGCGGCGGTCACGGGGCTCGAGTCGGCCTTGAGGTCGAGGTGATCGAGCCTTCGGAAATAGGGCAGCACCGCCCGGCCGGCGGCATCCGCCAGGCGTTCGGCCAGCGCCCGGTCGGCTTCGCGTAGCCGGGCGGCGCTCAGCGGCCCTGACCCGTCTCTTCGGCCTCCTCGATTGCCTCGGCCGGTGCTTCGGCCGGGATTTCGGGCAGGGGCTTCGGGTCGTCCGAGAGCGAGCGCAGATAGGCGAGCATGTCGGCACGCGCCTGGTCGTTGGCGATGCCCGCGAAACTCATCGTCGTGCCGGGCGCCCAGCCGCTGGGCGAGCGGAGGAAGCCATCCATCTTTTCGAAGGTCCACACGTCGTCCATGCCGGCGAGGGTGGCCGAATAGCGGAACCCGTCCTTGCCGGCGATGTCGCGGCCCATCACGTCCCAGAGATTGGGGCCGACCCGGTTGGCCCCACCCGCGTCCACGGTGTGGCAGGCCGCACAGGCCCGAAAGCCGCGCTGGCCCGCATCCGCCGAGGCGTCGGCCAGGAGCACCTCGAACGGGATCGCGGGGACGTCCTCCTCCTCGACCTCGACGGGGTCGAGGGGGAGCAGGGCGAAGACCGGCTCCTTCAAACCGGGACGCGAGTAGAGAAGGTCGGAGATCACGCTCGAAGCGACCACGATGATGCCTGCCGTCAGCCCGGCGCCGATGAGCTTGTTCGTCTCGAGCGATCCTGCCATGTGTCTCCCTCGCCTCCGGGCCAAAAGGCCCGATGTTGCCCGCGGTCGGCGGTTGGTGGATGGCACCTCCCCGAGTGTCAAGCGACCACAACGTCGGGCCGCGCCGCCGATTTTCGAATGCTGCCCGAGAATGCCGCCATGTCCACCAGTCCATCGGTCCTCGTCGTCATCCCGTCGCGCCTCGCGGCCACCCGGCTGCCGCGCAAGCCCCTGATCGACCTCGCCGGCGAGCCCATGATCCTGCACGTCTGGCGCCGCGGCGTGGAGGCGGCGATCGGCCCGGTCGTGGTGGCCGCCGCCGATCCCGAGATCGCCTTCGCGGTGGAAGCGGCGGGCGGTAACGCGGTCTTGACCGACCCGGACCTGCCATCCGGCACCGATCGCGTGCTGGCCGCCGTCGACGAGCTGGACCCGGGGCGGACGGTCGACCTCGTGGTCAACCTGCAGGGCGACATGCCCGAGGTGGACCCGGCCTATCTGGCGCTGGCACTGGCGCCCGTGATCGAGGACGGCTGCGACATCGGAACCCTCGTCGTGCCGACCGACGATGCGGCCGAGCGCGACGATCCGAACTGCGTCAAGGCCGTGGTGAGCTTCACCGATGCGGAGCAGACGCGGGGCCAGGCACTCTACTTCACCCGGGCGGCAGCACCTTCGGGTGCAGGACCCCTGTACCACCACGTCGGCATCTACGGCTTCAGCCGCGATGCCTTGGAGCGGTTCTGCGATCTGCCGCCGAGCCCGTTGGAGCGCCGCGAGCGGCTGGAGCAGCTGCGGGCGTTGGAGGCGGGCATGCGCATCGGGGTGCGCAGTGTGCCCGTGGCCCCGCCTGGCATCGACACGCCGGAAGATTTGGCAGCGGCCCGCAAGCGCTTTGCGCACAGCCTTCGGCCGGCCGCAGGAGACGACGCATGACCCCGCTCGAGCGCGCGCGCACGGTTGCCTTTCAGGGCCACCCCGGGGCCTATTCGCATCTCGCCTGCCGCCAGACGCTGGCGACGGCCGAAGCCGTGGCCTGCGCCTCCTTCGAGGATGCGTTCGCGGCGGTGCAGGAGGGGCGGACCGATCTGGCCATGATCCCGATCGAGAACTCGGTCGCCGGCCGGGTCGCGGGCGTGCACATGCTGATGCCGCACGGCGAGCTCTCGATCGTCGGCGAAACCTTCCTGCGCGTGAACCACCACCTGCTCGCCCCGCAGGGCACCCGGCTCGCCGACCTCACCCACGTCCACAGCCACGAACAGGCCTTGGGCCAGTGCCGGCTCTACCTCCGCCGCCGGGGGCTCGTGCCGGTGGTGGCGGCCGACACCGCGGGTGCGGCGCAAATGGTGGCGGAAACCCGCGTTCCCGGTCACGCCGCCATCGCCTCGAGCTTGGCCGGCGAGATCTACGACCTCGACGTACTCGACGCCGACCTCGAGGACGCCGACCACAACACCACCCGCTTCGTCATCCTCTCGGCCGAGCCCTGGCGCCCCGCCGCCGGCAACGGCGCTTGCGTGACGACCTTCGTTTTCCGCGTCCGCAACGTGCCGGCGGCCCTCTACAAGGCCCTCGGCGGCTTCGCCACCAACGGCATCAACATGACCAAGCTCGAGAGCTACGTGGAGCCGAACTTCAACCAGGCCCGGTTCTACGCCGACGTCATCGGCCACCCGGACGAGCGTTCGCTCGCCAACGCGCTGGAGGAACTGGCCTTCTTCTCGGACGAGCTGCGCGTCCTCGGCACCTACGCGGCGCACCCGTTTCGCGGCCGGTAGCCATGACGACCGCGCCGGCAAGGGCAGCCCCCGACGGCGACATGCAGTCGATGCTCGCCGTCATCGATCGTTTCAGCCTGGCCCACGATCCGGTGTTCCACCGTTTGCAGCAACGGCTCGGCTGGCTCGGCGAGCGGGCCAACAGCGCCAAGCGCCGCGCGGTGTTGCTGGTGGGGCTGGCCTGGGGCGTGCCTCTGCTGCTCACCCTCTTCGATGGGCGTGCTTGGGGGGCGGCGGAGACCAGTCCGTTCCTGCTCGACTGGATCGCCTGGGCGCAATACGCCGTCGGCATCGGCGTGCTCACCATGATGGTCCGGGTGGTCGACGGTCAGCTTCGGCGGCATCTCCGGCAGTTCGTCCGCGCCCCGTTGTTGGCACCGGCCGCGATGATCCCGGCGGCGGCCGCCGTCGAGCGGGCGTTGGCCAGGGCGCAAAGCCCATACGCTGCGGCCGTCTGTGCCGTCCTCGCCTGCGTCGCCAGCGTCGCCGGGGGGTGGCTGCTCCAACTGCGGACGCGCGACACCTGGATGCTGGTCGAGACGACGGCCGAGCCGACGCTCAGCATCGCCGGGTGGTGGTGTATCCTGATCAGCGGACCCATCTTTTGGTTTCTCCTGTTGCGCTGGCTCTGGCGCCACGCCGCCTGGGCGCTGCTGTTGCACGATCTGGCGCGGCTGGAGCTGCGTCTCGTCGTGTCCCATCCGGATGGGGTCGGTGGGGTTGGGTTCGTCGGCCAATACCCCAACGCTTTCGCCACCCTGGTCTTCGCGATGACCGCGTTGCTCGCGGCCGTGATCGCGCGCGGCTTTCAAGCCGACGTGCTGACCTTGGCGGTCTACGGTCAGATCATGGCTGGCTGGCTCACGCTCATGATCTCGTTGTTCGCGCTCCCGCTTGCTGCGTTCGCCTGGCCCCTGCGGCGCCTGAAACAAGAGACGCTGCTGGCCGCGAGTGCGCGCGCCACGCGACACTTTCGGGCGGCGGAACGGGCGACGCTCGGGGGCAACGTCGTCGCTGCGGCGGACGCGTCGGAGACCACCATCGCCGAGGTCGCCAACCCACAGGCCCACTACACCGCAGCGCTGAAGCTCGGCATGCTGCCCTTCGACCGCACCGCCATCGTGCCGCTCGGCGCCGCTGCATTGCTCCCACTGGTTGCCGCCGGTGCCACGCGACTGCCGTTCCAAGAACTGTGGACGATCGCGCGGAAGTTGCTCTTGCTCTGAGGTGCGACGGCCACCCGACTGCCAAGACGCCGTTCCCCTTAAGATGGATGCGGTCCGGACTTGCGGACCGCGCCCCTGCCGTGCATCGCTCACGAACCTGTGCGGCTGCAAAAACGGAGAGCGGTGCTGGCGGCATCTTCCAACGGCAACGGCAACGGCAAGATCAACGGCAACGGCAAGCTCAACGGCGCTGGGCGGATCCCGCGTCTGGGCCGGGTCGATCTGGATGCCAAGCTCACGCGCAAGGCCTACGACGCCAAGCTCGTCAAGCTGCAACTCCAGCTGACCAAGATCCAGCAGGCCTATCTGTTCTCGGGCGACAGTGCGGTGATCGTGTTCGAGGGCTGGGATGCCGCCGGCAAGGGCGGCACCATCCGCCGCATGTCGGTGGCGCTCGACCCGCGCAGCTTCAAGGTCTGGCCGATCGCGGCTCCTCGGAACTACTACCTGGAGCGGCATTTCCTCACCCGCTTCTTCGAGCGCCTGCCGCCAAGGGGCGCCATCTCGGCCTTCGACCGTTCGTGGTACGGCCGGGTCCTGGTCGAGCGGGTCGAAGGTTTTACGCCCAAGGAACGCTGGAAGGCCGGCTATCGCGAGATCAACCAGTTCGAGCGGATGCTGGTCGAGAACGGCACCCGCGTCATCAAGCTCTTCTTCCACATCAGCCCCGAAGAACAACTCCGGCGCTTCGAAGAACGGCTGCGCGACCCGCTCAAGCGCTGGAAACTCTCCTACGAGGACTTCCGCAATCGCGCCAAATGGCAGGCCTACGAGAACGCCGTCGACGACATGTTCGAACGCACCTCGACCAGCCGTGCTCCTTGGTACGCCATCCCCTTCGAGGACAAACGCTACGGCCGCATCGCCGCCCTCACCACCATCGTGCGCCGCCTGAAAGCCGGCGTCGACCTGAGCCCGCCCACCCTCGACGACAGCGTCCTCGAAGCCGCCGTCGAACACATGCAACTGCCCCACGCCGAACTGCGGCGTTTGTCGGGGCGGACGGAGTAGGGACGAGGAAGAAAGAAGAAAGAAGAAAGAAGGGGAAGCAAGAAACGGGGGGCTTTTGGCCCCCCGCGCCCCCCGACGCGACGGCTCGCGCCGCCGCGACTTGGCGAAGAGAAATCCAAGTCCGTCGGCGGCAGGCAATGACAAGATACAAGGGGGCCAAAAGCCCCCTGCTGCCTTCCTTCACTGTCCCGTAGATAGCGCCTGGTGCACCTCGTCCATGTGCCCGAACAGGCGGTCGGCGCCGAGGTCTTGGAGCTTGGCGCCGTGGGCCGCAGGCTCGACGTGGGTGCCGCCGAGAAAGCCCCAGACGGTCATGCCGGCGGCTTTGCCGGCGCGCACGCCGGCGGTGCTGTCTTCGATGACGAGGCAGCGCGCGGGCGTGGCCCCCATGGCGCCAGCGGCGTGAAGGAAGAGGTCGGGGGCGGGTTTGCCGTTCTGCACCATCGTTGCGCTGAAGACGTAGTGGTGGAGAAGCGGCCAGAGGCCGGTCAGCTCCAGCGAGCGTTGGATGCGCTCGGGCGTGCTCGAGGAGGCGACGCAGCGGGGCAGGGTGAGGCTTTCGAGCAGCCGGGCGATGCCGGGCATGGCCTGCAATTCGCGGGCGGAAAGCTCGAGGGCGGCTTCGTCCAGGCGGTGCTGGATGTCGGGCGGGAAGGTGATGCCGGTTTCGGCCTTCAGCGCTTCGCACATGCTCTTGTCGCTGGTGCCCATGAAGCGGCGGAGGACGGTCGGCGCATCGATGTCGAGGCCGATGGCCTGCAGCACGACGGCGGTCGAGCGCGCACTCAGGCCCTCGCTGTCGACGAGTACCCCGTCGCAGTCGAACAGCACGAGATCGAAGGCGGTCATCGGGGGCGTGGGATGGTCAAGCATGGCGAAAAACGCTCTGGCGCTCCAAGGCGAGGGCGACGCGGCCGGTGGGGCTGCGCTCCAGGGTTTGGCAGATCTTTTGGCCGGCGGCGGCGAGCCGGTCCAGGTCGATGTCGGTGCGCACGCCCAGGCCGTCCAGCATGTAGACCAGATCCTCCGTCGCCAAGTTGCCGGCGGCGCCCGGCGCGAAGGGGCAACCGCCGAGCCCGGCGACCGCCGCATCGATCACCGTCACGCCGCGATCCAGGGCGGCGAGAACGTTGGCGAGGGCTTGGCCGTAGGTATCGTGACCGTGCCAGGCGATTTGCGAAAGCGGCACGGCAAGGGCCACGGCGTCGATCACGGCTTGGGTGTCGCGCGGGGTGGCTCTGCCGATGGTGTCGCCGAGGCTGACCTCGTCGCCGCCCGCGGCCATCAGCTTTTCGGCCAGCCGGGCAACGGCGGCGGGGGCCACCGGGCCTTCATAGGGGCAGGCGACCACGCAGGAGACGTAGACCCGAACGAAGCGGCCCTCCGCCTTCGCTTGCCGGATCACGGGCACGAGCCGGGCTGCGGCTTCGTCGCGGCTGCAGCGCGTGTTTTTCTGGGAGAAGGTTTCGGATGCCGCCGCGAACACGGCGATTTCGGGCACGTCGGTGGCGAGCGCGGCTTCGAGCCCCTTGGCGTTGGGGACCAGCACCGACGTCGTGGCGCGCAGCAGCGGGAGGCTCTGGGCCAGAGCGCCCGTGTCGGCCATTTGCGGCACCCAGCGCGGCGAGACGAAGCTGCCGACCTCGATCCGCGGGCAACCGGCCTGGTCCAAGGCCTCGATCAAGGCGCGTTTGGCCGCCAGGGGCACCGCCTTCGCTTCGTTCTGCAGCCCGTCGCGGGGGCCGACCTCGACGACCGTGACCTCGGCCGGCGTTCTCATGTGGCGCCCTCCCCGGCTGCCAGCTCGACCAGCGTTGCCCCGGCCGCGACCTGATCGCCCAGGCCGACCGCCACGTGGCAGACGCGCCCGGCGACCTCGGCGACGACATGGTGTTCCATCTTCATCGCTTCCAGTTTGACCAGCAAGGTGCCGCGTTCGATGGTGTCGCCCGCCGCGACCGCGACCTCGACGATGCGGCCGGGCATCGGTGCTCGGGCCGTGCCTTCGGCAGCACCCTCGTCCGCGTCGGAGGCCATCAGCGGCACGCGGCGAAAACGCACCTCGCCCCGGGCCGTCGCCACCCAGCGCAGCGGGCCGTCGCGCACGACGAGGCCGGTGATCCGCCGGCCGTCGACCTCGACCCGGGTGTCGCCGGTGCTCTTCAGCACCTGCATGACCTGGGTGCGGTCGCCGTCGTCCACTTGCCAGCCGGCGGGTCCGTGGGTGACGGTGAGCTCGACCAGACGGTCGGCCTCGGCCAAACGCACGAGCTGGGCGGCTGACCGGCCGAGGCGAAAGCCGTCGATCGCCTGCCAGGGGCCGTGCGCGTCGCCGGCTGCTTCTGCCAGCGCTGCTGCGCGCTCGGCCCGCTCGGCAAGGCGGTCGGCGACGGCGAGGCGCCGTGCGTCGGCTGGAAGGCCCGGCGGCGGGTGGTGCCGTTTGCGCTCCAGCCAGGTGGTGTCGACCTGGTTGGCCTGGACGGCGGGGTCGGCCAGGACGCTTTGCAGATAGCCGCGATTGGTGGTGACGCCGACCAGCCGCGTCGTGCCCAGTGCTTGACGGAGGCGGGCCAGGGCCGTGGCGCGGTCGGGGCCGTGTGCTGCCAGCTTGGCGAGCATCGGGTCGTAGTCGAGGCCGACCTCGTCGCCCGCCTGCACGCCGGTCTCGACGCGGAGACAGGGTGAGGGCTCCGGCCAGCGGACCACGTGCAGCCGGCCGGTGCTGGGCAGAAAGCCCGTGCTCGGGTCCTCGGCGTAGAGCCGGGCCTCGATGGCGTGGCCGTCGAGGGCGAGGTCGTCCTGGCCGAACGGCAGGGCTTCGCCGGCGGCGATGCGGAGCTGCCATTCGACCAGATCGAGGCCGGTCACCAGCTCGGTCACCGGATGCTCGACCTGGAGCCGGGTGTTCATCTCGATGAAGTAGGGCTGGCCGTCCGCGTAGAGAAACTCGACCGTGCCGGCGTTGACGTAGCCGACGGCGGCAGCGGCGCGGACGGCAACCGCCCCGAGCGTCGTGCGCGCGGCATCGTCCAGGGTGGGCGAGGGGGCTTCCTCGATCACCTTCTGGTGGCGGCGCTGGAGCGTGCATTCGCGCTCGAACAGGAAGAGGGTGCGGCCATGGCCGTCGGCCAGCACCTGCGCCTCGATGTGGCGCGGTCGTTCCAGGTAGCGCTCGAGGATGACGCGGTCTGAGCCGAAGGCGGCGAGCGCTTCGCGCCGGGCGGCGGCGAGTGCGGGAGCGAGGTCGGCCGCGTGCTCGACCACGCGCATGCCCTTGCCGCCGCCGCCGGCCGCGGCCTTGACCAAAAGCGGATAGCCGATGCGCTCGGCTTCGGCCTGGAGCCGGGCGTCGCCGACGTCCTGGCCCGCATAGCCCGGCACGCAGGGCACGCCGGCTGCCGCCATCAAGCGCTTGGCTTCGTCCTTGGCCCCCATGGCGCGAATGGCCGCGGGCGGCGGGCCGACGAAGACGAGGCCCGCGGCCGCCACCGCCGCCGCGAAGTCGGCGTTTTCGGAGAGAAAGCCGTAGCCGGGGTGGATCGCGTCAGCGCCCAGCGCCTTGGCCGCCTCGATCACCCGCTCGCCGTCCAGGTAGCTCAGAGCCGGTGCCGCCTCGCCGATCAGGACGGCGTGGTCGGCCAGAGCTACGTGCAGCGCACCGCGGTCGGCCGTCGAGTGCACCGCCACCGTTTCGATGCCGAGCCGGCGGCAGGTGCGGATGATGCGACAGGCGATCTCGCCGCGATTGGCGATCAGGACGCGGCGGAACAAGGGCTCAGCTCCACTCGGGCCGGCGTTTCTCCAAAAACGCGCCGAGCCCTTCCTTCGCCTCGGGGCTCGCCCGGAGCTTGGCGATCAGCCGCACGGCTTCATCCAGCCGGGCGTCGTCGGCGGGGTGCGTGGCGACCATCGCCACCAGCCGCTTGGCCTCGCCCAAGGCCAGCGGGCCACCCTGGAGCAAGTCCTCGAGCACGCGGCCGACGGTATCGGCGAGCGCAGCTTCATCGTGCGCAACCTCGTGGACCAGGCCGATCACCGCGGCGCGCCGGGCGTCGATCCGCTCGCCCGTCAAGAACAGGCGCCGGGCCTGACGCTGGCCGATGGCGCGGACGACGAAGGGCGAGATTACCGCCGGCACGATGCCGAGCCGCACCTCGGTCGTGGCAAAGACGGCGGTCTCGGCGGCGATGGCGATGTCGGCTGCAGCGACGAGCCCCAAGGCACCACCGATCGCCGCCCCCTGCACCTTGGCCACGGTCGGCTTGTTGAGCCGGTCGAAGGTGGTCATCAGCCGCGCCAGGGCTTCGGCGTCGGCCAGGTTCTCGGCCTCGCCATAGGAGCCGGCGCGCTTCATCCAGCCGATGTCGGCGCCGGCGGAAAAGCTCTGGCCCGCACCGGTGAGGACGACCGCGCGCACGAAGTCGTCGGCCTCGGCGGCCTCCAGTGCGGTCGTGAGTTCGGCGATCAGGCGGTCGTCGAGGGCGTTGTGGACCTCGGGACGGTTGAGGGTGAGCGTGCGCACGCCGTTCGGGGCGTCGTCGATCAAAACCAAAGCAGGCGTCACCGCGGTCTCCTCGGTTAGAAGCGAAACACGCCGAAGCGCGTTGGCGGGATGGGGGTTTCGAGGGCGGCGGCGAGGCCGAGGGCCAGCACCCGCCGGGTGTCGGCCGGGTCGATCACGCCGTCGTCCCAGAGCCGGGCGGTGGCGTAATAGGGGTGGCCTTCGCGTTCGTACTTGGCGCGGATCGGCGCCTTGAAGGCTTCCTCCTCGGCCTCGCTCCAGCTTTGGCCCTGGGCCTCCAGGTTGTCGCGGCGAACCTGGGCCAACACGCTCGCCGCCTGTTCGCCGCCCATCACCGAGATGCGCGCATTCGGCCAGGTCCACAAAAAACGCGGGCCGTAGGCGCGGCCGCACATGCCGTAATTGCCGGCCCCGAAGCTGCCGCCGATGATCACCGTGAGCTTCGGCACGGCGGCACAGGCCACGGCATGGACCAGCTTCGCCCCGTCCTTGGCGATGCCGGCGTTCTCGTAGGCGCGGCCGACCATGAAGCCCGTGATGTTCTGCAGGAACAGGAGCGGGATCTGCCGCTGGCAGCAAAGCTCGACGAAGTGCGCCCCCTTCACCGCACTCTCGCCGAACAGCACCCCGTTGTTGGCGACGATGCCGACCGGATAGCCGTGCAGATGCGCGAAGGCGGTCACGAGCGTCGTGCCGTAGCGGTGCTTGAACTCCTCGAAGCGCGAGCCGTCGACGAGGCGCGCGATCACCTCGCGCACGTCGTAGCTTTGGCGCGCATCGGCCGGCACGATGCCGGCGAGCTCTCTGGGATCGTAGCGGGGCGGCTCGGGAACGCGCAGGGCGACGTGGGCGCGCTCGCGCGGGGCGAGGCCCCGGACGATCGCCCGGGCGATCTCCAGGGCGTGCAGGTCGTTCTGGGCCAGATGGTCGGCCACGCCCGAAAGGCGGGTGTGGACGTCGCCGCCGCCGAGGTCCTCGGCCGTGACCGCCTCGCCGGTGGCGGCCTTCACCAAGGGTGGGCCAGCGAGGAAGATCGTGCCCTGGTCCTTGACGATGATCGCCTCGTCGGCCATCGCCGGGACATAGGCGCCGCCGGCCGTACAGGAGCCCATCACCACTGCGATCTGCGGGATGCCCGCCGCCGACATCGTGGCTTGGTTGTAGAAGATGCGGCCGAAATGGTCGCGGTCGGGGAACACCTCGTCCTGGTTCGGCAAATTGGCACCGCCGCTGTCGACGAGGTAGACGCAGGCCAAGCCGTTGGCGGCGGCCACCTCTTGCGCGCGCAGGTGCTTTTTCACCGTCAGCGGATAGTAGGTGCCGCCCTTCACCGTGGCGTCGTTGGCGATGACGACAGAGGGCCGGCCATGGATCGGCCCGATGCCGGTGATGAGGCCTGCGGCCGGGATCGGCTCGTCGTAGACCTCGTGCGCCGCCATCGGCGCCAGCTCCAGGAAGGGCGCACCCGGATCGATCAGCCGGTCGACCCGCTCGCGGGGGAGGAGCTTGCCGCGCGCCAGGTGGCGCTGCCGCGCGCGCTCGGGACCGCCCCTGGCCGCCTGGTCGAGCTGCGCACGCAAATCCGCGACCAGGGCCGCCATCGCTCGGGCGTTGGCCGCGAACGCTTCGCCCCCCACCCGAATGCGGCTCTCCCAGACCGGCATCGCCCCCTCGCTTTCTGGTTGCCGCCCAGCTAGCAGGAAGCGTCGGGTTTGGGAACGCAAGGGGTGCGACATGGTGCGCCACGACGTGCTGCCATTGCGCGATCGGCTGTTGGCCGAGGCCGAGATCGAGGCCGAGCGCACGGTCGGCTGGGTGCGCTTGTTCGTGGCGCTGGCCTTGGCGGTGGTGCTCGTCGCCGCCATGACCTGGCTCGCCTACGAGCCGCCTCGCCGGGGGACGGGTGGCGGGGTGGGCGCTGCCGTGCGGCTCGGCGACTGGCGGCTCGGCAATGCTTGGCTGGTCGTGTTCGGCTTCGTGCTCTTGGGCCTCGCGTCGTTGTGGGCCGCCAAGCCCGGCCGCCTGCAGCCCTGGATGCCTTGGGCCTTCACCACGGGTGACGGGCTGTTGGTGCTGGCCAATCTCAACTTCAGCCTGACCAATCAGGGTTTCTCCGCCGCCTTCGCGCCGCTGTTCCCGGCCGTCTGGGTGGCACCCTTGGTGGTGAGCTTCGGCGTGCTCCGCTACCGGCCGGGCCTCCAGGCCTATGCCGGTCTCCTCCTGCTCGCTGGCCTTGCCTGGCTGGCCTTTGCCCAGGCCGACGCGCCCTCGCGCCATCTCCCCGAGCACCTCTTCGCGGCCATGCCCAACGCCGCGCGCATCGCCATGTTCACCGGCCTCGTCGCCATTTTGGTGCTGGCCGCGTACCGGCGCCGCGTCCTCTTGACCCGCACGATCGACGAGTTCGTCCGCCGCGCCGAATACCAGCGCTACCTCCCGCCCGAGGTGGCCGGGCTCGTCGCCGAGGGCCAGGTCGAGCGCTTGCGGCGGGGCTGGCGGACCGACGCGGCGATCCTCCTGGTCGACATCCGCGCCTTCACCCGCCGCGCCGAAGGCCTCGCCCCGGACGAACTCGGCCGCTTCGTCACCGCCTTTCGCCGCCGCGTGCTGACGGCCGTTACCGCGCATGGCGGCATGGTCGACAAGTTCGTCGGCGATGGTGCCGTGATCCTGTTCGGCGTGCCCGACAGCCAGCCGGACGCAGCCGCCCGAGCCCTCGCCTGCGCCAAGGCCCTAGCCCAAGACCTCCGCACCGTCGCCGAAAACCCGGTCGAGGTCGCCATCGGCGCCCATTGGGGCGAAGTCTTTGCGGGTGCGGTCGGCGACGAGGAACGCCTCGAGTTCACCGTCCTCGGCGACAGCGTCAACGTCGCCTCGCGGCTGGAAGCGGTGGCGAAGGCGATGGACCTGCCGCTGGTCGCGAGCCAAGCCCTGCTCGATGCCGCCGGTGCTGCCGCCGAAGCCGGCTTCGACCTCCTCCCCTACGACCACGTCCGCGGCCGCGAGGCGCAGCTCACCTATTACGGGTGGCGAGGGTGACGAAGGGGGAAGTGAAGGAAGAGAAGAAAGCCAAGGGGGCTTTTGGCCCCCCAAGGAAAGGGAAAGCCAAGGGGGCTTTTGGCCCCCTTGGAAACCCCCGAGCGGCCGGGTTCGTCGCCTGACGGGCGACGAACCCGGCCGCCAGTCGTGTTGGCGAAAGTGGGCCGGCGGCGCCGGCCGGGGGGTGCGGGGGGACCATCAAGTCCCCCCGATCCTGGCTGGCGGCTTGGGCTCAGCGGCGGGCCAGCACCGCGGTGCCGTCCGGCGCCTGCAGCAGGAGGGCGCCGGTCGGGTCGATGTCGAAGGTGCGCGTATTGGCGAGGGTTTCGAAGAAGGTTCGCTCCTGCGCCATCAAGGCTTCGGTGCACATCATCATGGTCGAGGCCGGCTGGCTGAAGGTCAGGGTTTCGCCGGTGAGCGTGTAGGCCGTGGTGTAGCGGTTGCAGCCGCCCGAGCCGGTCAGCCTGCCGGCCGGATCGAAGGCGAGGGTGAGGTGCGAGCGGTCGATCACGCCCGTCCCGGCGATGTCCTCGACCACCCATTCCGCCCCGATCAGGAGATCGCGCGGCTCGCCGCCGCAGCCACGGAGGTTCATCGTGGCCAGCTCCAGGAGGACGGTTTGGGGGTGCGGCATGCCGGTCATGTCGTCGCGGCAGAGCGTCTCGATCACGGTGGCGGCGAAACCGAAGGCCTCGACGCTGAAGCGGCGCCCTTCGTCGACCGTTGCCAGCTCGTGGCGCATGGTCTCGAGGCGGGTGCCGCCGTAGTCGGTGACGAAGACGAGGCGTTCCTCGTCCACGGTCAACTGCCAGCCGGGCTCGTTGCCGCGGGCGCGCAGGGGCTCCGGTGCGGCCGCGACGCATTCGGGCAAGCTCTCGCCGCGAATGGCGATCAGCGCGCGGTCGCCGCGGTTCCAGAAGAAGGTCTCGGGATCGTCGGGCAACGCGAATTTGGCGCCGGAAGCTGCGGGCACCTGGACCAGGTCGAAGGTCTCGTCACCCACCTGGACGCGGGCGATCTGGTCGACGAAACCGACGATCACCTCGACCTCGCCGCAGACGAGGGTCGAGGCGAAGCCCTGCGGCGTGTAGGGTTGCACCCGGACGAGGCCCAAATCGACCCGCGCGTCGCCGGCGTCGATGGGGATGGGGTCGCTGGTCCAGGCCGGCAGCCCGTCGACGATGATGCCGCCCTGCAGGACCAACGCGCGGTCGCGCGGGCCCTCGATCTGGAAGGGCAGCGGCACCTGGCGGCCTTGGGTCGAAAGCCGGACCTCGGCGACGATGCCGTCCTCGGCGTCGCGCAGCTCGACCACGATCAGGCTGGTCGGCGGCAACGCAATGCGCTGCACGTAGGTCAGCTCGCCGCGGATGGTGCGCAGCTCGTCGGCCGCCGCGGCGGTCATGCCGAGCACGGCGCCCATCACGAGGGCAAGCCAGCCGCTCGGTCGAGCCGCCCGCCAAACCGCCCCGTTTCGCCCGCTCTCCTGCCGCATCCCAGTCCTCCCAATCTGTCTCGTTCAATCGCGCTCCCGGTCGGAATACCACTCCTCCGATGGGACGATGCGGGTACCGGTGAAAAGGTCGCGGATCACGCCCGGCGTAATGATGGACAAAGGGTTGACGACGACGCGGGGGTCGTCGCGCGGACCGCTGATCGCGAAGGTAATGACGAAGGCGCCAGCCCCCGTTTCGCCCCGCAACAGCCAGCCGATCACGGGGAGGTTGCCGAGCAGGCGGTTGACCGTGGCGACCGGGGCGAGGCTGCCGCGCAGATCGAGGTTGTCGTGCAGCAAGTCGATGCTGCCGCTGGCGTTGACTGCAAGCTCCGAGCCGATCGCCGAGGCTTCTTTTAGCTGCAGCACGCCGCCCGCCATGCTGAACGCGGCAAGAGACCGGCTGACCCCCACCGCCTCGGGCGAGATCCGTTGCTGCGCCGGGGTTTGACTGAGCAAGCGGATGGCAGCCGGCGCGTTGACCAGGACGAAGTCGTCGAGGCTCAGTTCCCCCGAGGCTTCGAGTTGCGGCCGTTGATCCCGCACGGCACCGTTGACGATCAAGGTTCCCCCCCTGATGTCGTCCGAAACGCCGAGCGCCCTGAGGACCGCGCCGGCGTCCGCGGCTTCGATGCGGAGCGCTTGGGCGCCCCCGGCGTCGCGCGGTTCCAAATCCAGGCGAAAGGCCGTCGCTTCGTCGTCGACACTGCCGCGGGCATGGGCGTCGGTGACGAGGCCGTCGGTCAGGCGGGCTTGCAGGGTGACGAACGCCAGGGGCGCCTCGTCGCGCCACACCAATTCGTCGACGGCGACCGTGACGTCGCCGCTGAACGCGCCGCGACCCGCATCCTCCGCCGTGGGGGAGGGCGCCGCCGACCACGCACGCAGCGGCCGGAGATCCAGCCGCCGGCCGTCCAGGCGTAAGTTGAGCCGGCCGCCCGCCTGCTCCGCCTCCAGGCGGGCGTCGGTGCCGCCTAGGACCAACGGGTCCAACTGCAAGCGCCGCAGCGCACCGCCGGCGTCGAGTTCGGCCGAGCCCCGCACGTCCGCCCCGGTCCAGGCCAGGGCCAGATCGTCGATCCGCGTGCCGCGCTCGGAGCGCCGGATGACGGCATCGACGCGCCCGGCAACGCCTTCGGGCTTCCAGAGTGCCGCGTCGGCCAGCAGCACTTCGGCGGCGGTGAGGTCGAGGCCCAGGCGGGTGCGCTCGACCCGCGCGGCCTCCGGCCCTTCCAGGTCGACCACCGCCTCGACGCCCACCGGGCCCGAGAGCGGCAGTCCTTGCGGCAGGCCGAGGCGCTCCAGCAAGGCGGCGTCGACCGTCCCCTCCGCCGTCAGCCGCTGGATGCCGGCCGTGGCGTCGGCCAGAAAGCCGAGCCTGAGCGGCACGCCGTCGAGCCGACCCCGGCCACCGACTTCGACCCGGTCCATGGTCGCCTCCAGGCGCAAGTCGGCCTGGTCGATCTCGCGACCGGCGGCGGCATCGGGCAACCGCACCCCGGTGAAGTCGCCGCTGAAGCGGAAGTCCACCGCCTCCAGCGGCAGGTCGCGGATCAGCGGCAGCGCCAACTCCAGCCGGAAGTCGCCAGCACCGCGGCTGCCCTCGGGGCCGAGGCCGCGGCGCTCGGCGAGCTCGATGGGCTCGCTCGCCACCGTGCGCAGGATGGTCGCAACCGGACCCCGGCCGCGCAGGTCGAGGACGAGTTCGGGCGTTGCGCCCGCCCGGTCGTAGCCGCTGATCGTCAGCCGGCCACCCAGGACCTCGACGTCGTCGATGCCACCGGCGGTGAAGTCGAAGTCCATCCGCGCCAGATCGAAGCTCACCTCGGCGGCAGCGCCCGTGACCGGGGCCATGGGCCGGAGGTAGTGGACCTCGACCTCGCGCACCCGCGCCGTGCCGCTGAGGAGGCCCGGATCGAGGCCGTCGGGGCCAAGGCGATCCGGTGTCACGTCGAGGTGCAGGACCAGCTCGTCGACCAGGCCGGCGGTGAGGTTGGCGCTGAGCCAGCGCCGCGCTCCGTCGGCCAGACCGGGCGGCCACAGCGCCCAAAGCCTTGGCGCGTCGACCGCTTGGAGGCGCACCTCACCCCGGACGGTCGGCATGGGCGCGCCGGCGGCCGCTTCGCCCGTGGCTTCCAGTTGCAAGACGGGCGACGTCAGGACGAGTTCGACCAGCCGGACGCTCTGCCAGTCCGGCGCCACCTCGAGGCTTGCCGACCAACGCTCGAAGGGCAGGGCTTCGGGCATGGCGAAGGCCTGCACGCTGCCGGGGCCGTCGGCGTCGAGCCGCACCTCCCAAGGGCCCACGGGCGCACCACCCTGGAAACGCGCCTCGAGCGTCGCGCGCAGCCCTGGACCCGTCCACACCACCAGACCCAGGCCGAACCGATCGCTCAGTGCGGCGACGTCGAGCTCGGCGAGGGTCGCTCGGAGATGCTGGCCCGCCGCTGCCGGCTCGATCGTGAGCCGCTCCACCTGGAGCGTCAGATCGCCCTTTGCATCGAGCTCCGGGAGGACGAGGGTCAGGCCGTCGAGCCGGATGCCCCTCGGCGCACTCGGCAGACGTTCCACCAAGGCCGCCAAGTCGCGCCAGCCGCGCGCGGCCAGTGGCTTGGGTGCGGGTGCGGCACCCGGCTCGCCTGTGCCTGCGGCCGGTGCGATGCCGTCGACGACGCCAGCCGGCGACACGGGCGGCACCCGTTCCGCCGGCACGCGCGCGCCCCACGACAAGAGGGCGACGCCGAGTGCCGTGAGCACGGTGAGCGTCGCGCCGAGCAACGACAAAACGCGACGGCGCGGGCGCTTGCCGCCGCCAGCCGCTTGACCGGTCGCCGACGCGTTCGCACTGTCCGGCCGTTGTGGCGCCGCTGCTCTTAGTGGCGCGTTCGTGGGAGACTGCCATGTCGGCCCGGTCATGGCCCCGGCCTTTCGACGCCGCCCGCGCCACGCGCGAACGCGAGCGCTTCGTTGCGGCCAGCGTCGATGGGGCGGATCGCGCCCTGCGCCAGCGCCTGGTGGACGACGCCCGGCCGATGTTGGACGCGGTTTTCGGTAACAGCCCCTATCTCACCGGGCTCGTCCACCGCGAAGCCGACCTCGTCGAGGCGGTGGCGACCAAGGGAGCGGCGGCGGCGCTTGCGGCGGCGTTCGAGGAACTCGACGACGACCACGGCCTGGAACGCAGCCGGCTCATGGCGGCGCTCCGGCGCACCAAACGGCGCGTGGCGCTGGCAACCGCACTGGGCGACCTCGGCGGCGAACTCGACGGCCCGAGTGTCACCCAGGCCCTCAGCCGGCTCGCCGACCAGGCGAGCGACCTGGCGCTGCGGCTCATGCTGCGCTTTGCCGTCGACCGCGGCGAGGTCGACCCGGGCGTGCTTGAAGCCGGCGCCCAGCACGGCCTCATCGTCCTCGGCATGGGCAAGCTCGGCGCCTTCGAACTCAACTATTCGAGCGACATCGACCTGATCGTCTTCCTCGACCCGGAGCGTTTGGCCTATCGGGGGCGCGAAACGCCGATTGCGCTCGCCGCCAAGGTCACGCGCGGCATCGCCCAGCTCCTCGCCGAAAACCACCGCGACGGCTACGTCTTTCGCACGGATCTCCGGCTGCGCCCCTTCCCGGCCGGTCAGCCGATGGCGCTCACGGTCGATGCCGCCGAGAACTACTACGCCCGCCATGGCCAGAACTGGGAGCGGGCGGCGATGATCAAGGCGCGGCCCATTGCCGGTGACATCGAGGCGGGCGAGGCGTTCCTGCGCCGCATCGCCCCCTTCATCTGGCGCCGCTCGCTCGACTACGCCGCCATCAACGACATCCACTCGATCAAGCGGCAAATCCACGCGCATCGCGGCCACGGTCGCATCAAAACGCTCGGCCACAACGTCAAGCTCGGCCGCGGCGGCATCCGCGAAATCGAGTTCTTCTGCCAAACCCAACAGCTGATCCTCGGCGGCCGGGTGCCCTCCTTGCGCGAGCGGGCGACCACCGCCGCCTTGAACCAACTGGCCGAGACCGGCTGGATCGATCAGCGCGTGTGCGACGACCTGGTCGAAGCCTATTGGTATCTGCGCCGCATCGAACATCGTCTGCAGATGGTGGACGACGCCCAGACCCACAACCTGCCGGAAAGCGAAGCCGGGCTCGAGCGGCTCGCCGTGTTCTTGGCCTATCCGGGCGGCCGCACCTTCGAGGCCGAGTTGACCGAGCGCCTCGTTACCGTCGAGCGCCATTATGCCGGCCTCTTCGAGGCGAGCCCCGATCTGTCCGACAGCGCGAGCCTGGTCTTCACCGGCACCGACGACGACCCGGACACGCTCCAGCATCTGGCGAAGCTCGGCTTCGCCGATCCGGCCGGCTTGAGCCAGCGGGTGCGCGAATGGCACCATGGGCACATCGCCGCCACCCGCTCGGCCCGCGCGCGGGAACTCCTGACCGAGCTGATGCCCGACCTGCTCCATGCCCTCTCCCGCCAGCGCGACCCGGAAACCGCCTTTCGCCGCTTCGATGCCTTTCTCACGAGCTTGCCGGCGGGCGTCCAGCTGTTCTCGCTGTTCCACGCCAATCCGGGCTTGTTGAAGCTGATCGCGCTGATCATGGGCACGGCACCCCGCATGGCCGAACGGCTCGCCGCCAACACCCGGCTGTTCGAGGCGATGCTCACCCCGGCCTTCATCGAGGCGCTGCCGCCGCGCGCCCTCCTGGCGGCGGAGTTGGACGAGACCCTCGCCGCATCGCGCTATACCGAAGACCTGTTGGACCGGGCGCGCGTTTGGGGCCAAGCCCGCCAGTTCCAGGTCGAGCTGATGGTCCTGATCGCACACACGAGCTGCCACAAGGCGCTACCGCAACTCACCGCGATCGCCGATCTCCTGCTCGATCGCCTGCTCGGCCCGGTCGAGGACTGGCTCGCGCGCAGCCACGGCCGCATCGAAGGGGGGCGCTTTGCCGTCCTCGGCTTCGGCAAGCTGGGCTCGAAGGAACTGACCATCGGCTCGGATTTGGACCTGGTCTTCGTCTTCGATGCCCCGGAAGACGCGAAGAGCGACGGCGAGAAGCCCCTGAGCGCTCCCACCTACTACGCGCGACTGGGCCAGCGGTTGATTTCGGCCTTGAGCGCACCCACTGCCGAGGGCCGCCTCTTCGAAATCGACATGCGGCTGCGCCCCTCGGGCAATGCCGGGCCGCTGACCTGCACGCTCCAGAGCTTCACCGGATATCAAGAGCGCACCGCCCAGATCTGGGAGCATCAAGCGCTCAGCCGGGCGCGGCCGGTGGCGGGCGATCCGAGCCTCCGTGCCGAGCTGGCCGAAGCCATCGCCCAGGTGCTCCGCCGCCCCCGCGAACGCGGCCCACTCGCCGAAGCCGTCGTTGCCATGCGCCGGCGCATCTTCAACGAGCACGGCACGGACGACGTCTGGGACGTCAAACACGCGCCCGGCGGTCTGGTCAGCATCGAGTTCCTCGCCCAGTTCCTCGTCCTGTTGCACGCACCCGAACACCAGGCACTGCTGGGCCAAAGCACCGGCGGGGTGTTCGCCCAGGCGTTCGAACAGGGCCTTCTGGCGGCCGACGAGGCCGACGCCCTGGTCGCGGCCCTGCGCCTGCAGCACGCCATTGCCGCGGTCGTGCGCCTCACCGTCGAGGGTAAGTTCGACCCCACAGCCGCACCCGAGGCGCTGCAAGCCGCCCTCCTCGCCGCCGCACAGATGGCGATCGAAGACGACCAGGCCGCGATCGACCTCGCCACGCTGGAACGGCACCTGGCCAAGCTGCAGCGCGCCGTGGAGCGCATCGCCGCCGGCCATTACGGCCTGCCCGAACCGATGTTCGAGACCGCCGCCGATGCGGCCCCTTGACGCCGTCGGCCGCGCCGCAATCTCTCTCCCCACCACCGCTTCCATCAGGAGACCGCCCATGACGCTGGACGCCGGACAGCCGCTGCCCGATTTCGACCTGCCGACCGATGGCGACGGCCGCCTCACCAAGGCCGACCTCGCCGGCAAAGCCTTCGTCCTCTACCTCTACCCGAAGGACGACACCTCGGGCTGCACCAAGGAAGCCCTCGCGTTCCAAGGCCTCGAAGCCGAATTCGCCGCCCTCGGCGTCACCGTCATCGGCCTCTCCAAAGACGGCGTGAAAAGCCACGACAAGTTCAAAACCAAACACGGCCTCGGCTTCCCTCTCCTCTCCGACGAAACGGGCGCCTTCGTCGAAGCCCTCGGCGCCTGGGTCGAAAAATCGATGTACGGCAAAAAATACATGGGCATCGACCGCTCGACCTTCCTCGTCGACGCCAACGGCACCATCGCCCAAGTCTGGCGCTCGGTAAAAGTCTCAGGCCACGCCGAAGCCGTGCTGGAAGCGGCCAAGGGCCTGGTCAAGCAGGCGGCTTGAGCGAGGACGAAAGGAAGAGAGGAAGAGAGGGAAGGCAAAGGGGGCTTTTGGCCCCCTTTGAAACCCCCGGGCCGATGCCACCGGCCGGGTGCATCGGGTTCGGCTTTATCCGCGATCCTCGGCACTGCCGATGAGGCGGTCGACGTCGTAGAGGAAGCTCAGGAGTTGGGCGACGGCGAGGAAGGCGGCGGGGGGGATCGACGTGCCGACCGGGGTCTTGGCCAGCAGTTGGGCGAGCTGGGCGTCGGCGTGGACGGGCACGCCGTGGGCCACGGCTTGATCCACGATGCGTGCGGCGAGCTTGCCTTGGCCGCTTGCGGTGACGGTCGGGGCCCCCTCGCCCCAGGCGTATTGCAGGGCGATGGCAATCTTGGGGTCGGTCATGGCGTCGCCCCTGCCCTTGGGGGATCGTGGAAGTCGAGGTCGCCGTTGAGCCCGGTCCGCTGCGCCACCAACGACCACAACGTGCGCAGGCCGGGGCGGACGGCGTCGGGCACGTTGGCCATCAGCACGTCGAAGCGCCCCTGATCGGCCAGGCCGTCGAGCCGCAGCCGCCCCAAATGCGCGAACTCGACCTCCAAGACCAACCGGCGCGGCGGGCCGTCCGTGGCTTCCGGTGCTTCCGCGCCGACGCCGAGGACGATCCGCCGCAGAGCGCCTTCCTTCGGGTGATAGGCAACGCCCGGCACGCTCACCGGCAACTGCTCGCTCAAGGCCACGAGGCGCTGGGCGGTGGGCTCGCCCAGGGCGGCGCGGGGCAAGGCGGCAAGCTGGCGCAAGCACTCGGCAACGTGCAGCGCGGCCGGCGGCAGTGGTGCCGTCACCAGCGGCGGCGGGGCGAAGGCGACCGGCCGTGCCGGTGTGCCGGCGGCCTGGCTGGCCGCCTCTGGCGACGACACGGGCGCCGTGCCGCTGCTCCAACGCGTGGCCTGCCAAGGCAAGGCGGGTCGCGTGCCGGGTTCCGCCGGGGTCGATCCCGGCGCGCGCTCGGGCAGTGGCCTTGGTGCTGCCGCACCGGCCAGTGTCGCGGGCGATGGTGTCGGCGCCGGGTGGGCGGCGGCGGGTAAGGCTGTCCCCGCATGCGCGGTGGTGGCAGCCGGGCTGGCCGGGGGCGGCGGGCTCGCGCCGACGGTGCCGGCGGCGCCGGCTGGCGCCGGCGGGGTCGCTGCGACCGGCAGCGCCGAAGGCGGCGTCGCTGCCGTCGCCGCCACCGCCGGGGCAGCGGACGGCACCGGCCTTGGCGCGGCCGAAGCGGCCGGTGTCGGCGTCGATCCGCTCGCCGGTGGTGCTGCGGTCGTCGCGGCGACGGAGGCAGGGGCGGTTGGCACGGGTGGGGCCGTGCCGGTGCCGGCCAGCGGTGCGGCCGATCCCGCCGCCTTGGCCGATCCGGGCGGGAAGGCCGGCGGCAGCGGCGCCGGCGGTGGGGTGATCGTCGACGGGCCGTTGACGGTGCTGAGGGCCGGCGTCGGCATCAGGCCCGGCCCCGGCGGGGGCGCCGTCGGTGCGGTGGTGGGGGCTGCCGCCGAGACGGGCTGACCGCCCAGCGGCGCTCGGGTGAGGGGGCTTGGTGCGGCGTTGGCGGCCGCCGCCGCGGTCGGCCCGGACGGGGGCGCCGCTGTCGACGTCGCGGTCGGCGTGCTGGACGCAGGCGCCGCGCCGCTGACGGGCCGCGCCACGGTGCCCGTCGGTTTCGCGGGAGCTTGCGGCCGTGCCGGCGCCAGCGCGAACGCCGCGGCAGCGGGCGGTGCAGTCCCAACCCCGGCGTTGGCCGCCGCCGCGTTTGCCGTCGTCTGGGGCAGCACCTGCGCCATGACCATCCCTTCGCGCCGTTCCGGCAGCACGCGCAAAACGGCGGGAATGGGCACGGTGGGATTGCTCGCTACCGCCGCCGGCACGACCAGCTTCAAGCCCTGACCCACGAACAGCACATGCCCCGACACCGCATCGCTGCGGATCACGCCGGCATAGGTGCCGGGCTGAGGCGCCATGGCACCCGGCAACGGAAAGCGCGGCGGCAACTGACCGCCTTCGCTGGGGCTTGCACGAGCCGCCAAGGCCGGCAACGCAACGACCGGCAGGGGCGGCGGAACGATGCCGGTCATGGAACGGCCCGCCTACATGGTGGACGGCCGAGCATGACCGCAAAAGATTGAAAAAGGGTTGAGGGCAGGCAGGGCAGGCAGGGAAGAGCAGGGGGCTTTTGGCCCCCTGCACCCCCGACCGCCGGCCACGGCCGGCGGACTTGGTGCGCTCGATTGGGAAACTAGCCGAGAGGTCTGAGATCGAGGTGGTGGTGGTTCGATTCGCCCGCGATCGTAGACAGCGAACCGGGGGCGGGCGATTTCTCGGCAAGATTGAATCCGGGCGGTCGTTTCCGTATCGTCCCGTTCAGGTGCCCGTCGAGTGGCGCCGGCAAACCAGAGCAGATCAGGGGGCAATCAACATGACGCAAACGGCGCAACGGCCGTCCGGGCGGCGGTGCGGTGGCATCGTCGCCTTGGCACTGACGGTGGTGGGCGCGGCGTCGGCGGCTGCGGCCGTCGAGCGCGTGGTCATCGCCTGGGACCCACCGTCGGCGGAGAGCAATCTTTTCTGGGACCGGGTGGCCGACCGCTATCCGGGCATGCAGAGCCTGGTCGGTCAGGACCCGATCACCGGCGCCTATGATGCCTCTGGGCTCGCGCGCGCTTGGGAGGCCAGCGACGACTTTCGCGAGTGGACCTTCCACCTGCACGAAAACGCCGAGTTTCATTTCGGCTGGGGACCGGTGACGGCGGCCGACGTGTTGCACAGCTACGCGCTGCACACGGGCCCGGACAGCCGGCTCACCAATCTGCGGTTGCTCCAGGCGCGCGAAGTGGAAGCCTTGGACGACCACACGGTGGTGTTTCGTTTCGACGAGCCGCGCACCGATTACGCCTTCTACCATGCCGCGCGCGGCTCGATGGAAATCTACAGCAAGGCACAATACGACGCCGAAGGTCTCGAGGGCTACCAGCGGCGGCCGGCTGGAACCGGTCCCTACCAGTTCGTCGAGCGCCGCGTCGGCCAGGGCTTGCTCTTCGAGCGGGTGCCGGATCATTGGCAAGGGGGCGTCCCCGACTTTGCCGAACTCGAACTGCGCTGGGTGGCGGAGCCGGCGACGAAGCTCGCCATGCTGCTCACCGGCGAAGCGCACATCGTCGACCTGCCGCGCGAATTGCACGCCCAGGCCCTCGCCGCTGGCATGGCGATCGTCGCCTCGACACAGCCCGGCATGATGACCGGTGCGATCTTCAACGGGCTCTACCAGCGCACCGGTGACGAAGCCTTCGATCCGGACGTCCCCTGGACCGACATCCGGGTGCGCGAGGCGATGAACCGAGCGCTCGACCGGGCCACCATGATCGACATCCTCTACGAGGGCCGCGCGGAGTTGGTGCCGAGCTGGCTGATGGACCCGCGCCACGAGGGCTACGTGCCGGAGCTGGCCGAACGCTTCGATGCGCTCTACGGCTACGACCCGGCACGGGCGAAGGAACTCTTGGCCGAGGCGGGCTATCCCGAGGCCTTCGGACGCCCGGTCATCCCGATCGTGGCAAGCACGCTCGCCGGCAACCCCGAGTTCGGTGCCATGGCCGAGTTGTTGCAGGTCTATTTCGAGGAAATCGGGCTCCAGACCGAGATCCGGGAGATGGATTGGCCGACGCTCGGTGCGCTCGGGCGCGCCCGCGAGGCCCACGTCATCAGCCCGATCCGCAACATGCCGATCCGCTCCACCGAAATCGGCTTCGCCACCTTCCTGACCACCCAGGGCTCGCCCTATGGTGGCTACGAATCCGATCGTATGCAGGCACTGGCGGAACGGCTTTCGGTCACGATCGACCCGGCAGAACGCCACGACATCGCCGCCGAGGCGTTCACCTATCTCTTCGAAAACTATGCCGACATGCCGCTCGCCGCGACCAACCTCGAGGTCATGGTGAACCCTGAGGTGGTGGCGGATTGGAGCTTCCCGGCGGCGACGTCGACCGGTCAGAGCCACTGGCACCTCATCCGCGCCGCGCGGTGAATGGGCAGTGGGCTTTTGGCCCCATGCACCCCCGACCGCCGGCCACGGCCGGCGGACTTGGTGTGTTGGGATAGGAAAATTCACTTAGAGGTCGTCGGTTCGCGCAAAGTGCCGGCGGCAACGCCGCCGGCTCGGGGGGCGCGGGGGGCCAAAAGCCCCCCGATCCTTCCTTCTTCTTCTTCTTCTTCTCTTCCGCTACCGCCTCAAGCCGAACTCGCGCCCGGCGGTCAGCAGCCAGTGCCAGAGGTAG
>RECO01000246.1 GCA_007694015.1 Geminicoccaceae bacterium
ACCGCGGACGGGACGGTGCACGAGCTCGACGTGATCATCCTCGCCACCGGCTTCGACGCCGGCACTGGGGCCCTCACCCGGATCGACATCCGGGGCCGTGACGGGCGTTCCTTGAAGGAGGACTGGTTCAAGGACATCCGCACCACAATGGGCCTGATGAAGCACGGCTACCCGAACCTGTTCACCACGGCGACGCCGCTCGCACCCTCGGCGGCGCTCTGCAACATGACCACCTGCCTGCAGCAGCAGACCGAGTGGATCGCCGACTGCATCGCCCACCTCCGCGAACACGGCAAGACGGTGATCGAGCCCAGCAAGGAACTGGAGGATCGTTGGGTGGCGCATCATGACGAGACCGCCAACGCCAACCTGATCTCGAAGACGGTATCGTGGTACCTTGGCTCGAACGTCCCGGGCAAGCCGCGCCGCGTCCTGTCCTACACGGGCGGGGTCGGTACCTACCGGCAGAAGTGCGACGAGTTCGCCGCCAGCGGCTACGCAGGCTGCGCGATGCAATAGGCGGAGCCACCGCCTCCGGCCCGGCCGCGTGCCCGCCGAGGGCACGCGGTCCTTACCGGACCAGAACAAAGCGAATCAGGGAGGTTTGAAATGAGCACCGACTTCAAGGCCGCGGCCGACGCCATTCTGCAACGGGTCACGACGGGTGAGCCGCGTGTGCCGGGGGTGGTCGCCATGGTCACCGACCGCAAGGGCAACATCTACGAGGGAGCGGCCGGGGTCCGGCGCATGGGCGGCGACCAGCCGATGACGCCGGACACGGTCTTCGCGATCTTTTCGACGACCAAGGCGATCACCGGCACGGCCGTCCTGCAACTCGTCGAGGAGGGCAAGCTCGACCTCGACGCCCCGGCCGAGCGCTACGCCCCGGACATCGGCAAGCTGCAGGTCGTGGACGGCTTCGACGCCCAGGGTGAGCCCAGGTTGCGCGCCCCCAAGCGGCCGGTGACCACCCGAATGCTGATGCTGCACACCGGGGGCTTCGGCTACGACTTCTTCAACGAGACCTACAACCGCCTGGCCCAGGAAAAGGGCCAGCCGAGCGTCGTCACCGCTTCCAAGGCGGCCTTGTTGACGCCCTTGCTGTTCGATCCGGGCGACAAGTGGGAGTATGGCAGCAACATCGACTGGTGCGGGCAGGTGGTCGAAGGGATCACCGGCAAGCGGCTGGGTCAGGTTTTCGAGGAGCGCATCTTCCAGCCGCTCGGCATGACCCAAACCAGCTTCGCGCCCAGTCCGGCCTTACTGCAGCGGATGGCGTCGATGCACGCCCGCGGCGCCGACGGCGCCTTGACGGCGATGGACTTCGCGCTGCCCAACCCGCCCGAGGTCGACATGGGCGGCCACGGACTGCATGCCACCGTCGGCGATTACATGCGGTTCATCCGTATGTGGCTGAACGACGGCATGGGGGAGCACGGCCGTGTCCTGAAGCCCGAGACGGTGCGGATGGCCGAGCAGAATCACCTGGGCGAGAAGAAGATCACCATGCTGCCCGGTGTCATTCCCTCGTTGTCCAACGATGCCGAGTTCTTCCCCGGTTTGTCGAAGTCGTGGTCCTTCACCTTCATGGTGAACGACGAAGAAGCGCCCACCGGTCGGCCCGCCGGGGCCCTCGGCTGGGCGGGGCTCGCCAACCTGTTCTACTGGATCGACCGGCAGAACGGGAATGGCGGCTTCTGGGCAACCCAGATCCTGCCGTTCGGCGACCCGGTCTCGTTCGTTGGCTATCTCGACTTCGAGACGGCATTCTATCGCAGCCTGCAGGGCCGCAAGGCTGCCTAAAGGATACGCGACGAAAGCGAGCGCGGGGGACTTGATGGTCCCCCGCAGCTCCGTCGCCTTCGGGTTACCAGACGATCTCTGACCACCCGTCTTCAAGGTTCACACGCCAGACCCGTGCGCCGGGGCGTCGACACACGACGTCTCGGCCCGATTGGTTCGGGCTGCTCGAGATTGGCGTCGCGGTGCCTCGAAGCGCCTTCTCGTTGGCAGCGAGGTGGGGCATGGGGAAGAGGGGGTTGGTGGCCGCGCGGGCGGGGTGGGCTTACGGTTTCGTCAGCCGTCTGGAGGTGGTGGAGAGCGCTTGGGGGTGGCCAGATCTCAACCATCGCCATCGCCGAAATCGAGGCTGGCATCGCGCCCGCCCTCCAGATCAGCGCCACGGCCAAGGCCGAGCACCTCCGGCTCTGGTTCGCTGCCGTAGAGCATTTCCATGCCAGCCGCATCCTCCCGTTCGGCATCCAAGAAGCTCGACACGCCGGTCTGATACTCGACCGGGCGCGCGCGCACGACCCCGGCTTCGAGGACATCGCCATCGCCGCCACGGCCGCGGCGCACGGCTTCACCGTGCTGACCGCCAACGACCGCCACTTCGCGCCGCTCGGCGTGCCGCACGTCAATCCTCTGCGGGAATTGCCTGCCGGGTGACCGCGGGCCGCGGGCGGTGCCCGGCGGGCGCCGTTGCTGAGCTGGCCCCCGTTTCGCACGCCGCAGCCGCACGGAAACAACCCAACCACGGAAACGACGATTGCTGAGGCATGCCGTCTACCTCACCACGGGCAACAGCTGCGCCGATTATTTGGTGAGCGAAGAAAAAACGATGATGGGGCGAATCGAAGGAGGCCCCATTGCTCCACCTCGCCAGCGATACACTCACTGCCCTGGACGCCCTCGCCGCAGCCGATTGGGATGGCGCCGCGTCCGCTGATCAGGCAGCGGCGATGGCCAGCTTCCCGGGCTGGGGGCCATTGGCGGCGCTGTTCCAGGACTTCGACGCCGAGACGCCCACAGACCTCGCCGAGGCCGCGAGGGCGGTACAGGAAAAGCTCGGCCCGGCCGCCGTCAACTCGGCGCGACGGGCGACGTTTTCCGCGTACTACACGCCAGCTTGGCTCAGCGGGGCCATGGTCGCTTTGCTGCAACGGTTGGGCACCGGCGACACGGCCGCCGTCCTGGAGCCGGGTTGCGGACACGGCGCCTTCCTCGGCGCAGCCTTGCCGAATTGGAAGGTGACGGGGGTCGAGCTGGACCTGACCGCTGCCCGGATCGCAAGCCTCCGCTTTCCGCAGCATCGCGTCGTCCAAGACGACTTCCTGCGCTGGAAAGTCGATGGCCAGCCGTTCGATGCCGCGATCGGCAACGTGCCCTTCGCCGACATCGACGTGCGCTACGACGGCGCCAGCTTGTCGCTGCACGACGCCTTCATCCTGCGCACGCTGGACCTGGTTAGGCCGGGGGGCATCGTGGCGCTGATCACCAGCCGGTTCACCCTCGACAAGCAGAACGATGGCGCGCGGCGGCTGATGGCGGCACGGGCGGAGCTCGTCGAAGCCTGGCGCTTGCCCGATGACGTGTTCGCCGACCTCGGCGTGAGGATGCCGACCGACCTCCTGGTGTTCCGAGTTGGAGGCCAAGGTGCCGACGACTGGCTCGCCACCACCACTGTCGACCTGGACGGCCACAAGATCACCCTGAACGAGCGGGTCGCCCAAACGGGTGCCGTCGGCGGTAAGCTCACCGCACGCTCGGGCCGTTACGGGACCGCAGAACTGCACGTGCAGCCGAACCCCGAATCACGGGCGGAGGTACTGGCGGCGATCCGTCGCTGCCGGGAGCTGCCGCCCCTGGTGCCGTCGGGCTTCGTCCACGTCACGGGCCAAGAAGAAGCCGGCCGCGACGCCCGGATCGACATCGACGAAGAAGGGTGGTTCTGGCTGCGCACGGCCGGAAAAACGGAGCGGCTGATGCGGGGCGGCAAGCAGCTCCGCCGTGGCAGCGGCAAGGTCGCCCAGCGCTTGGAGGCCCTTTGCGGGCTGCGGGACCTCGCCCGAGCGTGCCTGGACGTCCAGCTCAGCGGCGCCGACAACGACACCCGGCAGAGAATCCGCGCCGACCTGGCGATGGGCTGGCAGGCGTTCGTTGCCCGCTTCGGCTTCATCAACAAGACGACGGTTTCGGTATCGGAGAACGGCGCGGCAACCCATCGCCGGCCGAACCTCGAGGGCTTCTGGCAAGACGCCGACGTGGCGTTGGTCATGGCCCTCGAGGACTACGACGACGAAACCCACACCGCGACGCCGGCCGCGATCATGCGCGGCGACGTAGTCGGTCCGACGGTAGCACCGGCGGCACCGCGCAACGCCACCGAGGCGCTCGCGCAATGCCTCGACCGCTGCGGCCGGGTCGACATGGCGGCAATGGCGGCAGCGCTCGGGAAAACGGAAAGCGAAGCCGAAGTGGAACTCGGCGACCTGGTCTACCTCGACCCGCAGTCGTGGCGGTGGGTAACGGCCGACGACTACCTATCCGGCAACGTGCGGCGCAAGCTCGCCGAAGCGGAACAGGCGGCGAGCACCGATCCGCGCTTCACGCGCAACGCCGACGCCCTCCGCGCGGTGCAACCCGAAGACCTCCTGCCCGGCGAGATCGCGGTCCATCTCGGCGCCGCGTGGGTGCCGGCCAGCGACGTTCACGCGTTCGTCGTCCACCTGCTGCAGGTGCAAGACGCCAAGGACGTTTCGGTCGGCTACTCACCGATCGACGGTGCCTGGACGATCAGTGCCGGCGGCACGACGCGGCGCAGTCTGCCCGCGACGAACGACTTCGGAACCAGTCGGGTCAACGCCATCGACCTTCTGGAAAGTATCCTCAACCTGCAGCCGGTCGTCGTGCACGACGAGGTCACGGAACCGGACGGCAGCAAGCGACGGATCGTCAACGACGACGAGACCTTGGCCGCCAAGGCGAAGGCATCCGAAGTGGTCGCGCGGTTCGATCAGTGGATTTTCGCGGACGTGGAGCGGGCAACCCGGCTGGTCCGAATCTACAACGACCGCTTCAACGCCACACGGCTGCGCGCTTTCGACGGCTCGCACCTCCGCTTCGACGGCATGAGCCTCGCCATCACGCTCGCGCCGCATCAGCGCAACGCCGTTTGGCGCATCATCGCCGCCGGCAACACGTTGCTGCATCACCCGGTCGGCAGCGGCAAGAGCTTCACGATGATCGCCGCCGCCATGAAGAAGCGGGAAATGGGCTTGGCCCGCAAGGCCGTGATCGCCGTGCCGCTGGCCGTGCTCGGCCAGTTCGTGCGCCAGGCGAAGACGCTCTACCCGCTGGCCCGCATCCTGGTCGCGTCGGCCGAGGACTTCGGGCGCACCACGCGCGAGGCGATGAACGCACGGCTCGCCTTCGGCGACTTCGACCTCGCCATCATCAGCCATTCCGCTTTGGAGCGCATCCCGCTCGACCCGGCGATCGAAGCCGACATTCGCGACGATCTCCTGGCGTCCTATGCCGACGCGCTGCGAGCGGCCGAGGCAACGGCTGACGGAATCGGCGGGGCGCGGCTGGTTCGCCACCTGGCGAAGAAGATCGAGCGGCTGCGGCTGCGGATCGACGAGTTGCGGGAGGCAAAGCCCAAGGACGGTGTCGTGACCTTCGACCGGCTCGGGGTCGATTTCCTCCTGGTCGACGAGGCCCACGCCTTCAAGCGGCTCGACCTCGCCACACGGATGCGGAACGTGAAGGGGATTGCCGACGGCGGCAGCCAGCGGGCGATGGACCTGCTCACGAAGGTGACATGGCTCAACCAGCGGTCCGGCTACCGGGGAACGGTCTTTGCCACCGCTACGCCGATCTCGAATACCCTCGGCGAGATTTACGTGTTCCTGCGGATGCTCGCCCCGCACCAGCTGGAGGCGAAGGGGCTCAACTGCTTCGACCAGTGGGCAAGCGTTTTCGGCAAGGTGGTCGAGTCGATGGAGGTGGCCGCCGACGGTCGGACGCTGCGACCGGTGGCGCGCTTCGCCCGGTTCGTGAACCTGCCCGAATTGGTGGCGGACTGGCGGCGGGTGGCCGACGTGTTGACCCAGGAGCAACTGAATCTGCCCAGGCCCGCGCTGGCCGGCGGCAAGGCTCAGATCGTCGCCGTGCCGATGACGCCGTGGCAGCGGACCTACCAAGACACCCTCGTCGAGCGGTACGAGCGGGTTCGCGGTCGGGTGGTGTCCGCCAAGGACGACAACGCGCTTGCGATCCTAGGCGAAGGCCGAAAGCTCGCGATCGACGGTCGCTTGCTGGACGCATCCGCCGACGCCGGGGCAAAGCTGGCAGCCGTCGCCCGCAACGTCCTGGCGAGGTACGAGCAGACCCAGGCCTTCCGGGGCACGCAGCTGATCATGCTCGACATCGGCGTGCATCCGCACAACGGCTTTGCGGCCTACGACGAGTTGATCCGCCTGTTGGTCGCTGCGGGCGTGCCGCGAGCGGAAGTCGCCACGATGCGAGAGGCCGACACCGACGCGAAGAAACAGGCGATTTTCGCCAAGGTCCGTAAGGGTGCCATTCGGGTTCTGATCGGCTCGACCGAACGCCTCGGTACCGGCGCCAACGTCCAGGATCGCCTTGCCGCCCTCCATCACGTCGATGCGCCGTGGCGGCCGTCCGACGTGGAGCAGCGGGAAGGCCGCATCCTCCGGTGGGGCAACCGGCTCCAGGAAGTCGAAATCCTGCGCTACGTCACGGAATCGACCTTCGACGCCTTCGTCTGGGGGCTGCTCAGCGTGAAGGCCGGCTTCGTCGGTACCGTGCTCGCCTCGACCGTGGTCGGGCGGAGTGCCGAGGACGTGGGCGAGATCGAGCTGGACTTCCACCAGGTGAAGGCGATCGCCAGCGGCAACCCTGCCATGGTGACGCTCGCCAAGCTCGACGCCGAGGCGCAACGGCTCGCTGGCCTTGCAAGGAGCTTCGACAAGGCGCGGTTCCGTCTGCGCTGCCGGCACGACGACCTCGGCGGCGAGATCGAGCGGCTGACCCGGAGCCTGCCGTCGATCGATGCCGACGTGGCGGCGGCGGAGCGAGGGCACGATGAATTGAGGATCGAAGGGCGGACGGTGGACGCGAAGGAGGCGAGCAAGGTCTTCGGCAGGGCTTGGCTCAGCGCGTTGCGTTACGGCCGGCGCCATTCCTTCGCCCGGATCGGCGCCTTCGAGGTGGTCGCACGGATCGATCGGGCGGAGGGCGACGTGGTCGAGATCGTCGGGCCCGGCGGCCGGCCGCGCGCCTGGTCGTGCACGCGCACCGACGACGCCCAGGGACTCCTCGGAATGC
>RECO01000134.1 GCA_007694015.1 Geminicoccaceae bacterium
GTGATCGCCCCCACCGGCACCATCGGCCTGGTGATGGACTGCGACACCACCGGCATCGAGCCCGACTTCGCGCTCGTGAAGTTCAAGAAGCTCGCCGGCGGCGGCTACTTCAAGATCATCAACCGCATGGTGCCGTCGGCCCTGCGCACCCTCGGCTACGGTGCCGACGAGATCGAGGAAATCGTTAACTACGCGGTCGGCCACGGCACCCTGCGCGACGCGCCGGGCATCGACCATGCCGCGTTGAAGGCCCGTGGCTTCACCGACGCCACCCTGGAGAAGCTGGAAGGCTCGCTGCCCGCCACCTTCGACATCAAATACGCCTTCAACCGCTGGGCGCTGGGCGACGACTTCTGCAAGGGCACGCTCGGCTTCACCGATGCCCAGTTGAACGACCCCGCCTTCGACATGCTGAAGGCGCTCGGCTTCTCCAAGGCCCAGATCGAAGCGGCCAACGCCTATTGCTGCGGCACCATGACGGTCGAGGGCGCACCCTATCTGAAGGACGAGCACCTGCCGGTGTTCGACTGCGCCAATGCCTGCGGCCGCATCGGCAAGCGCTACCTCTCCGCCTCCTCGCACATCCGCATGATGGCGGCCGCCCAGCCCTTCATCTCGGGTGCGATCTCCAAGACCATCAACATGCCGCGCCACGCCACGGTCGAGGACTGCAAGGACGCCTATCTGGAGGCCTGGAAGCTGGGCCTCAAGGCCATGGCCCTCTACCGCGACGGCTCCAAGCTCTCGCAGCCCCTGCAGGCCCTGGTCCTGGGTGACGACGACGAGGACGACGAGGACAAGTCCCCCGTCTCCAACGTGGTCCAAGTCACCGAGCGCATCGTCGAGCGCCTCATCACCGAGCGCAAAAAGCTGCCCAACCGCAGGAAGGGCTACACCCAAAAGGCCGTGGTCGGCGGCCACAAGGTCTATTTGCGCACCGGCGAATACGAGGACGGCACCCTCGGCGAAATCTTCATCGACATGCACAAGGAAGGGGCCGCCTTCCGCTCGTTGATGAACTCCTTCGCCATCGCCGTTTCCATCGGCCTGCAATACGGCGTGCCGCTCGAGGAATATGTCGAGGCCTTCTCCTTCACCCGCTTCGACCCGGCGGGTCCGGTGCAGGGCAACGACACCATCAAGATGGCGACCTCGATCATCGACTACGTCTTCCGCGAACTGGCCGTCTCCTATCTCGACCGCACCGACCTCGCCAACGTCGATCCGGGCGATCTGCGCCACGACGCCATCGGCCAAGGCGTCAGCGAGGGCGACCTCGGCGACCGCGACGCCGCCCGCCAACTGGCCCTCTTCACCAGCTCCGGCTACGTCCGCGGCAATCTCCGCCTGCTCACCGGCGGCCTCCACGGCGAGGGCGGCGAGGGCGGCGAGGCACCCCGTACCGGCTCCACCGCCGGTGCCGCCCACTTCGCCGACGCCGCCTCCCCCTACGACGCCGCCCCCACCGCCCGCGACGACCGCCTCGAACAGGTCACCCTCGCCCGCATGAAAGGCTACGAAGGCGACCCCTGCGGCACCTGCGGGAATTTCACCCTGGTCAGGAACGGCACCTGCCTGAAATGCGACACCTGCGGCAGCACGACCGGCTGTAGTTGAGAGCCAACGAAGAAGAAGGTCACGAAGGGGGCTTTTGGCCCCCTTCACCCCCAAGCGGCGGCCCCGCCGCCGCCCTTTTTTTCATCGTAGATGCTACGAGCCGCCCAACGTCGTGCGGGAGTAGATTGACGGCGCGAAACACCGCGTGGCGGTTCGCCACAGCCACGACCTGCCCCAGTGGCTCTGGCCGCCAATTCTGCCACCACACATATTTGTGTTGTGCTGCCACCTAGCGACGGTCACAATCGAGCGATGAACCGCGACGAGTTGATTCGCCGGCTTCGGCGTTACGCGCGGTCTCGCGGCCTGCCGCTGGAGATCGATACCAGCCGTGGCAAGGGTGGGCATGCCGTGGTGCGGCTCGGGGATCGACGATCGGTGGTTCCGAGCGGTCAACTGAAACGCGGGACGTTGGCCGGCATCATCAAGCAACTCGGTTTGGAGGAAGGGTTCTGATGCACTACGCCTATCCGGTAACCCTGGAGCCCGACGCCGAGGTCGGCGGTTTCGTGGTGCGCTTCGACGACGTGCCTGCGGTCCACACCCAGGGTGACGACCTCGACCATGCCCTCGAACAGGCCGAGGATGCCTTGGTCGTGGCGCTCAGCCTGTACGTCGACGCAGGCGAGCCCCTGCCGAAGCCCGGCCCCGCCCGTGGCCGACCGCTCGTGGCCGTGCCGGCGCGCGTGGCCGCGAAGCTGGCACTTTACGAAGCCTGCCGCGCCGAAGGCCTGACCAAGACCGCCCTTGCCCGCCGCCTCGCCATCCCCGAAACCGAGGCAAGGCGCCTCCTCGATCTCGACCACCCGACCAAGATGGACCGCCTCGAGCGCATCCTCCGCGCCTTCGGCCTCGACCTCGTCGTCACCACCCGCCGCCGCGCGGCTTGACGCCCGTTCATCGGCAAGCGGCCTGGACACGCAACTTTTCGGCCACTTGGTCTATCCAAGGATGAAGTCAGCGCTGCGACCGGCTACCTGGATGGCCGTCCCCTCGTCGTCGCCTACACGATCCGTGGCCGATCCGTCCGCATCATCTCGATGCGCAAAGCCAACGCCCGGGAGCAGAGGCGCCATGCCAAGAGAACCGCTGATCCGTGACGATGGCGAAGTCCGCGAACTGACCGAGGACGATTTTGCCCGCGGTCGCCTCGGCGCCCCCTGGACCCGCCCGACGGATGTCGCGCGCCAATCCCGGCGCAACGCCATCGCCGCCTTGGAGCGCGCCGAAGGTGCCGAACGCGTCGCCGTCGCTCGAACCCTCGACCACCTCTGCGCGTCACTGACCGAGTTGGATCGTCTCGTCGCCGAACGATGACGCCTAGCGGGCGCGCTTGAAGTCGACCTGTTGTGTGTATAGATACACATTATGGACAGTCGGGAGGTCATCCGCAGACTCCGGGCAGACGGGTGGGTTGAGGTTGCGCGGCGTGGGAGTCACGCGCAGATCGAGCACCCAAGCTAGCCCGGCCGGGTGACGGTCCCACACCCGAAACGCCATCTGCCCACGGGAACATTGAAGTCCATCGAGCGGCCGGCCGGACTCCGCTTGCAGTCGTAGGAGCGACGGATGGCGAAGCGCTACCCAGCCCTGATCCACAAAGAGCCGGACAGCGACTACGGGGTCAGCTTCCCTGACCTGCCCGGCTGCGTGGCGGCGGCGGCGACTGCCGAAGCGGCGGTGGCCGAGGCGCGCGAAGCGCTGCAACTGCACGTGGACGGCATGATCGAGGACGGCATGACCTTGCCCCCGCCGAGCCCGCTCGACGCGGTCTACGCTGCCGCCGAGGGCGGCATCGTCACCTTCATCGAGGTCGACGACCACGACCCGGCGGTGCGGGTCAACGTCACGATCAAAAAGCGCCTGCTCGCCGACGCCGACGCCTACGCCGCCCGGCACGGCCTCACCCGCTCCCGCCTGATCGCCGAAGCCCTGGAACGCCGCCTCGCCCGGAGTTGACCGCGCCTCCCGCGGCAGTCCGCCGACCTCGCCCGGTAAGAGCGCCCACCATGCGCATCGTCGACACCGACCAAGCCAAGACCGCGTTCGAGCAACTCAGCGCTGCCACCCTTGCCGGCAAGCCGATCACCAAGCTCGTGGCGTAAGGACACGGTGCTGGCAGACTTGGACGCGCCCTGCCCCAGCGACGTGCTCGACGCGTTGGCAACACGTCGCGCTTTGCGACCCTTGCAGTCGAACCGACTGACCGCCTAGGTTTCCGCACCTATCCGTGCTCGTCTGAACCCTCTCTTCGGCCTTGCCTGCGGCATGTCGAGATCGGTGAAACCCGGATTGCCGAACGAACCCAAAACGGCAATTTTTCTTTTCAGAACAGTGGCTTGCGAGGACTTTACCGGTCGGGGAGTTCGTCCGAACGTCAAAGCCCTCGTCCCACCGAAACGGGTTCAGGCGTAGTCCATCAGGATCTGCCCGACGGTGACGCCGTCGCCCTCGGCGACGCGGAGCGCCTGCACCTTGCCCGGGTGCGCGGCCGTGATGTTGGTCTCCATCTTCATGGCCTCCAGGACCATGATCAGGTCGTCCTGCTTCAGCTCCTGGCCTTGCTTGACCGCGATCCGATTGACCACGCCAGCCAGGGGGCTGCGGCACACCTTCTCCTCGTCCACCGGCCCCGTCGCCATACCGGCCGAAGGCGCCGGTGCCGCCGCGGCGGCCGTGCTGGAGCGCACCGTCATCGGCGGTGCGTGCGGCGGCAGATAGCCGGCGCGCCGCTGCGGGCCGTCCTCCTCCAGGACCTCGACGTCGAGATCGTAGGCCTTGCCGTCGATTTCGATGCGCAGTTTCACGAGAGGCACTCCTTGAGAACGCGGCTTGCCGCCTTGGGCTCGAGCAACATCGGCGCTCAATGCCCGCGGTGGAGCTGATGCGAGGTCTGAATGGCAGCGCGGCCATGGCGCGCCCAAGCCGGTGCCGCTTCGCCGGCCGCAACCGCCCGCGCCGAGCGGATCCGCACCCGCTTGCCGAGAAAGGACGTCACCACCGCCGCCAGCATCGCCAAGGTCTCGTCGTCGACCGTGGCAGCTTCCGCCTGCAGCGCCGCGACGTCGGCCCGAAGCGCGGCGAGTTCGGCCCGCAGATCGCCCACCTCGCCACGCAGGCGCTCGATCAGGGTCAAGAGGTCTTGCTGCGTCACAGCGGGATCAGCCCATGCTTCTTCGGCGGCCGCACCTCGCGTTTGGACGACAGGCTCGCCAAGGCCTGGCCCAGATAGCGGCGCGTCTCCGCCGGCTCGATGATGTCGTCGACCAACCGCCGCCCGGCGGCGACATAGGGATTGGCGAAGGCCTCACGATAGCGCTGGATCATCTCCCCCCGTTTCGCCCGCTTGTCGTCGGCCTCGGCGATGGTCTTGCGGAAGACGATCTCGGCGGCCCCCTCCGCCCCCATCACGGCGATCTCCGCCGACGGCCACGCCACCACCCGGTCCGCCCCCAAGTCCTTGCCGCACATGGCCAGATAAGCGCCGCCATAGGCTTTGCGGAGGATCACCGTCACCTTCGGCACCGTCGTGGCCGAATAGGCAAAGAGCATCTTCGCCCCATGGCGAATGATGCCGCCATATTCCTGCTCGACCCCCGGCAAGAAGCCCGGCACGTCGACGAAGGTCACGAGCGGGATGTTGAAGGCGTTGCAGAAGCGGATGAAGCGCGCCGCCTTGTCGGACGCATCGATGTCGAGGGCGCCCGCCTTCACCGCCGGCTGATTGGCGACGATGCCGATCGGGCGGCCCTGGATGCGGGCGAAGCCGATGACGATGTTGGCGGCGAACCCGGCCTGGATTTCCAGAAAATCGCCATCGTCGACACAGCGCAGGACTACGTCGCGCACGTCGTAGCCCACCTTGCCGTCCACCGGCACGATGTCGTTCAGCGCCGGATCGGCGACCAGGGGCTGGTCGAAGGGCAGCTGCGGCGGGTCTTCCAGGTTGTTCGGCGGCAGGAAGCTCAACAGCCGCCGGCACTGGTAGATGGCGTCCGCGTCGTCCTCGGCAACCAGATGCACCACGCCCGAGCGGTTCATCTGCGCGTCCGGCCCGCCCAGCGCCTCGGCCGTCACCGCCTCGCCCGTCACCTGCTTGATCACCTGCGGCCCGGTGATGAACATCTGCGCCTGACGGGTCTGGATGATGAAGTCGGTCAAGGCCGGGCTGTACGCCGCCCCACCCGCGCAAGGTCCGCAAATCAGCGAGATCTGCGGCACCGAACCCGACAGCATCACGTTGTTGTAGAACACCTTGCCATAGCCGGAGAGGCTGTCGATCCCCTCCTGCACCCGCGCCCCGCCGGAGTCGTTGACGAACACGAACGGCGTGCCGGTCTTGAGCGACAGCTCCAGCATCTCGGCCACCTTGAGGCTGTGCACCTCGCCCGCGGCCCCACCCGTCACGGTGAAGTCCTGGCTCGCCAGATGCACCACCTTGCCGTCGATCTGGGCACAGCCCGTCACCACGCCGTCGGCCGCAAGCTCCTTGTCGGCCATCTCGAAGGCGGTGGCGCGATGTCGGGCAAACAGCCCGATTTCCTGAAAGCTCTCGGCGTCGACCAAGCGCGCGATCCGCTCGCGCGCCGTCATTTTACCGGCGGCGTGCTGCTTCTCGATCTGCGCCTCGCCCCCGCCCGCCTGGACGCGCGTGCGGTTGGCTGCGAGCGCTTCGATCTTCGCCGCCATCGTCGACGCCGACTTCGTGCCCTCTGATTCCGCCATCAACCTATCCTTCCCGTCGCGTCCAAGGGCGATGCCGTCCGGCCCCGGCCGGCTCAAGCCGCCGGCGCCACTTTGACCTGATGTTCCTTGCCATGCAGCGTGACGACGTAGGTCACCGCCTCCCGGCTCGGCTCGGCCTTGCCCGTAGGCGCCGCCGCCGCCGGTGCTTGGCTCACCGGGTCCTTGGCCAGGCTCTTCGGCCCCTCGCTGCGCGTCTTGAAGAACTTGGTCGAAACCTGCGGGAACATGGCGAAGGTCAACACGTCCTCGTCGCTGCCGTTGCAGCCGTCGAGCGCGGTTGCTTCGCTCCGCAACTGCTCCCACTCCGGCGTCAGCAAATCCGCCGGCCGTCCGGTGATGACGGGCTTCTTCTGTCGCGCCTCGGCCAAAGCGAGCACGTCCGGGTTCTTCTCGCCGAGCGTGCTGCCGTAATAGCCGAGCATCAGGTCGGCGAACTCGCTGGTCAGCGTCTGGTACTTGCCCATGATGACGTTGAACACGGCCTGCGTGCCGACGATCTGGCTCGACGGCGTGACCAGCGGCGGAAAACCGCAATCGGCCCGCACCCGCGGCACCTCCTCCAGCACCTCGTGCAGCCGGTCGCCGGCCCCTTGCGCCTTCAGCTGGCTCTCCATGTTGGAGATCATGCCGCCGGGGATCTGGCTCTTGAAGATCTCGGTATCGACGCCCGTGAACTCGCCCATGAAGTGGCGATAGCGCGTGCGCACCTTGGCGAAGTGGTCGCTAACCGGCTTGATCCGGTCGAGATCGAGCCCCGTCTCGTAGCCCGTACCCTCCAGCATCTCGACCAAGGCCTCGGTCGGGTTGTGGCCCGAGCCGAGCGAGAGCGAACTCACCGAGGTGTCGACGATGTCGCACCCCGCCTCGATCGCCTTCATGTAGGAGACGAGCGTCACGCCGGTGGTGGCGTGGCAGTGCACGTGGACGAGGGTGTCCTCGCCGCATTTCTCCTTGATGCCCTTGACCAGGTCATAGGCCGGCTGCGGCTTCAACAAGGCCGCCATGTCCTTGATGCAGATCGAATCGCAGCCCATGTCTTTGAGCTGCTGCGCCATCTCCACGAAGGCGTCGATCGTGTGGACCGGCGACACCGTGTAGCAGATCGTGCCCTGCGCGTGCTTGCCCGTGCGCTTCACCGCGGCGATCGCCGTCTGCAGGTTGCGCAGGTCGTTCAGCGCATCGAAGATGCGAAACACGTCCATGCCGTTCTCGGCCGACTTGTCACAGAACCGCGCCACCACGTCGTCTTCGTAATGGCGGTAGCCGAGCAGGTTCTGGCCGCGCAGGAGCATCTGCAACGGCGTCTTCGGCATCAACTTCTTGAACGTCCGCAGCCGCTCCCACGGGTCCTCGTTGAGATAGCGGATGCAGGCGTCGTAGGTGGCCCCACCCCAGCATTCGAGCGACCAGTAGCCGGCATTGTCCAGGTCCTCGCAAACGGGGACCATGTCTTCCATCGCCATGCGCGTGGCCAACAGGCTCTGGTGGGCGTCGCGCAGGACGAGCTCGGTCACTTCGATTTTACGCCCCATGGCGCGTGTCTCCCCCCACTGCCCAACCGCGAGCAACCGGAACTGCGTGTCCGGCCGTGTCCTTTCCCCTCTGGCATCGATCTCACGGCCGTGACAGGCCGACTTGGGTCGAGCCTGCGCGATGCAGCCGCGCTCAGCCGGCGGCCCGATGCCGCACCCGCGCGCCGGCGGCGCCGCCCGCGAGCGAACCAGGCACCTCCTGGCCATGCGCGGCCATCAGCTCGCCATCGGCGAGAACGGCCGCACTTGGACCATCCGCCACCACCCGCCCGCGGTCGAGCAAAAGCACCCGCGGGCACACTTCCAACAGCAGTTCGAGGTCGTGCGAGGCAACCAGCATGGTCTGCTCGCACGAGCGCAACAGCTCGATCAGGCGCCGCCGATTACGCAAATCCAATCCGGCACTCGGCTCGTCGTAAAGCAACAGCCGCGGCTGCATCACCAAGGCCCCGGCAATGCAGGTCAAGCGCTTCTCCCCGCCCGAGAGATGATGCACCGGCCGGTCGGCCAGATGCGCGAGCCCCACCGTCTGCAACGCCGCCTCGACCCGATCCTTCAAGGCGTCGCCGCCAAGCCCCAGATTGCGCGCCCCGAAAGCCACGTCCTCGGCCACCGTCGGGCAGAACAGCTGGTCTTCCGCCTCTTGAAACACCAAGGCGACCTGCGGGCGAAACCGGCCGGGCACGAGTTCCGCCCCATCCAGGGCGAGCCGGCCCCGCCCGGGCCGTAAAGCCCCCGCGATCAGCAACAAGAGGCTGCTCTTGCCGGCCCCATTGGGACCGACGAGGCCGATCCGCTCGCCGGGGCCCACCTCGAACGCCACGTCGCGCAACACCGCTCCGGCATCGGGATAGGCGAAGTCCAGCCCGGCCACGCTCAAGGTCGCAGCCGTCGTCACCAGGCTCGCTCCGCCAACACGAGGAACGAAGCGGCGGCAGTGGCGCTGGCCAGAAACGCCCAGTCCCGCGCGCCCGCCCGGAACGACCAGGGCGGGGCCAGTTCCTCGCCATAACCGCGCACCCGCATCGCCAGATAAATCCGGTCGGCACGGACGTAGCTGCGCAAGGCAAGGCTGGCGATGAGGCCGGCCCAGGCCCGCAAGGCGCGCGGTGAGGCCCCGCGCAGGGGTTGCCCGCGCAGCATCATGGCCACCCGCATCCGTTCCAGCGTGTGTCGGAGTTCATGCAGGTAACGGAGCACGAGGAGGGCGAGATCGGTCAAGAGCCAAGGCACCCGCATCGATCTGAGCGCGTGGATCAGGACGGGAACCGGAATCGTCGTGAGGATCACCAAAACCACCGCAACGATGCAGCCGAAGCGCACCGCGATCAGCAGCGCCGTTGCGAGCCCCTCCTGGTAGAGCACGAGCGGGCCGAGTTGGACGACGGCCGTCGTGCCGACGCTCCACGGCAAGAGCGCCACCAGCAACAAGACGATCAAACCCGGCCAACGCAACCTTCGCCAAAGGGTCAAAGGCCCGAGCCCGGAGATGGCGACCAGCCCCACGACCAGCGCCACCATCAAGGGCAGCAACCAAAGTGCCGTGACCGCCGAGAACGCGAAGGCCAACACCAGGCAAGCGACGATGCGAAAGCGGGGGTCGAGCCGGTTGAGCGGGCTCTCGGCAACGCCTCGCTCCAGATCCAGGCAGCTCACCGGCCGAGCAGCAGTTCGGGGCTCGCCTTGCGCAGAAAGGCGAGGACCATCGCCACCACCACCCCCTCGATCACCATCAGCGGCACATGCGCCAAGGCAAAAACCTGGATGGCGCGGCGCTCCAGGTCGGGGTCGACGTGCGCCGGCAGGCCCGCCAGCACCACCACCGCGACCAGGACGACGGCCGCCGCCACGGCTCCGGCACCGGCAACGAAGCCCACCGCCGCATCGCTCCAGGGTGCGGCCGGCAAGAGCCGGTGCCGCGCGCTGAACAGTGCGAAGGCCAAAAGCGAAGGCAGGCCCAGGACGAGCGCGTTCACGCCAAGGGTGGTCAGCCCGCCATGGCCGAACATCACCGCTTGAAAGAACAGGCCGACGACGATGGCGGGAAAGGCGAACCAGCCGAGCACCACGCCGAGCAGACCGTTCAGCATCAAATGCACGCTGGTCGGCGGGATCGGCACGTGCACCAGCGAGGCGACGAAGAAGGCGGCCGTCAGCATCGCCGCCTTCGGCACGTCGCGGCGCGGATCGTCGCGCTTGGCGATTTGGCCGAGGCAGACGGCCATCACGGCAGCGGTGCCGGCATAGCCGGCGAGGGTGACGGCCGGCCCCAGAATGCCGTCGGGGATGTGCATCAGGCGGCGCGCCGACGCTGGAAAAAGAGGGCGGTGCCGATCAGCCCCCAGACGACCGAGGCCGTCATGACGCCTCGCTGCAAGGGCGAAAACGCCTCGTCGCCACCGGCCATCAGCATCACCGCCGCCATGGCCTCGCCCTCGCCACCCACCTCGACATAGGCCATCGCACCGTGCCCGGCCTGCCGCGCCTGCACCGTCCAGCGCCCCTCGATCGCCGGGTCGGGCACGAAGCGGAACCAGCCCTCATCGTCGGTCACCCCGGTCAGCCAGGGGCGTGCCGGATCGTTCGGCGCGAACACCGCCATTTGCGCGCCGGCCATCACCGTGCCGTCGTCATAGCGTCCCTGCACGGCGATCCCCTCCACCGGCCGCAGTTCCAAAAAGGCCGCGTGCGCCAGCACCGGAGGCGCCGGGGCGAGGCTCACCAGCACCAAGGCCAGAAGCGCAAGCCCGCACCGGCCCGCGCTGTCACTCCCAAACCACATCGCAATGCCCTTCGCCGGCATGCCCGATGTGCATGCCCCGGAGCGTGATCTCGTGTTCGCCGCCGGCGGCGAAGGCGTCGAAGCCGAGGGCGTCGAGGTTCGTGGGATCGTCCGCCGCCTTGTCGGCGCGGCCGAAGACGTGATCGAGGTGAAAGGTGAGTTCGAGATCGGCCATGCCGCCGGCTACCACGAAACCCTTGCGCTCGTCGCCGACGAATTCGCCACAACGATAAGTCCGCGCCTCGGCATTTCGCAGCACGAACGGCACGACCACCCCGTCTCGCTCGGCCGTGCCGACGAAGACCATGGCATAGCCCGCAGCCGGGCCTGCGGTGGCGGGTGTCATGCGCCAGGACAGCGCATTGAAGTGGCCAACCGGGGCTTCGACCTCGCCGATCAGCACGCGATCGTCCGCGTCAGCCTCCACCAGATCGAAGCTGTGCTCCCCCGCCAACACCACCGACGTCGTCGCCTGGATCTCGCCGCCAGCCATGGCGTCGTAGGGCGGCTCGGCCTGATGCGCGGTCAGCGCCGTCACGGTGACGAAAATATGGTCGAAGGTCAGCGCCCAGCCGTCGCGCGTCAGCTGCGCACCAACGAAACCCTCCGTCGCCAAGTCCTCGCCGCTCGCGAAAAATGCCAGCCTGCCCTCGGCCCAAGCCGGCGCTGCCGCCCCCAAACCCCAAACCAACGCCAGCGCCGCCACGCTTCCACGCCGCACCATCGATGTCCTCCAGGCCGCCAGTGATATGATAAATTTCGTAATAATGCTTACGGGACGGGCGGGCGCTGTCAATCGGGGACGGGCTTGGCGGAAATGCGGAGACAAAAAAACCAAGGGGGCTCTTGGCCCCCTTGGCAACCCCCGGCCGTGGCTGACGCCACGGCACTTCGAAGAGAATGATGCGCGTGGATCAGTCGAGGTCGAAGCGATCCGCGTTCATCACCTTGGTCCAGGCGGCGACGAAGTCGTGGACGAACTTCTCGTGGTTGTCGTCCTGGGCGTAGACCTCGGCATAGGCGCGGAGCACCGAGTTGGAGCCGAAGACGAGGTCGACGCGGGTGGCCGTCCATTTGACCTGGTCGGTCTTGCGGTCCCGGATTTCGTAGAGGTTCTTGCCGTTCGGCACCCACTTGTAGGCCATGTCGGTCAGGGCGACGAAGAAGTCGGTCGAGAGCGCCCCGACGCGGTCGGTAAAGACGCCGTGCTGGCTGCCCCCATGGTTGGTGCCGAGCACGCGCATGCCGCCAACCAGGCAGGTCATCTCGGCCGCCGTCAGGCCCATGAGCTGGGTCCGGTCGAGCAACAGCTCCTCCGGGCTCACCGCGTAGTCCTGCTTCAGCCAGTTGCGATAGCCGTCGTGGATCGGCTCCAACGGCGCGAACGAGTCCGCATCCGTCATCTCGTCGGTCGCATCACCGCGCCCCTGCGCGAACGGCACGCTGACCTCGACGCCGGCCGCCTTCGCCGCCTGCTCGATCCCGACATTGCCGGCGAGCACGATGACGTCGGCCACGCTGGCCCCCGTCTCCTGGGCGATGCCCTCGAGCACGCCCAAGACGCGGGCGAGCCGCTCGGGCTCGTTGCCCGCCCAGTCCTTCTGCGGGGCAAGCCGGATGCGGGCCCCGTTGGCGCCGCCGCGCAGGTCCGAGCCGCGGAAGGTCCGCGCACTGTCCCAAGCGGTCGTCACCATGTCACTGATCGAAAGGCCGCTCGCGGCGATCTTGGCCTTCACCTGAGCAACGTCATAGCCGGTCGGGCCCGCCGGCACCGGGTCCTGCCAGATCAAGTCCTCGGCCGGCACTTCGGGCCCGATATAGCGGACCTTCGGCCCCATGTCGCGGTGGGTCAGCTTGAACCAGGCCCGCGCGAACACCTTCGAGAAATACTCCGGGTCCTTGTAGAACCGCTCGGAAATCTCGCGATAGATCGGGTCCTTGATCATCGCCATGTCGGCATCGGTCATGATCGGATTGTAGCGGATCGACGGGTCCTCGACGTCGACCGGCTTGTCCTCTTCCTTGATGTCGATCGGCTCCCACTGCCAAGCCCCGGCCCGGCTCTTCTTCAGCTCCCAGTCGTAGTTGAAGAGCAGGTAGAAATAGCCGTTGTCCCACTTGGTCGGGTGGGTGGTCCAAGCGCCCTCGATGCCGCTCGACACGGTATGCCGGCCGTGGCCCGTCGCTTGCGGGTTCTGCCAACCCAGCCCCTGTTCGGCGACGTCCGCCGCCTCCGGGTCCGGGCCCAACAACGCCGCATTGCCGTTGCCGTGGCACTTGCCGACGGTGTGGCCACCCGCGGTCAAGGCCACCGTCTCCTCGTCGTTCATCGCCATCCGGGCGAAGGTCTCGCGCACGTCGAGGGCGGTGCGCAAGGGATCGGGCTGGCCGCCGACGCCCTCGGGGTTGACGTAGATGAGGCCCATCTGCACGGCCGCGAGCGGGTTTTCGAGCGAGCCCCGGTCCTCGTCCGCGTAGCGGGTGGCACCCAGCCAGTCCTTCTCCGAGCCCCAATAGACGTCCTTCTCCGGGTGCCAGATGTCGGCGCGGCCGAAGGCGAAGCCGAAGGTCTTGAAGCCCATCGATTCGTAGGCAACGTTGCCGGCGAGGATCATCAAATCCGCCCAGCTGATCTTGTTGCCGTACTTCTTCTTGATCGGCCACAACAGGCGCCGTGCCTTGTCGAGGTTGACGTTGTCGGGCCACGAGTTCAGCGGGGCGAAACGCTGGTTGCCGGTACCGCCACCACCGCGACCGTCGGCAATGCGATAGGAGCCGGCGGCGTGCCAGGCCATGCGGATCATCAACCCGCCATAGTGACCCCAGTCGGCGGGCCACCACTCCTGGCTGTCGGTCATCAGGTCGTGGAGGTCCTGCTTCAGCGCCGCGACGTCGAGCTTCTTCACCTCCTCACGGTAGTCGAAGCCCTTCCCCATCGGGTCGGTCTTCGAATCGTGCTGGTGCAGGATGTCGAGGTTGAGCGCGTTCGGCCACCAGTCCATCACCGAAGTGCTGGTGCGCGTCATGCCGCCGTGCATCACGGGGCACTTGCCGCCGCTGCCGATCTCGTTGCCGTCCATGAGGTTCTCCGCTTCGCTTCGTTGCGCCGGCAACGGAGGCCCCAACGTTCGGCACGGCTCGCCAACCGGCCTCGGACCTCCCGCCCGCGGCAGCCTGATAGCAGAGCGCACCCATAAATAACATTTTCATTTTCAAATTTTTGTCATAGATTTTTCTTATGAGATCGATCTCGCTCAAGCACCTGCGCTATTTCGAGGCCTTGGCTCGGCACGGCCATTTCGGCCGTGCCGCCGACGCCAGCGGCGTGTCGCAGCCGGCCTTGTCCCTCCAGATCAAGGAGCTGGAGGAGACCATCGGTACGTCATTGGTCGAACGCGGCGGCCGCCAGATCGCGCTCACCCCCCTCGGCGCCGCCTTCGCCCGGCGTGCGCGCGATATCCTCCGCGCCGTCGACGAGTTGGGCGCCCTCGCCAGGGCATCCCAAACCCCGCTCGCCGGCCGGCTGGGCCTCGGCGTCATCCCGACCGTCGCCCCCTACCTCCTGCCGGCCCTGGTCAAGGACTTGGCCGCACGCCATCCGGACCTCCAGCTCCGCCCGCGCGAAGCGGTCACCGCCAAGCTGCTCGAAGACCTCGTCGAGGGCCGGCTGGATGCGGCGATCGTAGCCTTGCCGGTGTCCGAGCCCGCCCTGGTGGAGGTGCCGCTGTTCGAGGAGGAGTTCGTACTCGTTAGGCCCGCGGCCGAGGTCGCCGCACCGATCCCGACCGCCACCGACCTCGGCGCCATGCCGCTCTTGCTGCTGGAAGAAGGCCACTGCTTTCGCGACCAGGCGATCGCCTATTGCAAGCCCTCACCCACCGTCGCCCGCGACGTCGTCCAGGCGAGTTCGGTCTCGACGCTCGTGCAGATGGTCGGCGCCGGCCTCGGCGTCACGCTGGTGCCCGAAATGGCCCTGGCGATCGAAACCCGCTCCGCCGACGTCGCCGTCGCCCGCCTGCCACCGCCCCGCCCGGCGCGCACCATCGGCATGGCCTGGCGCAAGACCAACCCGCTGGCCGACCACCTGCAGCGCCTCGCGGATGCCGTCCGCAACCTCGACCGGCCGGCTCAGCTCCCGGTGGCCAACGCCAGCTGAAGCACCCGCGCCACGTGCAGCGCCTCCCGCCCCGCCGTGTCGTGGATCTGGTGCCGGCAGGACGTGCCGTCGGCGACGATCAGGGCGCCCTGCTCGGCCGCGCGCACCGCCGGCGCCAAGGCCAGCTCCGCCATCGCCAGCGACACGTCGATGGTCTCGCGTTGATAGCCGAACGCCCCGGCCATACCGCAACAGCTGGACGCGATGGTCCGCACCTCCAAGCCGGGTACGGCGCGCAACACGGTCTCGACCGCGCCCATCGCACCGAACGCTTTTTGGTGGCAGTGGCCGTGCAGGTGCGCCGTGCGGCGCATCTCGGCGAGCGGCAACGTCAAGCCCGCCGCCAGCTCCCGCGCCAGAAACTCCTCGAACAGCAACGCCGCCTCACCCACCGCCTCGGCGCGCGCGCCGGGCCACATCGCCGCCAACTCGTCGCGCATGGTGAACAAGCACGACGGCTCCAGGCCGACGATCGGCACGCCCGCATCGACCAGCGGTGCGAGCGCGTCGAGCGTGCGCTTTGCCTCTGCCTTGGCCTCGTCGACCAAACCGCTCGCGAGGAAGGTGCGCCCGCAGCACAAAGGCCGCCCGCCGTCGCCGGGCCGCACCAGCTCGACCGCGAAGCCAGAAGCCGCCAGCACGTCCACGGCGGCTTCGAGGTTCGCCGGCTCGAAATACGTGTTGAAGGTGTCCGCGAGCAGCGCCACCCGGCGGCCTTGGCCCGGCGTCGAGGCCAGCTCGAACGGTCGCTGCCAGCGCGGCAGGCTGCGCTTCGCACTCAACCCCAGCACCCGCTCGGCGAGCCAGCCGGCACCGGGCGCACGCCCGCCCGCGTTGACCAGACCGCGCAACCGCGCCGCCCAAGGCGCATAACGCGGCAGATAGGCGACCACCCGGTCGCGCAAGCCGAGCCCCTCGCGGCGGATGCGCGCCGCCTGCACCTCGATCTTCATCCGCGCCATGTCGACGCCGGTCGGACATTCGCGCCGGCACGCCTTGCACGAGACACACAGCGCCATGGTCTCCGCCATCTCGGGCGCACTCAGCGCGTCGTTGCCCAACTGCCCGGACAAAGCGAGGCGCAAGGCGTTGGCCCGCCCGCGCACCACGTCCCGCTCGTTGCGGGTGACGCGGTAGGAGGGGCACATCACCCCGCCCTCCACCTTCCGGCAGGCGCCGTTGTTGTTGCACATCTCGACGGCACCCTGAAAACCCGTGGGCCAGGGGCTCCAGTCGAGGGCTGGGCCGTGCGTCGCCGGCTGGTAGTCCGGCGGGTAGCGAAACAGCGTGCGGTCGTCCATCTTCGGCGCGCGCACGATCCGGCCGGGGTTCAACAGGCCCGCGGGGTCGAAGCGGTCCTTCACCGCCTCGAAGCTCTCCACCATGCGCCGGCCGAACATCGCCTCGTGGAACTCCGAGCGCACGAGCCCGTCACCGTGCTCGCCCGAATGCGAGCCCTTGTACGCCCGCACGAGAGCGAACGCCTCCTCGGCGATGGCGCGCATCGCCTTCACGTCCTGGTCCAGCTTCAGGTTCAAGACCGGCCGCACGTGCAAACAGCCGACACTCGCATGGGCGTACCATGTGCCGGTCGTGCCGTGCCGCTCGAACACCTCGGTGAGCTTGGCCGTGTAGTCGGCCAAATGCTCCAACGGCACCGCACAGTCCTCGACGAAGGAGACGGGCTTTCGCGCCTCCTTCATCGACATCATGATGTTGAGCCCGCCCTGCCGCATCTCGGTCAGTGCCGCCTGGCGCTGGGGCGCCACCAGCTCGACCACCCCGCCCCACTTGGCACCCGCGCGGTCCCAGCCGAAACCCAAATCACCCATCAGCTCGCCCAGCTGGCGCAGCCGGCGCCGGTTCTCGTCCGCCTCTTCGGCGAACTCGACGATCAAAATCGCCGCCGGCTCGCCCCGCACCACGTCGTCCACCGTCGCCCGGTACATCGGGATGTCGCGCGCCAACGCGATCATGGTCCGGTCGACCAGCTCGATGGCGATCGGCCCGAGCGTCACCAGGTGCTGCGCCGCATCCATCGCCGCGTGGAAGGAGCCGAAATGGCACACACCCATGACCTTCGAGCCGAGCAGGGGCGAGAGCTTCAGCTCCAGCTTGGTGGTGAAGGCGAGCGTGCCCTCCGAGCCCACCAGCAAGTGCGCCAGGTTGTGCGGCCCCCCGTTCGGCACCAGCGTTTCCAGCCCATAGCCGCCCACCCGTCGCTGCACCTCGGGCGTCCGCGCGCGGATCTCGGCCGCCTCGCGCTCGCCGAGATCCAACAGATCGCGGAACAGGCCACCATCGGGCGTCGCCCTGTTGCGCCTGACCTCGGCGGCGTCGACCTCGCCGAAGTGCAGGGCGGTGCCGTCGGCCAGCACGGCGTCGAGCGAGCGCACGTTGTCGCGCATGGTGCCGTAGCGCAGCGACCGGCCGCCGCAGGAGTTGTTGCCGGCCATGCCGCCGAGGGTCGCGCGGGACGAGGTCGACACGTCCACCGGAAACCAAAGCCCATGCGGCTTCAACAGCCGGTTCAACTCGTCCAGCACCAGCCCCGGCTCGACCACGCAGCGGCGGTTGGGGACGTCCAATTCCAAGAGCCGGTTCAAATGCTTGGAGGTGTCGACGACGAGGCCGCCATTGACCGTCTGCCCACTTTGCGAGGTGCCCCCACCCCGGGCGGTCACCGCCACCCCCGCCTCGCGGGCGATCTCGAGAACGGCCGGCACGTCGTCGGCCGCAGCCGCCACCACCACGCCCTTGGGCATCACCTGGTAGTGCGAGGCGTCGGTGGCGTAGCGCCCGCGGCTGAAGGGGTCGAACGCTACCTCACCGCGCACGGCATCGGCGAGCCGTCGTTCCAGCGGCGAGCGGAGGGTCGTCGTGGCCATGAAAACTCCCTGTCGGCTTGACGCCCTCATAGGCCAGCCTTCATTACGGGGCCATCCACGACGACCTCACGTCCAACCACGAAAGACCCCAAGCCATGCGCAAGGCGGGCCGCCACTTTTTGCAGATTCCAGGGCCGACCAACGTTCCCGACCGGGTGTTGCGGGCGATCGACAACCCGACCATGGACCACAGGAGTCCCGAGTTCGGCCGGCTCGGCCGGCGGGTGCTGGAGGGCATGCAACGGGTCTTTCGCTGCGCTGGACCGGTCGTCATCTTCCCCGCTTCCGGCACCGGGGCCTGGGAAGCCGCACTCGTCAACACCCTCTCGCCCGGCGATCAGGTGTTGATGTACGAGACCGGCCACTTCGCCCAGCTCTGGCACAAGATGGCGCTGCGCTTGGGCGTAGAGCCCACTTTCATCGAGGGCGATTGGCGCCATGGCGTCGATGCCGCCCGCATCGAGGAACGCCTGCGCGCCGACAAGAGCCATGCCATCAAGGCCGTCTGCGTGGTCCACAACGAGACCTCGACCGGCGTCGCCTCGCGCATCGACCGCGTGCGCCAGGCGATCGACGCCGCCGGCCACCCGGCACTCTTGATGGTGGACACCATCTCGTCGCTCGCCTCGATCGACTACCGCCACGACGCCTGGGGCGTGGACGTCACTGTCGGCGGCTCGCAAAAGGGGCTGATGCTGCCGCCCGGCCTCAGCTTCAACGCGCTGAGCACGAAGGCGATCGAAGCCTCGAAGTCGGCCAAGCTCACCCGGTCGTTCTGGCACTGGGAGGAGATGATCGCCGCCAACCAGACGGGCTATTTCCCCTACACCCCGGCGACCAACCTGCTCTACGGCCTGGCCGAAGCGATCGACATGCTGGAGAACGAAGGGCTCGATGCCGTCTTCGACCGCCACGCCCGGCATGGGGCGGCGGCGCGCAAGGCGGTGGAGGCCTGGGGCCTCGAGGTCTTCTGCACCAACGAGGAGCACTATTCGGGCTCGCTCACGGCGGTCCTGATGCCGGAAGGGCACAGCGCCGACGGCCTGCGCCGGACGATCCACGAAACCTTCGACATGTCGCTCGGCAACGGTCTCTCGAAGCTCGCCGACCGCGTCTTCCGCATCGGTCATCTGGGCGACTTCAACGACCTGATGCTCTTGGGCACCCTCTCCGGCATCGAAATGGGCCTGCAGCTTCGTGGCGTGCCGCACCACAAAGGCGGCGTGCAGGCGGCCCTGGACCACTTGGCCCAGACGGCCGCCAAGCAGCCGGAGGTGCGGGCGGCGTGAGCGCACTTTCCCACCTGCGCGTCCTGGACCTGACGCGGGTCCGGGCGGGTCCCGTCTGTTGCCGCGTGCTCGCCGACTACGGCGCCGACGTCATCCGCATCGAAGCGCCGGAAGGGCTCGATGCGAATGCCGGCATCACCGGGGCTAGGGACGGTTACGACAACCAGAACCTGCACCGCTCCAAGCGGTTCTTGACGTTGAACCTGAAGCATCCGGAGGGCTTGGCCCTGTTCCGGCGTCTGGTCGAGACCGCCGACATCGTGGTCGAGAACTTCCGCCCCGACGTGAAGGACCGCCTCGGCATCGGCTACGACGCGCTTCGGGCGATCAATCCGCGCATCATCCTGGTCTCGATCTCGGGTTTCGGCCAGGACGGGCCCTACGCCAAGCGCCCCGGCTTCGATCAGATCGCGCAGGGCATGGGCGGCTTGATGGCGGTGACGGGGCTGCCGGGCCAGGGGCCGGTGCGTGCGGGTGCGGCCGTCGCCGACGTGGCCGCCGGGCTCTACGGCGCCATCGGTGCCCTGGCGGCGCTGGCCGAGCGCGAACGCTCGGGCGAGGGTCAGTGGGTCCAGACCTCGCTCCTGGAAGCCCAGATCGGCCTCTTGGATTTCCAGGCCGCCCGCTACCTGGTCGACGGCGTCGCCCCCGGCCAAGCCGGCAACGACCACCCGGTCTCGACGCCGATGGGCGTGGTCGAGACGGCCGACGGCCACATCAATCTCGGCGTCGGTGGCGATGGCCAATGGCGGAGCCTCTGCCAGGCCCTCGACCTCGGCCATCTGGCCACCCACCCGGACTTCGCCACGACCGAGGCGCGGCTCGCCCGGCGCGCCGAAGTCTGGGCGATCCTCAGGCCGATCTTCAAGCGCCACGGTTCGGCCGAATGGCTGGAGCGGCTGGAACGGGCCCACGTCCCGGCCGGGCCCATCTACCCCATGGACGAGGTCTTCGCCGACCCGCAGGTCGAGCACCTGGGCATCGCCAAGGCGGTCGAGCACCCGACGCGCGGCCGGATTCGCGTCGTCGGCCAGCCCGTGACCCTCACCCGCACCCCGCCCACGATCAAGAACCCCATCCGCGAACCGGGCGCCGACACCGACGCCATCCTCGGCGATTTGGGGCTCGATGCAGCGGCCATCGCCGGCTTGCGCGAGGCCGGCGTCGTTTGACCGCCGCTGAAGCGTTTTCCAATAGGCGTGCCCATCCCGCGCCCCCTCCCGGCCACCCATGGCATCGTACACTCGTGGGTGGCCGGCCACCCCACGCTGCAGAAGCAGCGTGGGGACCCCGCAGGACGGGGGCGCGGGATGGGCACCGATCAACCTGAACGGAAACCGCTCCGCGCCGCCAGCCGCCACGAGCCGGCGGGCGGTGGGCTGGCGGGAGCTCTTGCTCCTGCTCTCGATCGGTCTCTTTTGGGGCCTCAATTGGCCGGCCGTCCGCGTCATCCTGTTCGAACTGCCGCCCTTCAGCCTGCGCGGTCTCGCCTTCACCGTGGCGGCGGTGATCCTCTTCCTCGTGGCCAGGGCGCGGCGGGAGCGGCTTTGGCCCGAGCGCGCCGAATGGGGGCCGCTGCTCGTCGTCGCCCTGCTCTCGATCTTCGGCTTCAACGTCTTCGTCGCCTTCGGCCAGCTCAACACCGAAACCAGCCGGGCGGCGATCATCGCCTTCACCATGCCGGTCTGGGCGACGCTGCTCGCACTCTTCGTGCTCGGCGAGCGGATCACCTGGGAGCGGGCCTTGGCGCTCGCCCTCGGCATGGCGGGCCTCGCCCTCCTGCTCGGCGACGACCTGTTCGACGTCACGCGCTCGCCCAAGGGCGCGCTCTTCACCCTCGGGGGAGCGTTCTCCTGGGCCGCCGGCACCGTGCTTTTGAAGCAGCGCACCTGGTCCCTGCCCCCGCTCGCGATGGCGGCCTGGATGTTGGCGATTTCGGCACCGCCGGCGCTGGTCGCCGCACTGGTCATGGAAGCGCCCCTGACCTTGCCGATGCCGTCGGCGACGACCTGGCTCGTCTTCGCCTACCATGTGCTCTTTCCCATGGTCTGGTGCTATGCCGCCTGGGTCGTCCTGGTGGCGAAGCTGCCGGCGCCGGTCGCGGCCATCGGCACCTTGATGATCCCGGTGGTGGGCGTCGCCAGCGCCATCGTCCTGCTCGGCGAGCCCTTGACCCTGTCCATCCTCGGCGCCCTCGCCCTGGTGGTCGGCGGCGTTGCCCTGGTCCTCCTCCTGCCCGCCCGCTCCTAGGAATATCCACTTATACATGGTAATTTGATGAAGCGGCGTGCTCGAAAACCTCCAGCACCCGCTGAGAAAAACGTTTTTACAAAACGAACTGTCGGAGCAGGTTTTCCACCTTTTCAACAGTTTGCGCTGGGGATAACCCGGATTATGACAAATTCCCCAGCGGCCTCGCCGATCGACTACGAACGGGAATACGACAATCGCGGCCGGGTGCCGGAGCACCCCGCCCTGATCGACGGCTGGTACCGCGACGCCGCCGCCGCCCGTGCCAAGCTGAACGGCCGCCTCGACCTCCGCTATGCGGATGGCCCCCGCTGCCGCCTCGACCTGTTCGAGCCGGCCGAGCGGCGGGGGCCGGCCGTCGTCTTCTTCCACGGCGGCTATTGGCAAAGCCAGGACAAGTCGGGGTTCAGCCACCTCGCCCAGGGCCCCCTCGCCCACGGCCTGCCGGTGGCGATCGTCGGCTACGACCTCTGCCCGGACACAACGGTGGGCAGCATCATCGCCCAGGCCGAAGCCGCCTGCCACGAGGTCCTTGGCCTCACCGAAGGCCCCCTTCTGGTCGCGGGCCACTCGGCCGGCGGCCACCTCGCCGCCTGCCTCGCCACCACACCCCAGCTCCCCGTCCAAGCCGCTTTTTGCCTCTCGGGCCTGTTCGACCTGACGCCCTTGCTTTCGACCACGATCAACACGAAGCTCGGCCTCGATGCGGCCCAAGCCCAGGCTTGGAGCCCGCTGTTCGGGCCACGGCCGAGCTGCGCCGTCGAAGCCTGGGTCGGCGAGCAGGAAAGCGCCGAATACCACCGCCAAGCCCAGGCCCTCGCCGCCGCCTGGTCGCCTTCGGCACGAAGCGAGGTGCTCGCCGCCGCCAACCACTTCACCATCATCGCCCCGCTGGCGAACCCCGCCAGCCGGCTGGTGCACCGCCTCGTCCGCTTGGCCGGCTGATGCGTCGGGTGCCGTCGGTCGCCAAACCATCCTTTGGTCATGCAGTTCCTCTTGACCACCAGCCTGCGCTGCGTCACGACGCGAACGAGCGCGGCAACGCGATAAACAAACGTATCAGGAGGATCGTCATGCACAGTCGTGCGCTGCTCGGGGCGCTCTGCGGCCTCGGGCTCGTCACCGGTGTCAGCACCGCCCAGGCCCAGACCGTCATCGAGGTGGGCTACGCCACGACCACCGACAGCCACTACGGTCTCGGCATGACCCGCTTCGGCGAGGTGCTGGAGGAGCTGTCCGGCGGCGCCTTCACCCTCCTGCACCATCCGTCCTCGGCGCTCGGCGGCGAGCGCGAGATGATCGAGCAGGTGCAGCTCGGCATCCTCGACATGGTCATCACCTCGACCGGCCCCTTGCCCAACTTCGTGCCGGAAACCCAGGTGCTCGACCTGCCGTTCCTGTTCCGTGACTACGACCACGCCCGTGGCGTGCTCGACGGCGAGATCGGCCGCGAACTGCTCGACAAGGTCGACGCCCAAGGCTTTTGGGCGCTGGCCTGGACCGAGAACGGCTTTCGCCACATCACCAATTCGGTGCGTCCGGTGCGCACGCCGGGCGATCTCCAGGGCATGAAGATCCGGACGATGGAAAACCCGATCCATCTGCGGGCCTTCGAAGCGCTCGGCGCGGCGCCGACGCCGATGTCCTTCGCGGAACTCTTCACAGCATTGCAGCAGGGCGTGGTCGACGCGCAGGAGAACCCCATCGTCGTCATCTCGGTCTCGAACTTCGCCGAGGTGCAGGGCCATCTGAGCCTGACCGGCCACCTCTACTCGCCGGCCATCATCATCGCCTCGACCAGCCTTTGGGAAAGCCTGAACGAGGAACAGCGCGGCTGGTTCGAGGAAGCGGCGCGCGAGTCCGTCGGCGTCACCCGGGCCCGGGTCAACGAGCTGGAAGACACCGGCATCGACGCGCTGATCGAGAAGGGCATGCAGGTCGTCACCGACGTCGACATCGCCCCCTTCCAGGCGGCGGTCGGCCCGGCTTGGGAAGCCTATACCAGCCGCTTCGGCAGTGAGCTGGTCGATCGCGTCGTCGCCTTCGAGTAAGCCGCTTTGAGCGACACGGCGAGCGGGACGCCCTGGCAGCGTCCCGCCTGGCTGCGGGCGATCCGCGCCATCGAGACCACCCTCACCCGCACCGCCTTGGCGTTGGCGATGGTGGGGGTGCTCTTGATGGCCGGCTTCACCTGCTACCAGGTCTTCATGCGCTTCGTGATCGGCCAGCCTTCGACGTGGTCGGAGGTGCTGGTCCGCTCGATCATGGTCTGGACGGTCTATCTGGCCGCTGCTGCCGCGTTCCGTGAAGGTGCGGTGATCGCGGCCGAGGTCGTGATCCGGGCCGTGCCGCGCATCGTCGGCAAGATCATGCAGATCACCTCGGGCCTCTTGTCGCTCGTCTTCCTCTATTTCCTCGTCACCACCAGCATCGACATGGTGCAGCGAACCAGCACGCAGGTGCTGGCCGGGCTGGAGATCCCCATCGCCTGGATCTACCTCGCGATGCCCGTCGGCGGCACGCTCGCCGCCTTGGCCGTTGCGGTGCGCACCAGTGAGCTGTTGGAACCGGGCTCCGGCATCCACGATCCGAACGCGGACAGCATCGCTTGAACGCCACGGTCATCCTCGCCCTTCTGATCCTCATCGGGTTCGGGGTGCCGATCGCCACGTCCTTGGCCTTGGCCGCGATCTACGGCATCGACCAATTCACCCGCCTGCCGATGATCCTGGTGGCGCAGCGGATGTTCGCCGGGATCGACAGCTTCCCGTTGATGGCGATCCCGTTGTTCATCTTCGCGGGCAATCTGATGGCGGCGGGCGGCATTTCGGCGCGGCTGGTCGAATTCGCCCGGGCGCTGGTCGGCCAGGTGCAGGGCGGGCTTGCCGCCTCCTGCGTCGTCACCTGCATGATCTTCGCCGCCGTCTCGGGCTCGTCGGTCGCCACCACCTTCGCCATCGGCGCCATCTTGATCCCGGCGATGGTGAAGAACGGCTATCCCAAGCCCAAGGCCGCCGCGATTCAGGCGACGTCGGCCGAACTGGGCGTACTCATCCCGCCGTCGATCCCGCTGATCCTCTACGGTGTGGCCACCGACACCTCGATCGGCCAGCTGTTCATCGCGGGCTTCGGCCCGGGTCTTCTCGTGGCCTTTGCCCTCACGACGTTCCTGTTGATCTATTGCCGCGTCTACAACATCGGCAACGAAGCCTCCGAACCGCGTATCCCGCTCGGCCCGGCCGCCCTCAAGGCTTCCGCCGCTTTGGTCATGCCGGTGATCGTGGTCGGCGGCATCTACGGCGGCGTTTTCACCCCGACCGAGGCCTCCGCCGTCGCCGTCGCCTATGCGCTCTTGGTCGGGACGGTGATCTATCGCGAGCTCACCCTGCCGGCCTTCATCCGCGTCCTGCGCGAAACCGCCATCGCCACGGCCGTGGTGATGCTGATCATCGCGGCCGCCGCGCTCTTCTCGTTCGTCATCACCCGCATGGGCCTGCCGGCGATGGCGACGGGCTGGGTCCGCGCCACCTTCACCGACGCCTTCACCTTTCTGTTGGCGGTGAACCTCTTCCTCTTCGTCGTCGGCATGTTCATCGAAACCGCCGCGGCCATCCTGGTGCTGGCGCCGATCCTCGCCCCAATGGCGGTCGCATTCGGCGTCGACCCGGTGCATTTCGGCCTGATCATGGTGATCAATCTGGCGACCGGCATGATCACGCCACCGGTGGGGGTCAACCTGTTCGCCGCCTGCACCGTCGCCAAGCTGCCGATCGAGCGCATCATCCCACCGCTGCTACCGCTGTTCGCGGTGATGATCGCCTGCGTGTTCCTGGTGACCTACATCCCGGCAATCAGCATCGGGCTCAGGGACCTGCTGTACTAGAGCGTTTCCCGAAATGCTTGACCATCCCTCACCCCCGCCCGACCACCCACGAGTGTACGATACCATGGGTGGCCGGGCGGGGGTGAGGGATGGCCCGTGCGCTACCTAACCGGGAAACGCTCTAGTACAGCGGCGCAGTCGGAAGATTCACGTCCGACTACGCCAAAGCTGCACGATTCCATGGATTTCGTGCATCAACGGCGCATTCGGAGCGGAACGCTCCGAATGCGCCTGTGCACTAGCAAGTTTGCCGCAGGCCTTGCCCGTCCCGCACCCCCGCCCGATCGCCCACGAGTGTACGATCCCATGGCTGGCCGGGCGGGGGTGCGGGACGGGCACCGATCACCCTGAACGAAAAACGCGCTAGCACTGCGCCGCTCATTCGAGGCCCAAAAACCGCGCTTCGACCAGGGCCTGGCCGGCGACCGTCCGCGTCCAGGCGACGAAGGCGGCGAGTGTCGGCGGCGGCTCGCCCTTGGTGAGCAGGAACAGATCGCGCTGCAGCGCATAATCGTCGGCCCCGACCTCGGGCTTGGCGCCGTCGAGGGCGAGCACCTGCAAGGGCGGAGCCGAGGCGAGCATCCCGGCGCCGACCAACCCGATGGCATCCGGATCGTCGGCGAGGCGCTGCAGCAGCGCTTCCTCGCAGCGCACGTCACCGTCCTGGACCTCGAGCCAACGCAAGGGCCGCGGCGGCGCACCCAAGTCCGCCCAGTCGGTAAGTTCGCCCCGCCGCAGGGCTTCGAATTCGGCGAGCGACAAACCGGCGAGATCGTTTGCGGGATGCGTCACCAGCGCCACCGCCTCGGTCGCGAGCCAGGTCGCCACCACACCGCGTGCCAGGACGCGGTCGCCGATGGGCCCCGCGACCACCGCCATGGCACAGCTGTCCTGCCAAAGGCAGGCGGCGCTGCGGCCGCGCTCCTGGGCCAGGCGCAGGACCGGCCCGTCATAATGTCGCATGGCATCGTCGACGAAGCGGGCGACGGCGGGGCTGCCGACATAGGCAAGCGGCGCCGTCTCGTCGTGCGCGGTGCTCACCGCGGCGAGGGCGCCCAATGCCACGAGGGTCGCAATAGCTTCCGGCATCACCACGCCCCTTCAATAGGTTAGAAGGAGTTGCTTAATTCAACTCTAAGGTTTCAGCCAGCCTGACTTTTGATCGAAAGGCGAGTGTCCGAAACCGGCTCCAGCCCGCTGCTCCGTCTGGTGAACCCGCGGGAAGTGGTCTACTCGTGCCGGATTGATGCTTCCGGGTGCCGCGGCGCCCCGACGTTGAAAGGGAGACCACCAACGATGAACCGTTTCGGCCTCGCGGTCGTCACGGCAGCCATGCTGGCGCTATCGAGCGTCGCTGCCGTCGCCCAGGAGCGGGTGTTCCGGTTCGCCACGACCGGCGACATCCTGGGCCTCGACCCGCACATGCACAACCACGGCACCACCAACGCGGTGAAGGGCGTCATTTACGGCGCGCTCCTCCACCGCAAGCCCGATCTCTCGCTGCACCCGGACCTCGCCGTCTCCTGGGAAACCCTCGACGACGTCACCTGGGAATTCCGGCTCCGCGAGGGCGTCGTCTTCCACGACGGCACGCCCTTTACCGCTTCGGACGTCGTCTACAGCTTCCGCCGCACCAGCCAGCCGGGCGCCGAGATGAGCGCGACCGTGGCCTCGATCGAGGACGTGATCGCGATCGACGATTATACGGTGCACATCATCACCCGCGGCCCCGACCCGATCCTCCTCTTGAACCTGCCGCTCTTCTTCATCGTCAGCGAGCAGTTCATGGAAGCGAACGATAGCTTCCAGGTGAGCGCCGGTGCCGGTGCGACCAACTTCGCCAACCTGAACGCCAACGGCACCGGCCCCTACCGGCTGGTCGAATGGGTCCAGGACAACCGCCTCGTCATGGTCCCGAACGAGGATTGGTGGGGTCATGCCGACCGCACCGACAACATCGACCGCGCCATCTTCATGCCGATCGGCAACGACGCCACCCGCGTCGCCGCATTGCTCTCGGGCGAGATCGACATGATGTACCCGGTGCCCCTGCAGGACGTGCCGCGCCTGGAGCAGACGCCCAACGTCGAGGTGATGCAGGGTCCCGAACTGCGGACCATCTTCTTGGGCTTCGACCAGCACCGCGACGAGTTGATGGACATGCCGGGCTCCGGCGTGAACCCGTTCAAGGACCTGCGCGTGCGCCAGGCCTTCGCCCACGCCCTCGACCTCAACGCCATCCAGCGCGTGGTCATGCGCGGCGCCTCGACGCCGACCGGCTCGATGATCGCACCGGGCATCCTCGGCTTCGACGAAGACATCCACGTGCCCTACGAATTCAACCCCGAGCGCTCCCGTGAGCTCTTGGCCGAAGCCGGCTTCCCCGATGGCTTCCCGGTCACCCTCGACTGCCCGAACGACCGCTACGTCAACGACGAGGCGATCTGCACGGCCGTCGTGCCGATGCTCCGCCGCATCGGCATCGACGTCACCTTGAACGCGCAGACCCTGTCCTTGCACTTCAACAAGATCGGCCCGACCGAGAACTACAACACCAGCTTCTTCATGCTGGGTTGGACGCCGGGCTCCTACGACGCGCTCAACGTCCTGCAGAACCTGATCACCCTCGACGGCCCCGCCCAGGGGACGTGGAACTCCGGCCGCTACACCCACCCGCGGATCGAGGAACTGCACGACATCATCGCCGTCACCGTCGATCCCGAGGAGCGCATGGAACTGCTCCGTGAGGCGCAGCAGATCCACAAGGACGACGTCGGCCATCTGCCGTTGCACCAGCAGGCCCTCGCTTGGGGTGTGCGCACCGACCGCGTTGTGGAAATCATCCAACGGCCCTTCAACGACGTCGACTTGCGCTACGTCACCTTGAGGTAAGCCGTCATTGTCGAGACAGCGGCCCGGGGACGCGCGTCTCCGGGCCGTTCGTTCTTCTCGAGGGGTACGCCGATGCTCGACTACATCGTCCAGCGGCTGGTGCAGGCGGTTTTCGTCATGCTGGTCGTTGCCGCCATTTCCTTCTCGCTCTTTCAATTCGTCGGCGACCCGGTCAACAACATGCTCGGCCAGGAAGCGACCACGGAGCAGCGCCAGGCGCTGCGCGAAGAGTTGGGTCTGAACGACCCGATCCCGATCCAGTTCGTCAAATGGGTCGGCAACGCGGTCCAAGGCGAGTTCGGCGTGTCCTACCGCATGGGTCGCCCGGTCCAGGACCTCATCGCCGAACGCCTGCCCGCGACCCTCGAACTCGTGTTCGTCTCCGCCATTCTCGCCGTCGCCGTCGGCGTGCCGATGGGCGTCTATACCGGCCTGCACCGAAATTCGTGGCTCTCCCGCGTCTTTCTCACGGTGTCCCTGATCGGCATCTCGTTACCGACCTTCCTCATCGGCATCCTCCTGATCCTCATCTTCGGCGTCTGGCTCGGCTGGCTGCCCACCTTCGGTCGAGGCGGACTGGTCGACATCGGCCCCTGGGAAACCAGTTTCCTCACCTGGCGCGGCTGGTCGCACCTGATCCTGCCGGCCATCACGCTCGCGCTCTTCCAGCTCACCCTCATCATGCGCCTCGTCCGCGCCGAAATGCTGGAAGTGCTGCGCACCGACTACATCAAGTTCGCCCGCGCCCGCGGCCTCAAACAGCGCTCGATCAACTTCGGCCACGCCCTCAAGAACACGCTCGTGCCGGTCATCACCATCATGGGCCTGCAGATCGGCGCCCTGCTCGCCTTCTCCA
>RECO01000135.1 GCA_007694015.1 Geminicoccaceae bacterium
GTTGTAGCAGGTATTGAGCTTGCCGCCCTTGAACCAGCGATAGAAGGGGGCGTTGGCGCTGTCCAGCACCACGTCCCAAGGCCGGTCCCAGTGCAACCCCGCTGCGGCTTCGCCCCAGAACTCGTCCGGCTGCTCCAAGGACCGCTTGCGGACCTGATCCTGCACGCTCATGGCGCTCTGCCTCCCGTCGAAATTCCCCCGGCCGCTCGTGTAGCAAATGCCGCAACGCATCTTCAGCACGACCAAAGCCGACCGCGGCCCTTTCAGCCCCCGCGCATCGACGATAGGCTCGAGCCGCGACCGCATGCCGCCCCGAACCCCAGACCCGAGACCCGAGACCCGCCATGAAGCAGCCCGTCCGCCGCCGCCTCGCCCTCGATGGCGCCCATGCCGAGGTGACCCTCAGCTATCTCGAATGGGGCGAGCCCGACGCGACGCAAGTGGTGGTCTGCGTCCACGGCCTCACCCGCAACGCCCACGACTTCGACACCTTGGCCGCCGAGCTCGCGGGGGCGGGGGCGCGCGTGCTCGCCGTCGACGTGGCCGGCCGCGGTCACAGCAGCTGGCTTGCGGACCCGAGCCACTACGAGCTCGAGACCTACGCCCGCCACCTCGATCGCTTCCTGGCACGGTTGGGTCTCTCTAGGGTCGATTGGGTCGGCACCTCGATGGGAGGGCTGATCGGCATGGCCCTCGCGGCCACGGCAGCGCCGAAAATCCGGCGCTTGATCCTGAACGACGTCGGTCCGTTCGTGCCCAAGGACGCCCTGGCCCTGATCAAGGCCTATCTCGAACTGCGCCCGACCTTCGCCGATTTCGCCGCCTTGGAGGCGCATCTGCGCACCATCCACGCCCCCTTCGGCAAGCTCAGCGACGCCCAATGGCGCGCCCTCGCACGGAGCAGTGCACGCCAAGACCCGGATGCCTGGCGGCTCCGTTACGATCCGGCGATCAGCGAAGCTTACGGCGATCTCGCGGCCGACGACGTCGATCTCTCGGACCTCTGGGAACGGATACGCGTCCCCACCTTCGTGCTGCGCGGCGCCGAGAGCCCGCTCCTGACCGAGGCCGTCGCCGCGCGCATGGCGACAACCGGACCCAAGGCCGTGGTCGAAACGGTGCCGCACGTCGGCCACGCGCCCGCTCTGATGGACCCGCAGCAGATCGCGATCCTGCGGCGTTGGCTGGAGCTGGGGGGGTGAGCCAGGGCCGCTTCGGCCTCTCCCGGCGCGCTTGGCTCGCGGTGGCCACATTGGCACTCGGCGGCAGCGCCGCCGTCCTCTGGCAGGGCCGCACCCCGCCGCTCCCGCCGATGACCGCCGAACGGCGCCGGGGCCTCGTCTTTCTGCGCGCGAGCGGCAGTGGCGGCGGCGATGCCCTCAACGTCGGCCTGCCCGACGCTGCCCCCTCGCCGACGCTGCCGCCGGTCGACGATCTCTGGCCTCTTCTCGGTGATGCCACCACCGCACCGGCGATGATCCAGGCGCCCGGCACCCGGTCGCCCGGACAGCCGCGCATCGTCGCCTTCTACGACTACCGTTGCCCCTTTTGTCGCACCAACGCGCCGCATCTCTGGCGCGCTGCCGAAGCCGGCGAGGTCGACGTCGTTTGGCGCGAGTGGCCCATCCTCGGCCCGGCGTCGATCCTGGCGGCACGCGCGGCCTTGGCCGCCTGGCAACAAGACGCCTATCTGCCGCTGCACCAGGGGCTCATGACCACGAGCTTCGTGCCGACCGAAGGCCTGGTCCAGGACCTCGCCGAGCGCCACGGCCTCGACTTGGATCAATTCGACCGGGCGATGGCAAGTCCCGCGATCGACGCGGCACTCGACCACAACGCCGCGATCGCACGAGCCCTGGGCGCCCAGGGCGTGCCGGTCTACGTCGTCGACCGCGTCGTCATCGGCGGCGGTTTCACCCTGCCGCAGCTCTTGCGGCTCGCCGAACGGTACCGGCCCAACGCATAATATTCAGCTTTTGCGATCTGTTTGGGAAAGGGTTAGGCTGGACGCAACCACCCACACGGGGAGCCGCCAGCCGATGACCTTCACACCGAATGTCGGCACCGCCGACCGCATCGCCCGCATCGTGCTCGGGCTGGGCCTCTTGTCGATGCTGGTTTGGGTCGAAGGACCCGCCAAGTGGTGGGGCCTGATCGGCCTGATGCCGCTCACCACGGCCTTCACCCGCTGGTGCCCCGCCTATTCGCCCTTCGGCTTCAGCACCTGCAAGCGGTGACCGGAAAAGGTCGGCGGCGGCACCCGCTCCTCCTGCAAACCCGGCGGCGCCGGCTGCAGCCGGGCCGGGTCCAACGCCACCACCAGTTCCTCGAAGCAAACCGGGTCGGCCGTCTTCATGACGTAGTCGTCGACCCGCGTCCGCGCCGCCGCCTGCAAATCGAGCCGATGGCCCGAACTGGTGAACACGACCACGCGGCGACCCCGGCGCAGGCCGCGGCGATCGACCTCCTCCAGGAACTCGAAGCCGTTCATTTCCGGCAGGCTGATGTCGATCACCAGCACGTCGAAGTCACCCGTGCCGCCCGCACCTTCCAACGCGTCGCGCGCTTCGTGCGGCGAGCGCGCCACGGTGAGCTCCAGTCCAGGGCGCAGCCGCTGCAACGCACGGCGCAGGGCCTCGGCATCGATCGGGTCGTCTTCGAGGTAGAGTACGCGCACGGGCCTCGTCCAGCTGAGCAAATTTATCAATTAATTCCTATCATGACATCGGACGAGGCGCAACACCGGCGCGGCATCCGCTGATACCGCGCCGGATCCGGCGTTTGCCGCTGCCGTCAGCCGGCGGCTAGCGCGCGCGTCCGCATGTCGAACAGCCGCTTGTCGAAGGCCTGGGCGTAGCGGTCGCAGTCGACCAGGTAGCGGTCGACGCTGGCACCGACCTTCGCGGCCATGGGGTCGCTGGCCGCCAGATCGGCCATGACCTCCCAGGTGGTCCGCCCCAACGCCTCGACCACGTCGTCCGGCCAAAAGCGCAGCTCCACCCCTTCGTCGAGCAGCGGCTGGAAACTCACGATGTTGTTGTAGGCGAAGTCGGCCACGGTTTCCGTGGTGATGGCGGCGGCCGCCGCCTCGACGATCGCCTGCAAATCCTCCGGCAGCGCCTCGAAGCTATTGCGGTTGACGGTCAGCTCCAGCCCGGCCCCCGGCTCGTGGAACGCCGGCACGTAGTAGTAGCGGGCCGCCCGCTGCAGACCGAAGGCGCGGTCGTTCCAGGGCCCGACCCATTCGGCCGCATCGACCGTGCCGGCCATCAAGGCGGGCGTGATCTCGCCGGGCGCAATCAGCACCGTGTTCACGCCCAACCGGCGCAACACCTCACCGCCCAGCCCGGCAATCCGCATCTTGAGCCCGCTCAAGTCGGCCAGGCCGTTGATCTCCTTGTTGAACCAGCCCCCCGCCTGGATGCGCGAATTGCCGGCGTAGAACGGGATCACCCCGAACGGCTCGTAGGCTTCGCGCCAAAGCGCCATGCCGTCGCCCTTGTAGAGCCAGCCGGCCAGCTCCTCCGCAGTGAGCCCGAAGGGCGTCGTCGTGAAGAAGTGCATCGCCGGCGACTTGCCGGCCCAATAATAGGGTGTCGCGTGCATGATGTCGGCGGTGCCCGTCTGCACCGCATCCAGGCTCTCGAACGCCGGCACCAATTCGCCCGCGCCGTAGACGGTCATGGTGAGGCGCCCGCCCGACATCTTTTCGACCATCTCGGCGAAACGGCTGGCATTGGTGCCGAGGCCGGGCGTGGTCTTGGGCCAGGGCATCACCATGGTCCAGCGAATGGTCTCCTGGGCGCGCAAGGGCCGGGCGCCGAGGCCCAGCGCCAAAGCGGCGGCGGGGGTGGCGGTAACGAGTGTGCGGCGTTGCAAGGGCGGTCTCCCTGATCAGATGGTGGCGGGACGAGGGTGGGTGGGGGTGCGGTCGATCACGTGCATGAACGAGCCGCAAATGCGGCCGAGCTGGGCCCCCGCAGCGCCCAGTGGCCGATCCAGCGCGTCGGCCACGTCGAACAGGGGCGGCACGTCGTCGCCCTCGACCAGCCGTGCGTAGTGAAACTCGTGGCCGCGATAACCGGTGCCGGCCGCCCCCAACGGCCCCAGCCGGCGGGTGCGAAACCGGCGATAGCCCAGGTGCAGCCGCGGTGCCGCAAAACTCGTCGCGATCGGCAACAGCCCCGCCATCGCGTGCGGCGTGCCGTCACGATCGATCAACGTCCGGCCCAGCACCATGAAACCGCCGCACTCGCCATAGATCACGGCCCCCCGTTCGGCCACCCGCCCAAGGCCGCCCAAAAACCGGCCCGCGCCGGCCAACCGGCCGGCATAGAGCTCGGGATAGCCGCCCGGCAAAAACACCGCGTCCGCCGCTTCGTCCGGCGGCTCGTCGGCGAGCGGGCTGAAGGGGTGAACGCCGGCCCCGGCCGCCCGCCAACCCTCGCGCATCGCCGCATAGGCGAAGCCGAACGCCACATCGTCCGCAATCGCGATCCGCTGGCCGAGCGGCGGCAAGGGCGGCTCCAGACGGCCGAAGCCCGCCAACGCACTCGGCCGCGCCAGCAAGAGCAACCGGTCCAAATCCAGATGCGCCTCGATCCAATCGGCCGCCCGCTCCAACAGCGCCACGAGCCCCGCCTGTTCGCGCGCCTGCACCAGCCCCAAATGCCGCGACGGCAGCGCCAAGCCCTGGTCGAGCGGCAAAGCCCCGAGCCGCGCCGTCGCCAGATGATCGTCCACGGCAGCCGCCAGGAGCTGGGCATGCCGCTCGCCGCCCACCCGGTTGAAGATCAACCCCAACACGTCGACGTCGTCGCGATGCTTGACGAACCCCTCGGCCATCGCCGCCACCGATTGGCCCATGCCCTTGACGTCCAGCACCAGGACCACGGGCAAGCCCAACAGCGCGGCGACGTCGGCGGTCGACCCGGTGCCGTCGACCGCGCCGTCGAACAGCCCCATCACCCCCTCGCCGATCACCACGTCGACCCCGGCCGCCGCCCCCTCGGCGAGGCTCGCCACGGTCGCGAGCCGCATCGCCCAACTGTCCAGATTGGCGCAGCTCACCGCCCCCGCCGCCAGGTGGAACGCGGGGTCGATGTAGTCCGGCCCCACCTTGAAACTGCCCACCCGCAGCCCGCGCCGCGTCAGGCTGCGGATGATGCCGAGCGTCACCAGCGTCTTGCCGGCGCTCGAATGGGTGGCAGCAATGATCAGGCCCGGCGCCTGCAACGCCCGAACTCCTCGAAAACGCCGTCACCGCTTAGCGCGACCGCGCGCCCCTTGAACAGGGAGATCAGGCCGACGACAACGGCACCATGAGCCACCCCCCAACCCTCCGCCGCGGCTGGACCACCGGCACCTGCGCCACCGCCGCCGCCAAAGCCGCGGCCACCGCCCTGCTCACCGGCCGCTTCGCCGACCCGGTCACGGTGACCCTCCCCCGCGGCGGCACCGCCACCTTCCCCCTCGCCGCCGCCCGGCTGGAACGAACGACCGCAACCGCCACCGTCATCAAGGACGCGGGCGACGATCCCGACGTCACCCACCTCTGCCGCGTCGTCGCCAGCCTCCGCCTCCAGCCCACCATCGACGGCGTCACCTTCGCGGCCGGCGAAGGCGTCGGCACCGTCACCCGCGCGGGCCTCCCCATCCCGACAGGCGAGCCGGCCATCAACCCGGTCCCCCGCCAAATGATCCGCCAGGCCCTGGCCGAGGTCTGCGACGCCACCGCCACGGCTACCGGCTTCGCCGTCACCCTCGCCATCCCCGGCGGTGGGGCCCTCGCCGCCAAAACGCTGAACCCCCGCCTCGGCATCGTCGGCGGCCTCTCCATCCTCGGCACCACCGGCGTCGTCGTGCCCTTCTCCTGTGCGGCCTGGATCCACTCCATCCACCGCGGCATCGACGTCGCCAGGGCCGCGGGCCTCGACCACGTCGCCGCCGCCACCGGCTCCACCAGCGAAGCCGCCATCCAGCGCCGCCACCAATTGGCCGACCCGGCGCTCATTGAAATGGGCGACTTCGCCGGCGCCACCCTCAAATATCTCCGCCGCCACCCCGTCCGACGGCTGAGCCTCGCCGGCGGTTTCGCCAAGCTCGCCAAATTCGCCCTCGGCGCCACGGACCTCCACAGCGGCCGCTCCACCTTGAACCAAGGCGCCCTCGCCGACCTCGCCCAGGCCCACGGCCTCACCCCCAGCGATGCCGACCGCATCCGCCACGCCGGCAGCGGCGGCGAAGCCCTGGCGAGCCTAGGCCCCACCGCCCCCCACCTCGCCCGCGCCGTCGCCACAACCGCCCGCACCCAGGCCCTGCAGGCCCTCGACCACCGGATCGCCGTCGAAGTCGTCGTCTACGACCGCGCCGGTGAGGAACTCGCTGCCGCAAATGGCTGGTAGAGATGGCTGCTAAAAGCCGCGTCCTCCTCCTCGGCGGCAGCGGCGAAGCCGTCCCGCTCGCCGCCCACCTCGCCGGCGATCCAAGGGTCGAACTGATCACCACCCTCAAAGGCGCCACCCCCAACCCCACCCCCCTCGCGGGCGATCTCCGGGTCGGCGGCTTCGGCGGCGCCAAACGCCTGCAACGCTTCCTCGAGGACCAACGGATCGGCCTCGTCGTCGACGCCACCCACCCCTTCGCCCAGCGCATCGCCCGCAACGCCTGGCGCGCCGCCGTCACCGCCCGCATCCCCCGCCTCAAACTCTGGCGCCCCGCCTGGACCCCCACCCCCGCCGACCGCTGGTTCGAGGTCGACGACGCGAGCGCCGCCCACGAACTCGCCCAAAAGCTGGGCCAGCGCCCCTTCGTCAGCCTCGGCCGGAGTGGCCTTACCGCCTTCCCCGCCGCCCCCTTCGCCCACGTCCTCTACCGCGCCATCACCTCCGCCCACCCCCTCCCGGCCAACGCCACCCTCCTCACCGCCAAAGGCCCCTTCACCCTCCAGGACGAACAGAGCCTCCTCCAAACCCACGCCATCGACGTCCTCGTCACCAAAAACTCGGGCGGCCAAGCCACCGCCCCCAAGCTCGCCGCCGCCCGCAGCCTCGCCCTCCCCGTCATCCTCCTCCGCCGCCCCCCAACCCC
>RECO01000192.1 GCA_007694015.1 Geminicoccaceae bacterium
GTCGAGGTGCCGTGGGCGTTGATGTAGTCGATCTCGGCCGTGGTCTTGCCGGCGCGCTGCAGCGCGGCCCGCATCGCCCGGAAGCCGCCGTCGCCGGTCGGCTCCGGGGCGGTGATGTGGTAGGCGTCGCCGCTGAGCCCGTAGCCCGTCAACTCGGCGTAGATCTTGGCGCCGCGGGCGATGGCGCGCTCGCGCTCCTCCACCACCACCACGCCCGCACCCTCGGCGATGGTGAAGCCGTCGCGGTCCTTGTCCCACGGCCGCGAGGCGCGCTCCGGCGTGTCGTTGAAGCCGGTGGTGAGGGCGCGCGCCGCACCGAAGCCGGCCAAGGCCAGGCGGCCGAGCGCCGCTTCGGCCCCGCCCGCGACCATCACGTCGGCATCGCCCAAAGCGACCAGCCGCGCCGCGTCGCCGATGGCGTGGGCCCCCGTGGCGCACGCGGTCACGGCCGAATGGTTCGGCCCCTTGAAGCCGTGCCGGATCGAAACCTGACCGCTCGCCAGGTTGATCAAAGCCGAGGGGATGAAGAACGGGCTGACCCGCCGCGGCCCCTTCTCGTGCAGGAGCACCGAAGTCTCGGCGATCTCCGGCAAGCCGCCGATGCCGGAGCCGATCTGCACGCCGATCCGCTCGCGCTCCTCGCCGGACAGTTCGCCGTCGAGCCCGGCATCCGTCACCGCCTGCTGGGCGGCGGCGATGCCGTAGAGGATGAACAGCGCCACCTTGCGCTGGTCCTTCGGCGCCATGTAGCGGTCGGGGTCGAAGCCGCCCGGCTCGTCCTTGCCGGGCACCATGCCGGCAACCTTGGAGCCGAGATCCGAGACGTCGAAGCGGTCGATGGCGCGTAGCCCACTTTCGCCCGCGACCAGCCGGCGCCAGTTGACCTCGACGCCGTCACCAAGGGGGGTCACCAGCCCGAGGCCGGTGACGACCACGCGTCGCATCATGATTGCCCGTTCGTGTTCGAGGTCAGGAAGCGTGCTCTTTGATGAACGCGATCGCGTCCTTGACCGTGGTGATCTTCTCCGCGGCGTCGTCGGGGATCTCGCAGCCGAACTCCTCCTCGAACGCCATCACCAACTCGACGGTGTCCAAGCTGTCGGCACCGAGGTCGTCGACGAAGCTGGCGTTCTCGGTCACCTTGTCTTCGTCGACACCGAGGTGCTCGACGACGATCTTCTTCACGCGCTCGGCGACGTCGCTCATGGCCTGTTCCTTCGTTCCACTCTGAAAGGTTGTGCGAAAGGTCGTGCTCACCACCGGTCTTCGGCCGACGCGAGCACCACGTTCGGGTATCGTTCTACGCCCCGTTCCAGCCCAACGGCGCTAGCTAGCACGAGCCGTGCGCCGCTGCCTAGGCTGGCTGCAACGCGGGCGCAAGTTCATATCATCGCCATGCCGCCATTGACGTGCAGGGTCTGCCCGGTGACGTAGGCCGCCTCCTCGCTGGCGAGGTAAAGCGCAGCGGCCGCGATGTCGTCGGCGCTGCCGAGCCGCCCCGCCGGAATGGCGCCCAACAACTTCTCCTTCTGCGCCTCCGGCAGACCTTCGGTCATCGCACTGGCGATGAAACCCGGCGCGATGCAGTTCACCGTGATGCCGCGGCTCGCCACCTCCTGCGCCAGCGACTTGCTCATCCCGATCAACCCCGCCTTCGACGCCGCGTAGTTGCTCTGGCCGGGATTGCCCGTCACGCCGACGATCGAGGTGATGTTGACGATCCGCCCCCAGCGCCGCTTCATCATCCCCCGGAGGCACGCCCGCGACAGCCGAAACGCCGCCAACAGGTTCGTCTCCAGCACCGCAGTCCAGTCCTCGTCCTTGAGCCGCAAGGCCAAATTGTCCCGCGTCAGGCCCGCGTTGTTGACCAACACGTCGACCTCGCCCGCGTCCTTGGCCAACCGGTCGGCCCCAGCCGCATCGCCAAGGTCCGCAACCACCACGCGGACCCGCTCGCCCATGGTGGCGGCCAGCGCTTCGAGCGCCTCGGCACGTCGCCCGCTCAAGACGACCGCCGCGCCTTGCCCGTGCAGGCTGCGCGCGATCGCACCACCGATGGCACCACTCGCACCGGTCACCAGCGCGGTACGCCCGCTCAAATCGAACATGATGGCTCCTCGACCAAAAGATAAGCGGGGTGGGAGGGGATAAGGGCAGGGCTAGGGGGCTTTTGCCCCCCTCGGCCCCACGGCCAGCGGCGTTGCCGCTGGCACTTGGCAAGTGGCGGAACGGGGGTTTCCAAGGGGGCCAAAAGCCCCCTTGGCCTTCCTTTTTGCCTCACGCCGACGCCCAATCTCGCCCTCTCACGCCAGCCGTTCGGCCAGGGCGCGGACGTCGGCGGCGGTTTCGAGATTGGCGATGGTGGCGTTCGGGACGCTGCGTTTGGCGAGACCGGCCAGCACCTTGCCGGAGCCGGCTTCGACGACCTCGGTGGTGTTCATGGCGGCGAGCTCGGCCATGGTTTCGCGCCAGCGGACGCGGGCGCAGACCTGGGCGATCAGCGCCTCGCGCACGGCGGCGGCGGTGGTGACCGGGGCGGCGCTGACGTTGGCGACGATCGGGATGACCGGATCGCGCATGGTGACCGCGGCGAGGGCCTCGGCCATGCGCTCGGCCGCCGGCTGCATCAAGCGGCAGTGAAAGGGGGCGCTGACCGCGAGCGGCAGGGCGCGCTTGGCACCGGCCTGCTTGGCGAGTTCGACCGCCCGCGCCACGGCATCGGCGCCCCCGCTCAACACCACCTGGCCGTCGGCGTTGTCGTTGGCGACGTCGACGATGCCATCCGCCGCGGCGGCGGCAAACTCGCATTCACCGAGGCCCAGGCCCAGAATGGCCGCCATGGCGCCCTCGCCGGGTGGGACGGCGGCCTGCATGGCCGCGCCGCGCAGGCGCAGGAGCCGCGCGGCATCGGCCAGCTCGAAGGTGCCGGCCGCGGTGAGGGCCGCATATTCGCCGAGCGAGTGGCCGGCGGCGACGCCGGCGAGGTCGGCGAAACGCCGGCCGATGGCGGCCTCCAGCGCGCGAATCGCCGCGAGCGAAACCGCCATCAGCGCCGGTTGGGTGTTGGCCGTCAGCATCAAGGTGCTTTCCGGCCCCTCGGCCATCAGGGTCGAGAGTTTTTCGCCGAGGGCGTCGTCGACCGCCTCGAGCACGGCCCGCGCCTCGGGGAAGGCGGCGGCGAGGTCGGCCCCCATGCCGACCTTCTGCGAACCTTGACCGGGAAAAAGAAAGGCTGTGACCATTACGCCAACCAAATGTCAAAAAAGGTGCCCCCTGATAGAGGGGCACTCTGCCCTGTCAAGGCGCTCGAGGCGCTTGCGGCAGGCGGCCGTTCGGCTATAGTCCGCGGCCTCGCGTTGGCGACGACGCGGGAACCTTTCGTCTTGGCCGACGCTCGATCGATCTTGCCGGCTGCGCCGGGCCGGCTTGCCGGCTGCACCAGACTGGCAGGGAAAGGCATCGCGCGGCGAGCGGAGGCGGAGCAGTGGGGCCGCAGAGGTTGCGGACCTTCGGAGACCATGGTCGGCACGAGGCCGGCTCGTCGGCGCCTGGAGCGTCCGGCGCGAACCGAGAAAGCGATCACGACGCATGCCGCTTTACGAACACACCTTCATCGCCCGTCAGGACCTGTCCGGCCCGCAGGCCCAGGCCCTCGGCGACACCTTCTCGCAACTGGTCGCCGAACAGGGCGGCACCGTGGGCAAGGTCGAATATTGGGGCCTGCGCAATTTGACCTACCGGATCAACAAGAACCGGAAGGGTCACTACGTGCACATGAACATCGAGGCGACGCCGGCCGCGGTCGACGAGTTGGAGCGCAACCTGCGCATCAACGAAGACATCCTCCGCTATCTGACGGTGAAGGTGGAGGCCCACGAGGAGGGGCAGTCCATCGTCCTGCAGGCGAAGTCCAGCCGCGACGACCGCCAGCGCCGCGACCGTTTCTGATCCCCCATTCGACGAGCAGCCATCATGTCCGAACCCATCTCGCGCCCCACGTCCGCGCCGCGCGGCGACCGCCCCGAGCGCTTCGACCGTGGCGATCGTCCCGATCGCTCGAAGGAGCCGCCGAACATCACCATCCGCCGGCCCTTCTTCCGCCGGCGCAAGGCGAGCCCGTTCGCCCACCCCGAGGCGCCGGCAATCGACTACAAGGACGTGAAGCTCTTGCAGCGCTTCATCTCCGAGCGCGGCAAGATCGTGCCGCGGCGCATCACGGCGGTGACCGCCAAGGAACAGCGGGCCCTGGCTCGCGCCATCAAGCGCGCCCGGCATCTGGCGCTCTTGCCGTTCGTCGCGCGCTGACGCGGATCGGTCGAGGAGAGGACCATGGACGTCATTCTGTTGGAGCGCGTCGAGAAGCTTGGCCAGATGGGCCAGGTGGTGAAGGTGCGCCCGGGCTTTGCCCGTAACTTCCTGATCCCGCGCGGCAAGGCCATGCGCGCCACCAAGGCGGCGCTCGCAGCCTTCGAGCAGCGCAAGGCCGACCTGGTCGCCCAGAACCTGAAGCTGAAGAGCGAAGCCGAGGGGGTCGCCGCCGAAATCGCCGGTCGCAGCGTCGTCGTCATCCGCCAGGCGAGCGAGATGAAGCAGCTCTACGGCTCGGTCACCGCGCGCGACATTGCCGAGGCCTTCGCCGAGGCGGGTGTGGTGTTCGACAAGCGCCAGGTGCGGATCGATCAGCCGATCAAGACGCTCGGCATCTTTCCCATTCGCGTGGCCCTGCATCCCGAGGTCGAGGTGCAATTGGAGGTCAACGTGGCGCGCTCCGAGGCCGAGGCCGACGTCCAGGCCGGCAAGGCGGAAGCGCCGGTGGAGGACGACGGCACCGAGCCCGACGATCTGGCCGAAGCCGCCAGCGCCGACGGCCGCGACTTCATGCTCGACCTCGAAGAGGAGCGCTGAGCGCAACGGTGGCGGCGGCAGCGCTTTGGTGCTAAGTCAAGGCAAGAAGGTGTCGGTGGTACCGGCGCTGCGGCGAACTTAGGGGCGCGACATGGCGACGATGAAACCGCTGGACAAAGCATCGGCCACGCCGCAGCCGCCGATCGTGGTGAAAAAATACGCCAATCGGCGCCTCTACAACACCAGTTCGAGCAGCTACGTCACGCTCGAGGAGCTGGCGCTGCTCTTACGCGCCGGCAAGGACTTCGTCGTCTTCGACGCCAAGAGCGGCGAGGAGATCACCCGCTCCGTCCTCACCCAGATCATCCTGGAAGAGGACAGCAAGGGGCGGAACCTCCTGCCGGTCGGTCTGTTGCGGCAGCTCATCGGCTTCTACGACGACAACATGCAGTCGTTTCTGCCCCGCTACCTGGAAATGAGCATGGAACACTACATGCAAAACCAGGAGCAAATGCAGCGCTATTTCGAAGGCACGATGGGGCGCTTCTTCCCGGTGGGCCAGCTCAACGACATGACGCGCCAGAACATGGCCCTGTGGCAGCAGGCAGCGTCGATGTTCGCCCCCTTCCCCAGCGCCAAGGGCGGTGCCGGCGGCACGGAGAAGGTCGATCCCAACACGCCGCCCGACGCCGAGGCGATCAAGCGGCAGATCGCCGCCCTCCAGGCCGAGCTCGAACGGCTGGAAGGCACCCCGCCCAAAGCCAAAGCCGCGGCCAAGCAGGCCTGAGCCGCCGCCCGCACGAGGGGCGGGCGGCGCTCAGCGCATATAGCTGATATAGCTGCTCCAGTAGCGCTCGATCGAAACGAGCGAACGGTTGATGTCGACGAGCTGCTGCTCGTTGACGATACCGCCGGCGAGGTCGTCGGCATTACGCTGGTAAAGCTGGTCGATCTTCTGCGTCAACTCCAGGCCCTTGTCCGACAAGCGCACCCGGGTCATGCGGCGATCGTGCGGCGAGCGCTCCTGCTGCAAGTAGCCGTTCTCGACCAGCTTCTTGACGTTGTACGAAACGTTCGAGCCGAGATAATAGCCACGCGCGGTGAGTTCGCCGACGGTTAGCTGTTCCTCGTTGATGTTGAAGAGGATCAGCGTTTGCACGTTGTTGATGTCCTCGATGCCGAGCCGGTCCAACTCGGTCTTGATCACGTCGAGGAAGCGGCGGTGCAGCCGTTCGACCAGTCGGATGGTTTCGAGATAGCTCTGTTTCACACCAACACCCGAACTTGCCGTCGATTTCTTTTCCGAGCCAGAGGCGGCCGTCGAAAGGCACGCAACGTCAAACGCTTGGGCGCTGACATCAACGCAACACTTCGACTTCAGGCTCCCTTCTAACATCTACATGATGAACGAGAAGTCTTTTTTTTTCGGGCCGGTCTTTGCGTACGGGTTGAGACAGCTTTGCCGCAACCACGCCAAACCGGCAAGGGTCATTCGCGGCCGCCGGCCTCCGCGCCCGCCCTCGCGTCGAACCCTGCATCCGATCAACCAGTACCCGCCGCCCAGTCGAAGACCAGATCGCCCGCTTCCAGCGGTTCGAAATAGGCCGCGATCGCGGCGGCATCGACCTGATCGAGCGTTGCGGGCTGCCAACGCGGGGCCTGGTCCTTCTCGACCAGCACCGCCCGCACCCCCTCGTAGAAGTCGTGTCCGGCAAGGATGCGATGCACCATCCGGTATTCGAGCACCATACAGGCCGTGAAATCGAGCGTTCGCCCGCGGCGCAATTGCTCCAAGGCGAGGCACACGGCCGTCGGCGAGCGCTTCTGCAGCGTCGCCCATTGCTGCCGGCCCCACTCGGATCGCGCCGCGGCCGCCTCGATCGACGCCAAATCGTCGTGACCGAACACGGCGGCGATCTCCGCATGGTGCGCCGCCACCTCGCCGGCCGGCGGCGTCAGGGCCATCGTCTCCACCGCCTCTACCACGGCGTCACCGGTCTGGGCCCGTGCGATCAGCGCCAAGAGTTCGGGCAATCTGTGCCGCGGCACGTAGTGCGACGCCACCCCGGCCTGCAACGCGTCGGCCGCACCCAACCGCTCGCTGGTCAACGCCAGCCACCGCCCAATCCCGTTCGGCAACCGCGACAGCACTTAGGTGCCGCCGACGTCCGGGAACATCCCGATCGCCGTCTCCGGCATGGCGAAC
>RECO01000245.1 GCA_007694015.1 Geminicoccaceae bacterium
CTCCCATCGATCCGAGCCCATGCTCCTGTCAGGAATGCTCCCGGTCCAAAATGTCTGGGATCAACCCGGTCTATACCCCCCCCCCTTGGAAACCCCCAGGCAGCGGCAGAGCCGCTGCAACTTTCCAGAAAGTGGCGGGGTGGCAGCCGTCGCTTGGGGGGTTCAAGGGGGACCATGAAGTCCCGCGTTGCCTTTGCAATCCTAATTTCCTGTTTTGTTCCACCTACGTTCACTCTATGATCTCTCCGAAAACCGAGGGAGCGCAGGGATGAACGCTTTTTTTGCCCGTCTTCGCGGCTGGTTGGGCATGAGGCCGGCTTGCCGGATCGTCGCTGGCAGTGCGGAGGGACCCTTGTTTCACCGTCATCGCCCAAGGCTGCCGGCGGCGTCGCCGCGGCTGGCGAAACGTCCTGTCGCGGTCAAACCGTGAGATCGAACAGGTCGAGCTGATCGCTGGCGGCCTCGAAGTGTGAACCGGCGAGGCCCAACAGCCGGACCGGTCGCTCCAATTCGGCCTCGTCGAGGAGGCGACGACCGGCAAGCAGCAGGCTCGGCGCGTCCAGCACCGGCCGGGCATGGCGGCGGGCCCGGGTTTGGAGGCGAAAACGATCGTCCTTGACCTTCAACGTAAGGGTCAGGGGACGGGCACCGGCTTGGCGCAAGCGCGCCTCCAGCTTGAGCGCGATCGGTTCGAGTGCCGCGGCCAACGCATCCAGGCCCCTGAGGTCATGGGCAAAGGTCTGCTCGCAGCCGACCGACTTGCGCACCCGGTCGGGCGTCACCTCGCGGTCGTCGCGGCCGTGGGCGATGTGAAAGAGATGCGCGCCGAGGCGACCGAAGCGCCCGACCAGCCGCTCGTACCCGGCAAGACGCAGATCGGCACCGGTGCGAAGGCCTTGGTCGTGCAGCTTTTGGGCGGTGACCGGCCCGACCCCGTGGAAGCGTTCGACCGGCAGGGCGGCGACGAAGCGATCGACCTCCTCCGGGCGGATCACGGTCAAGCCGTCGGGCTTGTCCATATCGGAGGCGATCTTGGCGAGGAACTTGTTGACCGAGACGCCGGCCGATGCGGTCAGACCGGTCAGGGCCTGGATTTCGGCCTTGACCTTGCGGGCAATGGCGATCGCGGGCACCGTCCGCGCGCTTTGGGTCACGTCCAGATAGGCCTCGTCGAGGGACAAGGGTTCGACGGCGTCGGCATGGGCCCTGAAGATGCCCCTGAGTTGGCGGCTGACCTCGCGGTAGACGTCCATCCGCGCCGGCACGAAGACGAGGTCCGGACACAAGCGCTTCGCCGTCACCGAGGGCATGGCCGAACGCACGCCGAAGGGCCGCGCCTCGTAGCTCGCGGTCATCACCACGCCGCGGCCGGCAGCGCCACCGACCGCGATCGGCCGCCCGCGCAGGCCCGCATCGTCCCGCTGTTCGACCGCAGCGAAGAACGCGTCCATGTCGACGTGGATGATCTTGCGCAAGCTGCGCCCTTTGGTCAGGGCCTCAACAGCCGATAACCGATCCCGCGAACACTTTCGATCTGGCCCCAAGCGCCCTCGCCGAGGCTGGTCCGCAGGCGCGACACGAGTTGGTCGACCGACCGGTCGCCCGGGAAATAAGCCTTGCGCAGGATGAGCGAGGCGATGTCGTCGCGGCTCACCGTCTCATGCTCCAACAGCAGCAGCAAGAGATCGAAGGCGGCCGCCGTCAGTTCGATGCGCTCCTGCCCCAACCGCACTTCCCGATGGAGCGGGTCTACGACATAGGGGCCGAGCGTGAGCGTGCCGCGGTCAGCGGGCGCCGCAGCGGCCGGCGCACGACGCCGGAGGTGCGCGCGGATCCGGGCGAGCAGCTCGCGCAGTGAAAAGGGCTTGGTGACGTAGTCGGCTGCCCCGAGTTCCAAGCCGACGACACGGTCGACCTCGTCGCCGCGACCCGTCACGATCATCACCGGCACGTCGGTCTCGCGGGTGAAGTAGCTCACCAACAGCGTGCCGTCGGTATCGGGCAAGCCCAGGTCCAAGACGACGATGTCCGGGCGCTCCGCGGTGAACGCCGCGCGCGCGGCTTGGCCGTCCGGCGCCACGGTGACGTCGAATTCGTGCCGGCTCAAATAGGTGCTTACGGTCGTTGCCAGATCAGCCTGGTCCTCGACCAGGAGAACCCGAAAACGCCCCTCGGCCGGACCGACCCCCACGTCGTTCACACCACCGCCCGCCAGTGTCTCGGGCTGGAGCCGCCAACAAAAGCTGACAGTTCCTGACGTGACAACAACGCCGACAAAGTTGCAACCTCCGGCTGTAGGGTCGTTCACGAGCAGCCATGCGAGTGTCGACGCAACCAGGCGGTGGAACGGTTCGATGCACGCGCAAGGTGAATGGACGATGCCGGACGAAGCCATTGATCGCAACCCGGAACCATCGCCGACCAGGCCAACCCTTCTGGTCGTCGAGCCGTATGCGGCGGTGGCCGAAAGCCTCGAGCACCAGTGCGCCCGCCTCGGCTGGCACGTCGTCGGCGCCGCCGACACCGCCGCCGTCACGGGACTGCTCGACCGCTGCCAGCCGCAAGCGGTCTTGTTGAGCCTGACACTGCCGGATCCGGAGAGCGCCGCCGTGTTGCAGGCCATCGCGGCCTTCGACGACGAGCTGCCCGTTCTCTGCCTGATCGACCAACGCGAAGGCTCGGCCGATGCCCTGATCGACCTGCCCGCTGCCCGACTGCCGCGGCGTCTGCAACGGGCCATGAAGCCACTCCGTCACCGCTCGCTTGCCGCTTTCCTGGCGACGGCCGACTGACGTCGCCGCCGTTTTTCTTTCTCTCCTCCCCGGAGTTTCCGTCCGATGCATGCCCTGCCCGACGCCAACCTCGAGACCTCCGACGGCCGGCTGGTGATGGAAACCGGCGAGGCCCAGGCTGGTTTCCTGATCTGCTCCGCGACCACGCCCAAACTCAGGGTGCTTTACGCCGACGTGAACGCGCGCTGGCTGTTCGCCGGCCGTCCGCTGGTCGGCATGCCGCTCACGAGCCTGTTCGAAGCGGTCGATGACCAAAAGGATCTCCAGAGCGCCTTCGACGCCTTGGCGAGCGGCGCCACCGTCTACGTCCACCAGCGGCTCCGCCTAGCGCGCCACGGTCTCCACCATGTCGCCATGCGCCTGCAACCCCTGGTGGGCGGCGACGGTAACGAGCCCTGGGCCTTGTGCAGCTTCGAGGCCGCCGCCAGCGACGGCGGTTTGGCCGAGATCGATGCCAGCCCGGCGCTCCCGAGCCTCGAAGCGTCACCGAACGCACGCAGCGCCGCCGCTGCGCTCGACCTTGCCACGTTCGTCGAAGATCTCGCGCATAGGTTGCAGCTGCTCTTGCCAGGAGACGTGCGTGTTGCAACGGTCAAACCCGTCGATCCCCTTTGGGTCGACGCACCGGGCGATGCCTTGGAGGAAATCGTGGCCTGCTTGCTGGCCCTTGCGACGCCGCTCGACCCCTGGCGCTACGCTGTGCGTTTGGTCGTCCGCGAAGATCGCGGTGCGGACACCGCGACGCTCGGCTTCGCCTTGGAGGGTGACGTCGGTGGATCGATGGCGCGCAGTCCCTTGCCGGGCTGTGTGCAGACGCGGTTGGAGGAGTTGGGCCTCGGCTTGGTGACCGACGTTTCGCTGGGTGCCGACGCCGGTCTCGCGCTGGTGATGCGGCTGGCCCGCACCTCGAACGGCCACCGCGGCAACGGGACGGCGGCGCGTTGAAGCGGCTCGACCCGCGCCGGCTGACGCTCGGCCTTTGCGCCGTCGGCATGGCCGCGGTGGTCGCGTTCCACGCCGTCGACCTGTGGCGGAGTTATCAGCTTCGCCTGATGGAATCCGAGGCGTTCGCGCAGACGACCGCGCGCGCCCTCGCCGACCAGTTCGCCGGCACCATGCGCGTGATCGATGCCGGCCTGATCGACCTCTCGGTCCGGCTTTCGGGTCGCGAGCTGACCGATCCCGCAGCCCGCAGCGCCGTCCATGACGCCCTCGTCGACTGGCAGCTGCGCTCCCCGGCAACCCTCGCCTTCTGGGTCACCGACCAGGAGGGTCTGTTGCGGATGACGTCCTCCGTCGCCGACCCGCCCCCGGTCGACCTGCTCCACCGGGACAGCGTCTCGAGAGCCCTTGCCGGCGAAGCCGGTCTGATCATCGACGGCACCAGCGTGGGCATCTTCAACCTCTCGCGGGGCCGACCGATCATCAACCTGGCCCGTGGCGTGGCCGCACCCGATGCGACGGTAAATGCCACGGTCGCAGCGACCGTGTCGGTCGATCATCTGGTCGAGCAGTACCGCGCCATGCCGATGCCGCCCGGGAGCGTGATCTCGGTCTTGACCGTGGACGGTGCCTTTCTCGCGCGCATGCCTTGGGACGACCGGTTCGTCGGTCTTTCGATGGCGGACGACCCTTTGGTCCAAGACCTGCTCCCGGCGCGTGACAGCGGCGTCTTCCGTCGAGCCTATCCGACCGACGGGGTGCATCGGCTCGCCGCGTTCGACACCATCGAAGACTTGGGTGTCGTCGTCTTGGTCGGCCTCGCCACCGATCAGATCATGGCGCCCTGGCGCAACCGACTGATTTGGAGCCTCGCCCAACTCGCCCTGGTCCTCGCTGTCCTGGCCGGCCTGACGGCGGCAGCGCTGCGCAGTTTCGCGCGCTGGCAGCAAGGCATGCAGGAGCGCGAGCAACGGCAGCGAGCCATCGCCCGCATCGGCGAACGCCTCATTGGCTCGACCACCCCCTCGACCTTGCTCGAAACGCTGGTCCAAGGTGCCCGAGAGATGCTGCCGGGCGTCGGGGTCACGCTGGAACCGGCAGGCGCAGCACCGGCCGGACTGCAACCGCGCGCCACCGACGGTCTAGCCACCCTGCTCCCTCTCGATGCCGCGCCTGGCCGAAGTGCCGGCGCCTTGCGCCTCCAGCCTCCGGGTGACCGCCCCCTCGGGGCGGAGGACGCGGCCGTCGCCGAGCAGATCGCCCGCATTGCGGCGACCACGCTGCAGAAGCTGCAGCTTTTGGACGATCGCCACCGCGCTTTGCAATCGGTCGAGAACAGCCGCCGCGAGCTGGCGCAAAGCCACGCCCGGATCGAAGCCATCTTCAATTCCATCTCCGATGCGGTGTACTCGATCGATCGCGATGGACGTTTCACCTATGTCAATGCGAAGGCGTGCGAGCTGTTGCGCCGCAGCGCCGAGGAAATGATCGGCCAGAACATCTGGGTTGCCTTCCCCGCCGCCGCCGAAACGGCGCTACGCGAAACCTGCGAGGCCGCCATTGCCAGCGGCCAGGACCGCAGCCTGGAGTTCTTCTACCCCCCGCTCGACACGTGGTTCGCCGTCCGCGCTTTTCCCCACGACGACGGCCTGACCGCCTACTTTCAAGACATCACCAAGCGCATCCAAGCCGACGCCGAGTTACGGCAAGCCCAAAAGATGGACGCCATCGGCCAGCTCACGGGCGGCGTTGCCCACGACTTCAACAATCTCTTGACCGTGATCCTCGGCAACCTCGAGATGCTCGCCGAATCACCCGGATTGGACGCCAACGATCGCGAAGCGGTCACCCTGGCGACCAGGGCGAGCGAACAGGCCGCCCAGCTCACCGCCCACCTCTTGGCCTTCGCCCGTCGCCAGCCGCTAGCACCCCGACCGGTCGACGTCAGCCAACTCGTCCAGGACTGGCAAGCAGTCTTGAGCCGCACGCTCGGTCCCGGCATCCAGATCGAGACGGCCTTCGAGGGCGACCTGCCGGCCGCCCAGGTCGACCCCGTGCAGCTGCAGAACGCACTGCTGAACCTCGCCTTGAACGCGCGTGACGCCATGAAGGGCGAAGGCCGCTTGCGTATCGGCGTGCGTCAGCGCCGCGGCCCGCTCACCCGCAACGCCCAAGCGGAACACGCCATCCAGATCGAAGTTGCCGACACCGGGAGGGGGATGAGCATCGAAACCAAGGAGCGCGCCTTCGACCCGTTCTTCACCACCAAAGGCCAGGGTCAGGGCAGCGGGCTCGGGCTCGCGATGGTCTATGGCTTCGCCCGACAGAGCGGCGGCCACGTCCTGTTGGACAGCGTCGAAGGCCAGGGCACCACGGTCACCTTGCTGCTGCCCGTGGCCAAGGAGCCGGCCCGCACCGCCAGCGCCGGTCAAACGACCCGGCCACCCCGCGGCAGCGAGCGGGTGCTCGTGGTCGAGGACGAGCCGGCCGTGGCCGACTGGCTGCATCGTGCCCTCGCCAGCCTCGGCTACGAGGTGCACGTCAGCAACCACGCCAACGAAGCCCTCCAAAAACTGCAAAGCCTGCCGAGCGTCGACCTCATGCTCACCGACATCGGGCTCGCCGGTGGACCGAACGGCCTCGACTTGGCCACCGCCGCCAAAGGCCAGCACCCCGAGCTCCGCATCCTCTTCGCCTCCGGCAACGCCGCCGCCGCCCTCGCCGCCGACGCCCGCCTGCCCGACAACGCCCACTTCCTGCAAAAGCCCATCCACCTGCAAGACCTCGCCAAAGCCGTCCGCCACTGCCTCGACGCTGCGGCTTGAGGCGGTAGGGGAAAGCGAAGGGAAGGGTCGGGGGGCTTTTGGCCCCCCGCGCCCCCCAGGCAGCGGCGTTGCCGCTGCCAGTTGAGCAGGCAAGGCAGCGGCATTGCCGCTGCCAGTTGAGGAGGGGAGGCAGCGGCGTTGCCGCTGTCGGGTTGGTGCAGCCATGCTTCGGTAGAGCCAGACGACACGAGCGAGCCGGGCTTGCCTGAACCGCTGAAAACAAGTCCGCCGGCCTTGGCCGGCGGTCGGGGGTCCAGGGGGCCAAAAGCCCCCTGGCGCTTCTCCTTTCCCTAAACCTCAGCTCGCCGGCTGCACCGGTTCCTTGCGCTCGGGGCGTTCGGCGTAGATCTTCAACGGCGCGGACTTGCCTTCGACCGCTTCTTTGTTGATCACCACCTCCTCGACGCCGTCGAGGCCGGGCAGGTCGAACATGGTGTCGAGCAGGATGCCCTCCATGATCGAGC
>RECO01000300.1 GCA_007694015.1 Geminicoccaceae bacterium
AGTGCATCAACGGCGCATCCGGAGCGGAACGCTCCGAATGCGCCTGTGCACTAGGGGGCCAAAAGCCCCCTAGTTCTTGCCCGACGTCCACAAAACAAAACGCGCCGCGGTAGCCGCGGCGCGTTTCGCGAGAAAACCTCGTGAAGCCTCAGACGGCCTTCAGGTTCTCGGCCGACGTCTTGCCCCGCTTCGGATCGCGCTTCTCTTCGAAGCTGATCTTCTGGCCGTCACGCAAGCCGTCCATGCCGGCACGCTCCACCGCGGAGATGTGCACGAACACGTCAGGGCCACCGCCCTCCGGTTGAATGAAACCATAACCCTTGGTTGCGTTGAACCACTTGACCGTACCAACTGGCATCGAGCCCGTCCCTTTCGGTGTTCCCCCGCCGGCACCCTTGCCGGCGAAGATCGAATCGTACCTGGATGCGTACCGTCCCAGGCCCCGAAGGGTCAGACCGTCGCCGTTCGCAGAAGATTCAGTGACGCGATTATCGGCTTCCCCTTGCAACTGCACAAGGGGCGTTTGGTCGATGTCGGTGGCCTTGGACACGCAAGGCCTCCTCAGGCGGCGCTGTCCGGCGGACCGTCGAGCTGGTCGGCGACCTGCCGCACGATGTGGGCGAGGGCGGCCACCACCTGGGCCTGATTGGGCGCGCCGTTCTGGTGCAGCGCTTCGGCGATCCGCTCGCCATCGCTGGCAAGCTGCCGGAACTGCTCGGCCGGGTTGGGTGTTTGATCGTTCAAGACGTGTCTCCATGCAGGCGGGCAGCGCCGCGGTGGCGCCGCTTCAACTGCGTCAACGCCCGAGCGGCCAAAACGATCCCCGCCGGGACCAACCGCGACGAAAGATGACGGATGGGTTGCATGGCGTCGCAAATTGGTTTGTCATGTCGGTAATGCGCAAGCCGTCACCACGGCCTGCGCTGCCCGCCGCAATCGCAGCAGCCGCGCCCCGCGCCTGATGGCCATCGCGCCGAACCCAACGGGAGTCCCCAGTTTGAGTGAAGCCACGAGCGAGCCTGACGTCGATTTTCCGGCCGAGACCGACTACGAGGTCGGCCAGGACAATATTCGACCCTTCGGGCTCGACATCCACAACCCCGTTTTCGTCGTCTCCAGCCTCGTCGTCGTCGGCTTCGTCCTCTACGCGCTGGTGTTCCAAGCCCAGGCCAGCGAGTTTTTCGGCTGGCTGCGGCCGTGGCTGACCAATCAACTCGATTGGCTGTTCATGAGTGCCGCGAACATCTTCGTTGTGCTGTGCTTGGCACTCATCGTCTCGCCCTATGGCAGCATCCGCCTGGGCGGTGAGGCAGCGGAGCCCGAATTCTCCTATGCTGGCTGGTTCGCCATGCTGTTCGCCGCCGGCATGGGCATCGGCTTGATGTTCTTCGGCGTGTTGGAGCCGATGACGCATGCGCTCTACCCGCCCTTGGGCGTCGATCCGGCCGACGAGGCGGCGGCCCGCTCGATCGGCATGGCGGCGACCATCTTCCACTGGGGGCTGCACCCCTGGGCCATCTATGCGATCGTGGCGTTGGCACTGGCCTTCTTCGCCTACAATCGGGGGCTGCCGCTCACCATCCGCTCGGCCTTTTTCCCGCTGTTGGGCGATCGGGTGTGGGGCTGGCCCGGCCACGTCATCGACACGCTCGCCGTCTTCGCCACCCTCTTCGGCCTCGCCACCTCGCTCGGCTTCGGCGCCGAGCAGGCAACGGCCGGCCTCGACTACCTGTTCGGCATCGCCCAGACCGACACCACCCGCGTCGTCCTGATCGTGGTCATCACCGCCATTGCCCTGGTCTCGGTGGTGGCCGGCATCGACGCCGGCGTGAAGCGCCTCTCCGAACTCAACATGATCCTCGCCTTCGCGCTGATGCTGTTCGTCATCATCGCCGGGCCGACCTGGCTGATCCTCTCGGGCGCGCTCGACAGCGCCATCGCCTACGCCCAGGCGCTGCCGGCCTTGAGCAACTTCGTCGGCCGCGAGGACCAAGCCTTCATGCACGGCTGGACCACCTTCTATTGGGCTTGGTGGATTTCCTGGTCGCCGTTCGTTGGCATGTTCATCGCCCGGGTGTCGCGCGGCCGCACCGTGCGCGAGTTCCTCATCTGCGTGCTGCTCATCCCGACGGCGGTCTCGATCCTGTGGATGAACGCCTTCGGCGGCACCGCCATCAGCCAGTATTTCGACCAGGGCCTGACCGGCGTGGCGCAGGCGGTGAGCGACTGGACGCCCGAACTGGCGCTGTTCTTGATGGCGGAAAACCTGCCCTTCACCGCCATCGTCTCGGCCGTCGGCATCGTGCTGGTCTTGGTGTTCTTCATCACCTCGTCCGACAGCGGCTCGCTCGTCATCGACACCATCACCTCCGGCGGCAAGACCGACGCGCCGGTCGTGCAGCGGATCTTCTGGTGCATCTTCGAGGGGCTGGTGGCGATCACCCTGCTCATCGGCGGTGGGCTTGCGGCCTTGCAGGCGGCAGCGATCGCCACGGGCTTTCCGTTCGCCATCGTGCTGTTGGTGATGTGCGTCGCGATCGTCCTGGGTTTACGGGAGGAAAGACGCATCCTCGTGGCCGCACGTACCGCCGCCGCCGAGTGAGTGCCAAGGGAGCCCGACATGGTCGAGACGATCCTGTTGCCGGTCGACGTCAGCAAGGCGTCGTTGTGGAAGAAGTCGATCGATACGGCGATCGAACTGGCGCGGCAGCACGGCGCCAAGCTGCACGTGCTCTACGTCGTGCCGAAATTGGAGCGCAACCTCGCCCGCTTGCCCGAGCACCACAAACCGGAGTTGGAAAAGTTCATGCGCGCCGTCGTCCCCGACGACGTCAAGGCGACCAGCGAACTGAAGGCCGGTACCAAGCATCGCGAGATCTGCCGGGCCGCCGAACGCGTCAAGGCGGATCTCATCGTCATGGGCTCGCACAACCCGAAGATGACCGACGTGCTGCTCGGCTCGCATGCCTCCAGCGTCGTGCTGAACGCCCCCTGCTCGGTCTACGTCGTGCGCTAGCGCCTTTTCCGATAGGCTCGACCATCCCGCGCCCCCGCCCGGCCACCCATGGGATCGTACACTCGTGGGTGGACGGGCGGGGGCGCGGGATGGGCACCGATCAACCTAACCGGAACACGCGCTGACGGCAGGGCCAAGATCGGGCTCGTCAACCGACGGTTTTGGCGATAGGGCCAGGTCTCCGCTGCTCTTGGGACCTGGCCCCGTTGTCCGACAGCCTGAGCCACGCCATCGCAAATTTCGACGGCGCCGACTTCACCGCCCTCGAGGCGGCGGTCGCCGACCACTTTCCGAGTGCCGACGATCTCGCCGGCCTCGTCGTCCTGGTGCAGGTGGGCGATCTGAGGGCGCAACTGGCCGCCGCCTGGGCGCTCGGGCGGCTGGTTGCCCGCGGCTTGCCGCTTTTGCCGGCCGAGCGCCGCGCGCTCCTGCGTTGCCTCGACGAGGACCGCGCCTGGCAGGTCAAGGAACGGCTCTGTCTCGCCGTGCGCTATCTGCGCACCCCGCCGGACGTGGCGCTTACCGCCGCCGCCAGCCTGGAACGGCTTGCCGCCCACGACCACCGCAACGTCCGTCTGGCAGCCCTCGACGGCCTCGCCGCGCTCGCCGAGCGCTTTCCGCAATTGCAGGAATGGTCGGACCGGGCGGTCGAGCGCGCCCTCGACGACACCGCCCCCTCGGTGCGGGCAAAGGCGCGGGTGCTGCTGCGGGGTTGAACCGGTCAGGGCGCGACCAGCCGATCCTTGCGTTGGCGGATTGGGTTGCGCGCGGTCGGTTCAGTCGGCGAACGGGTCGGTGACCATGATGGTGTCGTCGCGGTTGGGGCTGGTCGAGAGCAGCGCCACCGGTGCCTCGACCAGCTCCTCCAGCCGCTTGACGTACTTCACCGCCGCGGCCGGCAGGTCGGCGAACGAGCGCGCCCCTTCCGTGCTCTCGCTCCAGCCCTCCATCTCCTCGTAGACCGGCTGCACGCGGGCCTGGGCACTCATCGAGGCCGGCAGGTGGTGGAGGGTTTGGCCCTCCAGGGTGTAGGCGGTGCAGACCCGGAGGCGCTCCAGGCCGTCGAGTACGTCGAGCTTGGTCAGCGCCATGCCGTCGATGCCGCCGAGCCTGACGGCCTGGCGCACCAGCACCGCATCGAACCAGCCGCAACGGCGCGGCCGGCCGGTGACCGTGCCGAACTCGCGCCCCCGCTCGCCCAGCCGCTTGCCGATTTCGTTGGGCTCTTCGGTCGGGAAGGGGCCCGAGCCCACCCGGGTGGTGTAGGCCTTGGTGATGCCGAGCACGTAGCCGACCGCCCCCGGCCCGATGCCGGAGCCCGAGGCCGCGGCACCGGCGAAGGTGTTGGACGACGTGACGAACGGGTAGGTGCCGTGGTCGATGTCGAGCATCGCCCCTTGCGCGCCTTCGAACAGGATGCGCCGGCCGGCCCGGCGCAGCTCCGAGAGCCGCAGCCAGACCGGCTCGGCATAGGGCAACAGCCTGGGGGCCAGGGCCAAAAGGTCCTGCAAGAGCGGCCCACCATCGATCTCGGGCTCGCCGAAGCCGCGCCGCAGCGCGTTGTGGTGCAGCAAAAGGTCGTGGAGCTTCTTTTCCAGCGTCGCGGGATCGGCCAGGTCGCAGAGGCGGATGGCGCGTCTTGCCACCTTGTCCTCGTAGGCTGGGCCGATGCCGCGGCCGGTCGTGCCGATCTTGCCGGTGCCGGCATCGGCGCCGTCGCGGGCGCGCTCTCGTGCGCGGTCGAGCTCGCCATGGACCGGCAGAATCAAGGGCACGTTTTCGGCGATGCGCAGGCTGTCCGAGCCGATTGCCACACCCTGCGCGCGGATCTGGTCGATCTCCCGCAACAGTGCCCACGGGTCGACCACCACGCCATTGCCGATGATCGAGAGCTTGCCCGGCCGCACCACGCCCGAGGGCAGGAGCGAGAGCTTGTAGGTCACGCCGTCGACGACGAGCGTATGGCCGGCGTTGTGGCCGCCTTGGAAGCGGACCACCACGTCGGCCCGCTCCGACAGCCAGTCGACGATCTTGCCCTTGCCCTCGTCGCCCCATTGCGAGCCGACCACCGCGACGTTCGTCATCGTGCACCCGTTTCGGAAACCAAGCCGCCGGATCATCCACGCCTCGGCGCGCGGGGCAAGCCTTCGGTCGTGCTTGCGGCGCTTTACGGCTCGTTAAGCGGAACTGGATAGGCTGCCCGCACCGTTGCCGTTGCCCAGGGAGAGTTCGGGCCATGCATTGCGACCGCGAGGCGCGCAACCGTTACGTGGCGTTCGCCTTTGCCACGGCGGATGTGTTGCTGGAGGTGGATGGTGACGACCGGATCGCCTTTGCCGCCGGCACCTTGGCGCGTTTCGGTGCAAGCGGGGCCCGAGGTCGGGGCCTGTTCGATCTGTTTGCGCCGGCGGATCGCGGCATGATCGCCTTCCTCGCCGGTGAACTCCACGGCGGCGGCCGGCGGGGGCCGGTTCGGGTGCACAGCGCGGACGGGCTCAAGACGGCGCAACTCTGCCTGTTGCGCACGCAGCCCCAGGGGCCGTTGTTCGCCACACTCGGCGGCCTGGCCTCCAGGGCGAGCGACGCCCAGGGCGACATCGGGCTGGCCGACAAGGAGCGTTTCATCGGTGCCGTCGAGCGCGAGTTGTCGCGCCAGTTGGCGAGCGAGGACGGGCTGGTTCTCTCGGTGGTCAAGCTCGGCGGCCTCGACGCGGCGCCGGGTGGGGCGGATGGCCCGGTGGTCGCCGATCTGCTCGCTGCGATCGGTGACGCGTTGCGCGCCGTCGCCAGCCATGGTGCCCTGGCGGGCAGTCTCGGCGATGGCAAGTTCGCCGCCGTCCACCGTGCGGGCGAGGACGAGGCCCGGCTCAGCAGCGGGCTCGAACGCGTTTTGTCGGAATCACCGGCCGGCAGCGCGGTGACGCTGGAGCATCGCCCTTTGGCCTTCGACGAGGCCGATCTGAGCCCGCATGAAGCCGGCTCGGCGGTCCGTTTCGTCTTGGACCACCTGGCCAGGACGGGCTGCGTGGTGTCCTCGCTCACCGATGCCCTCCGCGCCCGCCTGACCGACACGGCGGCGCGGGTGCAGGCTGCCAAATCGGTGATCGAAGAGCGGCGCTTCGCCGTGTTGTACCAGCCCATCGTGCGGCTCGCGGACGGCGACAGTCACCACAGCGAAGCGCTCACCCGGCTCGGCAGCGAGGAGCCGATCTTCGACTTCGTGACCTTCGCCGAATCGATCGGCTTCGTGATGGACTTCGATCTCGCGGTGGCGGCCGTCGTGTTGGAGAAGCTGCGCACCATGGCGCGGCGGGGCAAGCGGCCGCACGTGGCCGTCAACGTGTCGGCCCGCTCCCTGCAGTGCGATCGCTTCGTCGACGCCTTGCTCCGGCTTTGCCAAGAGAACCGGGACACGGCGCGCCAGTTGATGTTCGAAGTGACCGAGTCGTTTCAGCTGACCGATCTCGTGCAGGCCGATGCAGTGCTGCAGTCGCTGCGCCGAGCCGGGCACGAGGTTTGCCTGGACGACTTCGGTGCCGGTGCGGCCGCCTTTCACTACATCCGCGCCCTCAACGTCGACTACGTCAAGCTGGACGGCGGTTTCGTGCAGCGGCTCGCCGACGGTGCGCGCGATACGGCCGTGCTGCGGTCCATGGTCGAGCTCTGCCGGTCTTTGAAGGTCGAGACCATCGCCGAGATGGTGGAAAGCGAGCAGCAGGTGACGATGCTCCGCTCCTTTGGTGTCACCTTCGCCCAGGGTTATCTCTTCGGCCGTCCGGCCGCGGAGCCCGTGGTCTCCTCCGCCGCGCACGTCAGCCTGCGCCGCGCCCGTCGCCAGGGAGTGACGCAAACCTGGGCTCGATGAGCCTGCGTTTCGCGGCAGCCGCCGCCGTCTCCCCTCTCAACTGGCATCGGCAAAGCCGCCGTCTCTCCTGCCAACTGGCATCGGCAAAGCCGCCGTCTCTCCTGCCAACTGGCATCGGCAAAGCCG
>RECO01000303.1 GCA_007694015.1 Geminicoccaceae bacterium
TCGCGTCGCACCTGGAAGGTGTGGAATTCCTGGTCGCCAACACCGACAGCCAGGCGCTGGGTCAGTGCCTGACCGAGCGGCGCATCCAGCTCGGCACGGCCATCACCCACGGCCTCGGTGCCGGCGCCCGGCCCGAGGTCGGCCGCGCCGCCGCCGAAGAAGCCCTCGACGAAATCCTGAAGGACGTCGACGGCTCGCACATGGTCTTCATCACCGCCGGCATGGGCGGCGGCACCGGCACGGGCGCTGCCCCCGTCATCGCCCGCGCCGTCCGGGAGCGCGGCATCCTCACCGTCGGCGTGGTCACCAAGCCCTTCTCCTTCGAGGGTGCCCACCGCATGCGGATCGCCGAGGCCGGGCTCGAAGACCTGCAGCAATATGTCGACACCCTGATCGTGATCCCGAACCAGAACCTGTTCCGGATCGCCAACGAGCGCACCACGCTGCGCGACGCGTTTACGCTCGCCGACCAGGTGCTGCACATGGGCGTGCGCGGCGTGACCGACCTGATCGTGATGCCCGGCCTGATCAACCTCGACTTCGCCGACATCCGCACCGTCATGGCCGAAATGGGCAAGGCGATGATGGGCACGGGCGAGGCCGAGGGTGACCGGCGCGCGGTGGAAGCAGCCGAAGCCGCCATCTCCAACCCGCTCCTCGACGAGGTGTCGATGCAGGGGGCGCAGGGCGTCCTGATCAACATCACGGGCGGGCTCGACATGACGCTGTTCGAGGTCGACGCTGCGGCCAACCGCATTCGCGAGGAAGTCGACGCCAACGCCAACATCATCTTCGGCTCGACCTTCGACGAGACCATGGAGGGCAAGATGCGGGTGTCGGTGGTGGCCACCGGCATCGAGGGCTCGTCCCGCCACCGCGCCCATTCGCTGCACGCCGAGCCCGCCCGCCCCGAGCCGCAGCCGGCCGAAGCGGCGCGCAAGGCCGAGCCGGTTTCGGCGCTGGCGGGGCTCCGCTTCCGCACCGAGACGCACCGGGTGCAGCCGATGCCGCATCCGGGCGGCCCGCAGGGTGCCCGCCGCGAGCCGCAGCGCCATCGCCTGGTCGATTCGGCCGTCGGCGACGTCGAACGGGCGGCGGAAGAGCGGCCCGCCTTCACGCCGGCCGCACCGATCGATGCCGCCACCGCCGAGGACGGCCAGACCCGCTCCCTGTTCCGCCGGATGGCCCAAGGCCTCTACGGCAAGCGCGACGACGACACCGCCGCAGGCCGCGACGGCGCCAAGGAGGGGCGCGCACCCAAGGCCGCCGAGGAGCGCCGCATCAGCGCCGAGCCGGCTGGAGAGGGTGAACTGCCCGCATTCCTGAAGCGTGAAAAGACAGACGCTTGAGAGACGGGGCTAAGAGCGAGCTTCAAAAAACCTTCGTCAAATATCGTCACACAAGGTGATTTGAAGCTCGCCGCTCCCTTGGTTACCGTTGCACCGTGCCGCTCCGACTTTGGTCGCGGCCCGTAACGCGAAGACGCCGCCCCGCCGCCTGCTTTGCCGGGGCGCCGCAGACCAAGGACGACGTGCCCATGAGCCTCAGCTTCCAGCTCGCCCCCGAACCGCCTCTGCAGCGTAGCCTCAAGACGGCGATCGGCTGCGTCGGCGTCGGGTTGCACAGCGGGGTCAAGTCGGCGCTCAGCCTGCGCCCGGCGCCGGCCGACACGGGCATCGTCTTCGTCCGCGAGGATTTGCCCGGCACGGCCCCCATCCCCGCCACCGTCGGCCATGTCGCCGACACCACCCGCTGCACCCAACTCAAGGGCGCCGACGGCGCTGCGGTCAACACCGTCGAGCACGTCATGGCGGCCCTGGCCGCCTGGGGTATCGACAACGCCATCATCACCGTCGCCGGGCCCGAAGTGCCGGCCCTCGACGGCAGTGCCCGCGACTTCGGCTTCCTCATCGGCTGCGCCGGCGTCGTCGAGCAGGACCAGCCCCGCCGCTTCGTCGAGGTGCTGAAGCCCGTCACCGTGCACCATGGCGATCGTTGGGCGCGGCTCGTGCCGCATGCGGCCTTTGCCGTCGACATGACCATCGACTTCGACCACCCCTTGATCGGCGTGCAGCACATCGCCCTGCCGCGGGTCGACCTCGCCAGCTTCAACCGCGAACTCGCCGCCGCCCGCACCTTCGGCTTCGCCGAGGACGTCGTCGATCTGCGGGCCAAAGGCCTGGCCCTCGGCGGCTCGCTCGACAACGCGGTCGTGGTCGCCCACGACCACGTCTTGAACCCCGGCGGGCTGCGCTGGCCGGACGAGTTCGTCCGCCACAAAGCCCTCGATGCGGTGGGCGACCTCTACCTCGCCGGACCCCTGTTGGGGCGCGTCGAAGCCAAGGGCAGCGGCCACATGCTGCACGTCAAGCTCCTGCGCGAGCTGTTCGCCGACCCGGCGGCCTGGCGCTACGCCGACTTTCCCGAAGCGGCGGCCACGGTGACGCGGAGCCTGCCGGTGATGGCCCAGCAGGGCGCCGATTGACCAAATTGCGGGCGGATCGAGCGTTTCTCGAGCAGTCACGACCGTTGCGGTTGCCTCACGTCACCTGACCTCGACCGCCGAGCGTGGCGCACTGCCTTTCCCATGAGCAAAATGCGCCGAAACGGCGTTGCTGGCACGGGCGTTGCTGACAAGCGAGCCTATCGCTCCGCCGTCACGTCTCGAAAGCCATGGCCCTGCGCCCCGACCCCACCCCCACCGTCCCGCAGGTCCCCACGGCGCGGCTGCAACGCAGCCAGGGCCGGCTCGACGTGGTGTGGAAACGGCGCGGTGCCGCGACCGTATTGGCGCGACTGTTCCAGGAGGGGGCGTTCAAGGCCCGGCTGCCCAGGGACGTCGAACGCGGCGGCCCCGACGTCGCCCTGATCAACCTCGCGGGCGGCCTCACCGGCGGCGACCGCATGCACGGCTGCATCACCTTCCAGGCCGGGACCGTGGCCGGGGCGACCACCCAGGCCGCCGAAAAGGTCTACAAATCCGCGGGCGGTGCCGCCGAGGTGGTGACCGACCTCGTCGTCGAGGACGGCGCCTGGGCGGAATGGCTGCCGCAGGAAACGATCCTGTTCGAAGGTGCGGCGCTCGATCGCCGCACCACCCTGCACCTCGCGCCCCAAGCCCGCCTGTTGTTCGTCGAGCCTCTGGTGTTCGGCCGTCTCGCCATGGGCGAGGTGCCGACGGCCCTGCGCCTGGTCGACCGCATCGAGCTGCGCCGGGAAGGTGCGCTCGTTTGGCTCGACGTCACCCGCCTGGAGCCGCCGACCACGCCCTTGTTGGCGCGTCCGGCCCTGGGCCATGGGCTGAGGGCACTCGCCACCATCCTCTATGCCGCACCCGATGCCGCCGAGGCCTTGCCGGTGATCCGCGAGGCCCTCGAAGGCTTGCCGCTACCGGGTGCCGCAACACGGCTCGACGGGCTCGTCGTCGTCCGCTTTCATGGCGCCGATCCCTTGGCGCTGCGCCGCAGTCTGGTCACCCTGTTGGCCCGAATGCGCGTAGCCCTCGGTGGCCTGCCGCCGCGGCTGCCCCGGCTTTGGCACAGCTGAACCAGGGCCCAGTTGAGGAGAACCCGAATTGCACCTGACCCCCCGCGAAAAGGACAAGCTCTTGATCGCCACCGCCGCCATGGTGGCCAGGCGGCGGCTGGAGCGCGGCGTCAAGCTGAACTACCCGGAAGCGGTGGCGCTGATCACCGACTTCGTGGTCGAAGGTGCCCGCGATGGCCGGAGCGTCGCCGAGCTGATGGAGGCCGGCGCCCACGTCATCGGCCGCGATCAGGTGATGGCGGGCGTCGCCGAGATGATCCACGACGTGCAGGTGGAAGCCACCTTCCCCGACGGCACCAAGCTCGTGACCGTGCATGAGCCCATCCGCTGAGACCGAGCTCCGCGTCCAGCCCGTCGACGCGGCCACCTGGCAGGCGCGCAGCGCCGAGGTGGTCGATCTGCTGGCCGACGCGATCGAGGACAACGCGTCCCTGGGCTTCCTCATGCCGCCGGAGCCGGCCCGCATCCGCCGCGACTGGCTCGACCCGGTGGCCGCGAGCTTGGCCGAAGGCCGGCATCTGGCCTGGCTGGCCGACGACGCCCGGGGCCTTGCCGGGCTCGTGCTGTTGGAACTGGCGACCAAGCAGAACGCCCCGCACCGCGCCGAGGTGCAGAAGCTGATCGTGCACCGGCGCTGTCGCCGCCTGGGCGTCGGGGCCCGGTTGATGGCCGCACTCGAAGCTAGGGCGCTGAGCTTGGGCCGCTTTCTCCTGTTGCTGGATACCGACGCCGGTGCCGGCTCGGTGCCCTTCTACCGCGGGCTCGGCTGGCAGGACGTGGGCGTCATCCCGGCCCACGCCCTGCGCCCGGACGGCGCCCTCGAAGGCACCCGCCTGTTCTACAAGGATCTCCGGGAGCCGGCGGCGTGACCGCCGAAGCGCGCACCCTGGCCCTGCTCACGGTCGCCGCGTGGGTCGCGGCCGGCCTCGGCCTCGAATTGCTGTTCGACCTGAAGGCCACGGCGACGACGTTGGCGGCGCTTGTGGTCCTGACCGGGGCCGTGCTGGTCCGGCTCGGCTACACCGCCTTGACCCTGCCGCTGCTCCTGGGCGTCCTGGGCGCCGCCTTGGTCTTTGCCGGCTTCGTGGTGCATCCGGCCGTGGCGCTGATCGCGCTTGGCCTCGTCCTGCTCGGGCTGACCGCGCTGTTGGCACGGGCTTTGCCTGAAGCCGACCGCAGCACGCGCCTGCTCCTGGCGGCGGCGTTCGCGGCGACGTTGTGGCCGCCCTTTTTGGGGCTACTCTCCAACGCCGTGGTCGAGGTCTTCTGCCCCGCGGGCGGGGTCGAGACCGCCTGCCACGGCTTCTACCGTGTCGGCTTTTGAGGAGGTGAGGCGATGATCCCTGGCGAACTGTTCCCCGCACCCGGCGAGCTGGTCTTGAACGAGGGCCAAAAGACGGTGACGCTGGAGGTGGCCAACGCCGGCGACCGGCCGATCCAGGTCGGCTCGCACTACCACTTCTTCGAGACCAACGAAGCCCTGCGCTTCGACCGCGCCAAGACGCGCGGCATGCGGCTCGACATCCCGGCCGGCACGGCGGTGCGCTTCGAACCCGGCCAGACCCGCGAGGTCACGCTCGTCGCCTATGTCGGCGCGCGCAAGGTCTACGGCTTCAATCAAAAGGTCATGGGCGCGCTCTGAGCGCGGCCGCCCTGGGAACGAACGGGAGAGGACCATGCCCTATCGGATCGGCCGCGCTGCCTATGCCGACATGTACGGCCCCACCACCGGCGACCGGCTGCGCCTGGCCGACACCGACCTCATCCTCGAGGTCGAGGCCGACCACACGGTCTATGGCGAGGAGGTGAAGTTCGGCGGCGGCAAGGTGATCCGCGACGGCATGGGCCAGGCGCAGACCAGCCGCGCCCAGGGGGCGGTCGACACCGTCATCACCAACGCGCTCATCGTCGACGTCACCGGCATCTACAAGGCCGATGTCGGCATCAAGGACGGCCGCATCGCCGCCATCGGCAAGGCCGGCAACCCGGACACCCAGCCGCACGTCGGCATCGTCGTCGGCCCCGGCACCGAGGCGATTGCCGGCGAGGGCAAGATCCTCACCGTCGGTGGCTTCGACAGCCACATCCACTACATCTGCCCGCAGCAGATCGAAGAAGCGCTGATGTCGGGCGTCACCACCATGCTCGGCGGCGGCACCGGCCCCGCCACCGGCACCAACGCCACCACCTGCACGCCGGGGCCCTGGCACATCGGCCGCATGTTGCAGGCGGCCGAAGCCTTCCCGATGAACCTCGCCTTCGCCGGCAAGGGCAACGCGTCCCTGCCGGCAGCCCTGGTCGAGCAGATCGAGGCCGGCGCCTGCGCCCTCAAGCTCCACGAGGACTGGGGCACCACGCCGGCTGCGATCGACTGCTGCCTCGGTGTCGCCGACGACATGGACATCCAGGTGATGATCCACACCGACACGCTGAACGAGTCGGGCTTCGTCGAGAACACCATCAAGGCGTTCAAGGGCCGCACCATCCACGCCTTCCACACCGAAGGTGCGGGCGGCGGCCATGCGCCCGACATCATCAAGGTCTGCGGCGAGGCCAACGTCCTCACCTCGTCGACCAACCCGACCCGGCCCTACACGGTCAACACCGTGGCCGAGCATCTCGACATGCTGATGGTCTGCCACCACCTCGATTCGAACATCCCCGAGGACGTGGCCTTCGCCGAGAGCCGCATCAGGAAGGAGACCATCGCCGCCGAGGACATCCTCCACGACATGGGCGCCTTCTCGATCATCGCCTCCGACAGCCAGGCGATGGGGCGGGTCGGCGAGGTCATCATCCGCACCTGGCAAACGGCGCACAAAATGAAGGTGCAGCGCGGCCGGCTGCCCGAGGAAACCGGCGAGAACGACAATTTCCGCATCAAGCGCTACATCGCCAAATACACCATCAACCCGGCGATCTGCCACGGCGTCAGCGCGCATATCGGCACGATCGAGGTGGGCAAGCTCGCCGACCTCGTGCTGTGGTCGCCCGCCTTTTTCGGCGTGAAGCCCGATCTGGTCCTCAAGATGGGCACCATCGCCGCCGCACCCATGGGCGACCCCAATGCCTCGATCCCAACCCCGCAGCCGGTGCACTACCGCTACATGTTCGGCGGCTTCGGCAAGGCGATGACGCACTCGGCCGTCACCTTCGTCTCGAAGGCGGCGCTCGCCAACGACATCGGCGGCAAGCTCGGCCTCGAGCGCCCGCTGCTCGCGGTCGACAACACCCGGGGCGGCATCTCCAAGGCCTCGATGGTGCTGAACGACGCCACGCCCAGCATCGAAGTCGACCCCGAAACCTACATCGTGAAGGCCAATGGCGAGGTCCTCACCTGCGACCCCGCAAGCGAGTTGCCCATGGCCCAGCGCTACTT
>RECO01000304.1 GCA_007694015.1 Geminicoccaceae bacterium
AGCGGCAGCGCCGCTGCTCGGGGGTCCTAGGGGGCCAAAAGCCCCCTAGCCCTTCCTTCCCTTTCCCTTTTACCCCGCTCTTCCGCCAGTGACAGCCTCAGTCGCCGCCCGCCGCCGGTTGGTGGCGCCTGGCGCGGGCGAGTTCGGCTTCGAGGGCTCGGCTGACCGCGCCGCGGGGTTTGGTGAAGCGGGCCATGAGGTCGTAGAGGACGGGCGTCAGGAAGAGGGTCAGCACCACGGCGAGGGCGAGGCCGCCGATGATCACGGTGCCGATGGCAAGGCGCGATTCGGCGCCGGCCCCGCTGGCGAGGACCAAGGGCACGGCACCGAGGATGGTCGAGACCACCGTCATCACGATCGGGCGCAGGCGCAGGACGGCGGCGTTCAGGACGGCGTCGCGCACGCTTTGCCCTTCATCGCGAAGCTGGTTGGCGAATTCGACGATGAGAATGCCGTTCTTCGCCATCAACCCGATCAGCAGCACGATGCCGATTTGGCTGTAGAGGTTGAGGGAAACCCCGGTCCAAAGCAGCGCGTAGACGGCGCCGGCCAGCGCCAGGGGCACGCTCAGCATGATGACGAGCGGGTCGACGAAGCTCTCGAACTGCGCGGCCAGCACCAAAAAGACGATCACCAGCGCGAGCACGAAGGTGATGGTCATGCCGCCGGCGCTTTCGAGGAAGACCCGCGACTGGCCGGCGAAGGCGATCTGCGCCTCGGGCGGCAGGGTCGTGCCGGCCAGCTCGACCATGTAGTCGATGGCGGAGCCGAGGTCGTAGCCATCGGCGAGCGAGCTGGTGAGGGTGACCGACGGCAGGCGGTCGTAGCGGCGTAGCTCCGGCGCCGCGGCTTGCTCACGTACCGTGACCAGCGCATTCAACGGCACGAGCGTTTGGCCATCGCCGGCACGGACGAAAATGTTGGCAAGGTCGGTGGGCGTGCGGCGATCGTCGAGCTGGGCTTGGATGAGCACCGGGTATTCGCGGCCGCGATCGACCCAGTTGGTGACTTCGCGCGACGCCAGCATGGTCTGCAGCGTCGCCGCGACCGTTTGGATGTCGATGCCCAGGTCATCCGCGCGCTCGCGGTCGATGTCGATGGAGAGCTGCGGCAGGTTGCGCTCGAAGTCGACCTCGAGGTTGAGCAGGCCAGGGTTGTCCTCGGCCGCGGCGACGAGGGCGTTGGCCCATTCGGCGACCTGGTCGTAGTCCGGGCCGCCGACGACGACGCGCAAGGGGGCGCTGCTGCCGCGCAGGCCGAGGCCGGCCGGGGTGACGGGAAACCCGCGCGCCCCCGGAATCTCGCGCAAACCCGGCGCCAATTCGGCGACGACGTTGACGTGGGTCTTGGTGCGCTCGCCCCACGGCGCCAAACGCATGACGATGAAGGCGCGGTCGGGCCGGCCGCCGCTGCCGACGATGGTGAAAACCGTTTCGATGACGCCTTCCTCGACCAGCCCCTGCGTGAGCGCCTCGACCGCGCGGGCTTGGCCGTCGGTATAGTCGGCGGTGGAACCTTGTGGTGTGGACAAGGGGACGAAGACGACCGCCCGGTCTTCTCGAGGCGTCAACTCGCGGGGCAGGTTCTGGAAGGCGAGACCGGCGCCGCCGGCCACCATCAGGCAGATGACCAGGACCGGCAGAGGGGCGGCGAGCGCCAGAGCCAACAGCCGCCGATAACCGCGTTGGATCACCTCGGTCGCGCGGTCGAGGGCCTTTGCCGCCGGCCCCGTAGCCTCGCGCCCCGACAACAGGTTGGCAGCGAGCACGGCGCAGAGGGTCAGGGCAACGAAGGTGGAGATGATGACCGCCGCCGCCATGACGAAGCCGAACTCGACGAACAACCGGCCGGCTTCTCCCTCCATGAAGGAGATCGGCACGAACACGGCGATCAGGGTCAACGAGGTGGCGATGATGGCGAAGGTGACCTGGCGGGTGCCTAGGAACGCCGCGACCAGCGGGCTCTCGCCGCCCTCGATCCGCCGCTGGATGTTCTCCAAAACGACGATGGCGTCGTCGACCACGAGGCCGATCGCCAACAGCATGGCCAACAGGGTCAGCGTGTTGATGGAGAAGCCGAGTGCGTAGATCAGCATGAAGGAGCCGATCAACGCGACCGGGATGGTGACCGCCGGCACCAGCGTGGCCCGCCACGAGGCGAGGAACACGAAGATGACGGCCACCACCAGCACCAGCGAGATGCCGAGCGCCGTCAACACCTCGCGGATCGAGGCGGCGATGAAGATGGCCTCGTCGGAGCCGATGCTGATCTCCATCCCTTCGGGGAGGGTCGGGCGCAGCCGCTCGATCTCGGCGCGGACGGCATTGGAGATGGCCACCGTGTTCGATTGCGATTGGCGGATCACGCCGAGCCCGACCGATTCGAGGCCGTTGGCGCGGACCCGGTTTTGATCGTCGGCAACGCCCAGTTCGACCCGAGCGATGTCGCCGAGGCGGATCGGGAAGTCGCCTGTGCGGGTCACGATCAGGTTGCGGAAGGCGTCGACGTCCTGGAGCCGGCCATCGAGGCGCACCGTGAACTGGCGGTCGAGGCCGCGCACCTCGCCGGCGGGCAGCTCCACGTTGGAGCGCCTGAGCGCGGCCTCGACATCGGCGACGGTGAGATTGCGGGCGGCCATGGCGCGGCGGTCGAGCCAGATGCGGATGGCGAACCGGCGCTGGCCGAACACATCGACGCTCGCCACGCCGTCGACCGTCGCCAAGCGGTCGACCAAAAAGCGTTCCGCGTAGTCGGTGATTTCGGCCGCGTTCCAGCGGTCGGAGGTGATGGCGATCCGCATGATCGGATCGGCGTCGGCGTCGCTCTTGACGATACGGGGTTCGTCCGCGTCCGCGGGCAGGTTGGCGCGCACGCGGCCGACCGCATCGCGCACGTCGTTGGTGGCTTCGTCGATGTCGCGGTCGGTGGTGAAGGTGATGGTGGTCTGACCGCGACCGCGCCGGCTCTGCGAGCCGATGCTCTGGATGCCGGCGATGCCGGCGACGGCCCCCTCGATCACCTCGGTGATGTCGGTGTCGATGATTTCGGGTGCCGCCCCGGTGTAGGTGGTGGTGACGGTGACCACCGCACGGTCGACGTCGGGCAACTCGCGGATCGGCAGCTGCTGCAACGAGGCGAGGCCGAAGACGACGATCAACAGGCTGACGACCGTCGCCAGCACCGGCCGGCGAATGGCCAGATCGGAGAGGGTCATGCCGGCGCTCCGCCGTTGCCGCCGATCGCCACGGGTGCCGCACTCGGCGTTTCGGCCTCCGGGGCGCGAACGCGCACGGGAACGCCATCGCGGATGCGGGTGACGCCCTGGCTGATCACGACCTCACCCTCGTCCAGGCCCGCTCTGATCTCGACCACACCCAGCTCGCGCTGGCCGAGACGCACGTCACGCCGGACGGCGCGGTCGTCTTCGACCACGTAAAGGTAGACGGCGTCGCCCTCGACCACGACCGCGCCCTCCGGGACGACGACCGCCGGGCGCTCCTGGAGGACCACCTCCAGATGCACGAACATACCCGCTGGCAGCGCGTAATCGGCATTGGGCAGCACGGCGCGGACCTGGAAGCTCCGCGCCGTCGCGTCGATCCGGCTGTCGATGCTCGTGATGGTACCCGTGAAGCCCTCGTCGCCGAAGGCCGCGGCCCGCGCCGTCACCACTTGACCAGGGCGGACGCGGGCGAACAGCCGCTCGGGGAGTTGAAAAGCGATTTCGATCTCGGCGAGGTCATCGAGTGTCGTCAGGACGGTGGTCTCGGTCACCCTGGCACCGACGTCGACGCGCCGCAGACCGACGACGCCCTCGAACGGTGCGGAGATCTCGCGGTCGGCGAGACGCCGCTCGCCGCGGTCGACGCGCGCCTGCGCGGCAGCGCGCTCGGCGACCAGTTGATCGATGCTCGCCTGGGGCACGGCCGCGGTCGCCCGCAGCGTCCGCGCCCGCTCGAGGGCAAGTTCCTTTTCCCGCAAGGACGCCCGCGCCTCGTCGAGGTCGGCCCGTTGGATGTCGGCGTCCAAGCGCGCCAGCACCTGCCCGGCCGCGACCAGGTCACCGGGCTGGAACATCAACTCGACGAGACGGCCATCGTCGAGCGGCACGATCTCGATGGCTTGGCGCGCGCGTGTCGTGCCCACCGCCTCGGTGCGCTCGATCAGCGTGCGCGCTTCGGCCGGCGCGGCGATCACGGTGGTGGCACCACCGCCGCGCGGCCCGCCGACCGCGTTCGCCGGGTCGGCGGGCCGATACTCGTTCCAGGCCCACCAGCCACCCCCGGCCACGGCCACCAGCACGAGCGTGAGGAGGACCTGACGCAACGCCGACATCGCTCTTTCCAATCGTGGACTGGTTGGAAAGTACGGTGCGGCGACGGCCTTTCAAGTAACGAAGGGTAACGCGCCGTCAAAACAGCGTTCGCGGCAGCCACGTGGCGAGCGGCGGGAATGCGTAGATCACGAGGATTCCCAAGACGTTCAGCAGGATGAACGGGATCACGCCCTGGTAGATGGCCCAGGTGGTCACCTCGGGCGGGGCGGCACCACGCAGGTAGAACAGGGAGAAGCCGAAGGGCGGTGTCAGGAAACTGGTCTGCAGGTTGATGGCGATCAGCACGGCGAGCCAGATCGGGTCGATGCCCATCAAGAGGAGGGCCGGGGTCGTGATCGGCAGGATGATGATGCTGATCTCGACGAAATCGAGGAAGAACCCGATCAGGAAGATCAACAGCATGACGAACAGGAGCGCCATCTCCGGGCCGCCCGGCATCGCCTGCAGGATACCCTGGATGCGCTGATCGCCGCCGAGCCCCCGGAACACCAGTGCGAACAGGCTGGCGCCGATGATGGTCGCGAAGATCATCGAGGTGATGGTCATGGTCCGGGTCAAGACCGGCACGAGCACGCCGGCCCGCAGGGCTTGGACCAGGCAGACCAGCAGGCCGAGGGCGACGAGGCCCGCAAGGCCCATCGCCACCCGCACCCAGAACACCTCCGCCGGGCTCGGCGCGCGGCGGCCGAGGCGGAGGTCGACATGTGCCGTGAGCACCAGCATGGCGACGATCGCCGCCAGGGCCAAGGCGACGGCGGCCTTGGTCCAGGGGCTCGGCGTGAGCCGCAGCCCCGCCAGCATCAAGGCGCCGACGGCACCGACGGCGGCGGCTTCCGTCGGCGTGGCGATGCCGCCGAGGATCGAGCCGAGCACCGCCACGATCAGGACGACCGGCGGGACCAGGACGGCGAACAGGCGGGTGAGGTCGACCTTCGCCGTGTAGGGCATGGCCGGTGCGAGGCCGGGCACGCGCCGGGCGGCGATCAGGATGAAGGCGACGTAGAGTGCCACCAGGACGAGGCCCGGCACGAGGGCTGCGGCGAACACCTGGCCGACGCTGATGGTCTGCACCGAAAACACGCCCTGGGCGAATTGCGCCTGCTGGAACGAGGTCGACATCACCTCGGCGAGGATGATGAGCATGGTCGAGGGCGGGATGATCTGGCCGAGGGTGCCGGCGGTACAGACCGAGCCGGCGGCAAAGCCCTTGCCGTAGCCGTGGCGCAGCATGGTCGGCAGGGCGATCATCGCCATGGTGACCACGGTGGCACCGACGATGCCGGTGGAGGCGGCCAGGAGCGTGCCGACCAGCATCACCGAGACGGCGAGCCCACCGGGGCGGCTGCCGAACAGGTGGCCCATTTCCTCGAGCAATTCTTCGGCGATGCGCGAGCGCTCGAGGACGACGCCCATGAAGACGAACAAGGGGATCGCCATCAAGACGTCGTTGGTCATGATGCCGAAGGTGCGCTGGGCGAGGGCCCCCAACAGAACCAGGTCGAAGGCGCCGACAGCCGCACCCAGAAAGCCAAAGGCCACGGCAAGACCCGCCAGGGTGAAGGTGACGGGAAAGCCCGCCAACAACAAAAGGCAGAGCGAGACGAACAACAACAGATCGAGATTCTGCACGATCAACGGGGGCCTCGCAGCCGGTCCAGGCTCTTGAGCGCCAGGCTCAGCCCCTGGAGGAACAGAAGTGCCGCGAACAACGGCACCAACGACTTGAGCAGGAAGGAGGCGGGAATGCCGCCGACCGAGATCGCCCCTTCCATGATCAGCCAGGACCGCCAGGCAAAACGCCAGCTATAGGCGATGATGACCACGCAGGCCGGGAGCAGCAGGAACAGGGTGCCCAGGAGGTCGATCCAGGCCCGGCCGCGGGCGTCGAGGCGCGAATAGAAGACGTCGACGCGGACATGCTGGTCGACCAGGAGGGTGTAGCCGGCCGCCAGCATGAACAGTGCGGCGTGGAAGTAGAGGACCAGCTCCTGCGCCCAGATGAAGCTGGTGCCGAAGACGTAGCGCAGCACCACCACGGCGAATTGCACCAACACCATGAACAGGGTCAGCCAGCGCGCGGTGAGGCCAACGCCGTGGTTCACCAGGTCGAGCCAGCCGGCCAGCCGCGCCAAGGGGCCGGGGGCGACGACGGTCGCCCCCGAAGCGTCGAGCGTGGTCACACCGGGAAGTCGTAATCCATGGCGCGCGCGTTCAAATGCCCGCCGTCGGCATAGACCATGTAGCCGTTCATCAGGTTGCGATATGCCAGGAAGCTCTCGACGATGCGGCGCACCAGCTCGTCGGAATCCTCGCGCAGTTCGGCCATCACCTCACCGGCGGCGTTGCCCATGGCGAGGATGATCTCATCGGGTAGCTTGCGCACCTGGACGCCCTCGTTGGCCACCAGCTGCTCCAGCGCCATGGCGTGCTTGGTGGTGTATTCGGTCCAGACCGGGTTGTAGAGCGATTCGCACGCCAGCTGCACCGCCAGCTTCAAGTCGTCCGGCAAGGCGTCGTAGACGGCGAGGTTGATGCCGCACTCCTCGGCCGACGAGGGCTCGCCGATGCCCGGCCAGTAGTAGAA
>RECO01000179.1 GCA_007694015.1 Geminicoccaceae bacterium
CCGCCCGACCACCCACGAGTGTACGATGCCATGGGTGGCCGGGCGGGGGTGAGGGCAGGTCAAGCATTTCGGGAAGCGCTCTAGGTCCCGGCTCAGACGGTCTCGACGGCCTTGTCGCTCTTTTCGAGGGGCTCCGCGACTTTGCCCGGTTGCGGGTCGACCAGATGGGCGATGGCGGTCGCCGCCGATTGCGCGGCGTCGTCGAAGGGGTAGAGCACGAGGTCGACACCGTCCTCGACCAGTTGCTTGCGCTCCTCGTCGTCACGGGCGGTCAGGGCGATGCGGCCCTGGAAACGGTGGGTGCGGACCGCCGCCAGGAGGCCGCTCTTGGGGTCGGTCTCGGCGAGGCGGATCACGCCGAAGGGCACCGAGAGCACGACCCAGCTGGCGCGGCCGATCGGCAGCTCCTGCCAGAACTCCTGCTCGGTGACGTCGCCATAGCGCACCCGAAAGCCCTGGGCACGGCGCTGGCGCACGACCTGCGGGTCGAGGTCGACGGCGAGCACCGTGAGCCCCTCGTCGGTCAAGCGCTCGTAGAGCCGGCTGCCGAAGCGGCCGAGCCCGAACAGGATGACGTCCGCCGGCTCCTCGCCGTCACCCTCGAAGTCGGGCTCCTTCGCCTTGCGCTTGTCGAACGGAGTAAGGAACGGTTCGGCCCAGCGCCAGAGCTGGTGGCTGTAGGTGATCATGTAGACCGAAATGGCGATGGTCACGAGACCGACGAGCGTCACCAGCGCCACGGCCGAGGCATCGACATGGCCCAGGGCGAGCCCCATCGCCATGAAGATCAGCGAGAACTCGGAGATCTGCGCCACGGTGAGGCCGGCCAGAAAGCCCGTCCGGGTGCGATAGCCCATCCACCACATGATCACGATCACGATCAGCGGATTGCCGATCAGGACGAACAGCGAGAACACCAGCGCGTTCACCAGATCGCCGCCGATGGTCGAAAGATCGAGCATGGCGCCGACGGAGAGGAAGAAGAACAGGAGCAGGAATTCGCGCAAGGAGGCGAGCCGGGCCGAGATCATCTCGCGATAGGGGGTGGAGCCCAGCGCCACGCCGGCGGCCAGACCGCCCAACTCCTTGCCGAGCCCCACATAGTGGCCAACGGCCGCAGCCGCCGCGGCCCAGCCGATGGCGAAGATGACGAGCAGTTCGGGGGTGTGGGCGAAGCCCTGCATCACCCGGTCGGCGGCGAAGCGCACGAAGACGTAGATGCCGACCAGCGTCGCGAACAAGGCGGCGATGACGCCCGCGATCTGCCACAAGGGCGAGGTGTCGCCCGCAGCGCCGATGCCGAGGGTGGAGAGCACCACCATGGCGATGACGACGACGATGTCCTGCACGATCAAGAAGCCGATGGCGATGCGGCCGTGCAGGGTTTCCAGCTCGCGTTTGTCGGTGAGCAGCTTGACGATGATGATGGTCGAGGAAAAGGTCAGCGCCACCGCCACGTAGATGCTGGTGACGGCGTCCAGCCCGAGGCCGAGACCGATCAGGAAACCGATGCCGGCGGTGAAGGCGACCTGGCCGAGGCCGGTGGCAACGGCGACGGGGCCGAGCGTCGTGACGAGGCGCAGATCGAGCTTCAAGCCGACCAGGAACAGCAGCAACGCGACCCCGAGTTCGGCCAGGAACTCGATCTGGGTGTGCGTCTCGGCACTCTGCTCGAAAAACGCGGCCGCCAGAATGCCGACCGCGATGAAGCTCACGATCACCGGCTGGCGGAGCATCGCCCCGATGCGCCCGATGATGGCGGCACCCAGCAACAACAGCGCCACTTCGTTGAAGACCGTCTCGACCATGACCGTACTCTAGCGGGCGGGCGGCAGTTACCAAGCCGACGATTGGCCACGTCACACGAAAACGCCCCAGGCGAGGTCACCCGGGGCGTTTGGCCGGCGCGGTGGCGCGGCGCTACATCTGCGACAGACCGAAATTCTGGATGCCGATGTTGTCGATCAGCTCCAACTCGGTCTTGTTGTGGTCTTGATGTTCTTCTTCCTCGGCGAGGATGGCCTTCAACAGGTCACGGCTGACATAGTCGTTGTGCGCTTCGCACAGACCGATCGCCTTGCGGTAATGCTCGATACCTTCCAGTTCCAGCCGCAGGTCGCACTCGATCACCTCTTTCAGATCCTGGCCGATGTAGAGCTTGCCCAGGTCCTGCAGGTTCGGCAGCCCACCCAGCAGCAAGATGCGCTGGATGATCTTGTCCGCATGCTGCATCTCTTCGATCGATTCCTGGTACTCGGCCTTGCCTCGCTTCACAAATCCCCAGTCCTCGAGCATCCGCGCGTGCAGAAAATACTGATTGATCGCGGTAAGCTCACCCTTCAGGGCGATATTGAGGGCTTCCAAGACCTCGGGGTGGCCGATGACGTCCTTGGCTTTTGCCATGTTTCATTTCTCCTGCAGGGCCAATGTCAATTCGGGAGAGAGCGTAACGGCGGAGGCGTCACGGCCGTGCTCGACGATCTCACGCATCGTCTGCACACAGGCCCCGCAGCGCACGCGGCAACCGAATTGCCGGTAGATGCACCCTGGGCCCTTCACCCCCGGCCGTGCCGCGGCTTCTCGGCATTCACGCTCACCCAACGCATTGCACAAGCAGATGATCACGACCTTGCCGCCCTCGAAGATTGCCAAGGCACATAAGGCGTCGCCATCGATCCACGTCAATGCGTCGACCGGACAATAGATTTGGAATACTTCCAGTCAACGCGCCAAAGTCGTGAAATGTAAGGAGCGGCTCGCCGGCCCCGAGACGATTTGACGAGATCGTCACGCGCTCGCCGCAGCCATGCCACGTATGGTCCACTGCACCAGATTCTTCAAAACCTTGCCGAACGCCGCGTCCATCGCATTGATGATGGTGAGCAGATCGGTTCCCTCGGTCGGCCACGTGGTCTCGAACGAAGCGAAGCCCACCTCCTCGCGGCGGGGTAGCCGCAACAGCCGGGCCTGCAGCCGCACGTTGATCACCGGTGGCTGACGCACGTCGTCATATTCGGGCTGCAGTTCGCGGATGTGCAAGGCCAGCCCCCATTCGGCCCGCCCAGCCACGTTCAGCCGATCGAACGCATCGACGCTGCCGGTATTGTCGAAGCTCTCGATCACGAGCTGATGCACCATCACCGGCAACACCTCGGTCCAGGTCGCACCGGCGTAATATTCGAGCGTGGTCGGCGTCGGCTTGAGCGCGATCCGGGCCGAATTCAAACCGGACGCCGCGGTCGGCGTCTCCACCAACAAGGGCATCCGGGCGAGATTGGGCAGATCGTCGTCGAAGGTGCTCTTGGGCGTCAGCATGAACAGGCGTGGCGGCTCGCGGCGGGCGAACGCCAGCGGCGTGCAGGCGCCGAGCGGCAGCAGGCCCAGGGCGAGCAGGAGGTGTCGACGGCCGGGCATCAGTCGGCCCGAAAGCCCGTGAAGCTGCCGCCCAGCAAGAAGCCCGCCGGGTCGCGCTCGAACTCGCGGCTGATCCGCGTCGCCGCCGCCACCAGGAGCCGCGTTTCGCCGATCAACGCGTTGAACTCGTAGAGGCCGGCCTCCGCGAAGTCGCGCATGGGCTCGCGCACGTCCTGCAGGAGCCCATCGAGTTGCAACGCCACCCGCTCCATCCGCCGCGACACGTCGCCGAGACCGGCAAGGCTCACGGTCGCCCCGCGCAACAGCTCGGGCAACTCCCCCTCGACCACCCCGACCGCGCCATCCACCCGGTCAAGCAGCGCCCGCAGCGCGGCTGCAGCAGCGCGGAACTCCTGGGCGATGACCGCCGTGTCGGCGAGCAGGCCATCGACGTCGTCACGCCGCCCGGCAAGGGTCTCGCTCAGCGCCTCGACGTTGGCGAGCGTCCGGCCGAAGCTCTGGAGGTTGTCGTTGCTCAAGAGCTGCACCGCCCGGTCGAGCAGGATGACGCCTTGTGCCAACACCTCCGGGAAGTCGGTCACGAGGCGATCCAAGGGCGACGGCACGGCAGCGATCACGGCCGGCGCATCGGCCGCCGTCGCCAGCGGCAAGCTGCCCGGCGTCCCTGGTATCAGCTGAACGAAGAAGAGCCCGGTGATGCCTTGCGGTGCGAGCTGGGCACCCGTGTCTTCGGTAATGGGTGTCGTCGGATCGACCTCGACGCGCACCAGGACCCGGTCCAAGCGCTCGGGGTCGAAGCGGATGTCGACCACGCGCCCGACAGGCACGCCCTGATAGGTCACCTGCGCCCCCTTTTGCAGCCCGGTGACGGCGGTGCCGAAGGCCACGTCGTAGACGTCGACCGAGCGATCCAATTCCATCCGCCCGAGCCACAGGCCGAACGCCGCGGTCGCCAGGGTCAGGGCGACGACGAACAAACCGACCAACACGTGGCTCGCTCGGGTCTCCATGGCTCAATCCTCCTTGTCGCCGGCGGCGATGGCCGCCCGCCCCCGCGGTCCCCCGAAATACGCACGCAACCAAGGGTCGTCGTAAGCCCGCAGTTCCTCTAGCGTGGCGACGATGCACCGTTTGTTCAACAGGACCGCGACCCGATCCGTGATCCGCACGAGGCTGTCGACGTCGTGGGTGATCATGACGACGGTGAGGCCCAAGGCCGCGTGCAGCGAGAGGATCAGCTCGTCGAACGCGGCAGCGGCAATCGGGTCCAGGCCGGCGGTCGGCTCGTCGAGGAGCACGATCTCGGGATCCATCGCCAGCGCCCGCGCCAAACCTGCTCGCTTGCGCATGCCGCCGGAAAGCTCCGCCGGCAACTTGTCCGCGGCGTCGGCGCCGAGCCCGACGAGGCCCAGCTTCACCGCGGCCAACTCGTCGAGCAACGGCCCCTTCAAGCCGAGCCGTTCCACCAACGGCACCTGCACGTTCTCGCGGACCGTCAACGAGCTGAACAAGGCCCCGTCTTGAAACAGCACCCCCCACCGCGCCTGTAGCGCCCGCCGGGCGGCAGGCCGGAGCGCGAAGAGATCCGCGCCCAACACCTCGACCCGCCCCGCCCGCGGCCGCAACAGGCCGACGATGGTCCGCAACAGCACCGACTTGCCACTGCCGGAGCCGCCGACCAGGCCGAGGATTTCGCCCCGGCGCACGGTCAGCTCGAGACCGTCATGGACGACATGGGGTCCAAACGCGTTGACGATGCCCGTCAACCGGATCGCCGCGTCGCTGGAGCCCGGCCCGCTCAGGCTGCGCACGCGCCTGCCCTCACCCCCGCCCGGCCACCCTGGAGTGGACGATGCCATGGGTGGCCGGGCGGGGGTGCGGGCAGGTCCAGCATGTCGGGCAATGCTCTAAATGCCGAGGACGTTGAAGAGGATCGAGAAGGCGGCATCGATCACGATCACCAGGAAAATCGAGGTGACGACGGCCTGGGTCGTGAGCCGGCCGACGCTGGCGGCGTCGCCCTGAACGCGCAACCCGTTGCGACAACCGACCATGGCGATGACGAAGGCAAAAACCGGCGCTTTGACCAGCCCGACGAACAGCTGCATCGGCGTCGCGGCCGTGCGCAGCTGCTCCAGGAACAGCGTCAGCGGGATGTCGAGCACGAGCACGATCATCAGCCCGCCCCCGAGAAGGCCCATGACGTTGGCAAAGAACGCCAACAGGGGCAGCGCCACCACCAACGCCAGCACCCGCGGCAGCACCAACACCTCCATCGGGTCGAGGCCCAGGGTGCGCAGGGCGTCCACCTCCTCGTTCACCACCATGGTGCCGATCTGGGCGGTGAACGCCGAGCCCGAGCGCCCGGCAACGATGATCGCCGTCATCAACACGCCGATCTCGCGCAGGATCGAGATGGCCAACAGGTTCACGGTAAAGATGTCGGCGCCGAAGCGGGTCAGCTCGCTCGCACCCTGAAACGCCAGGACCATGCCGATCAGAAACGACAACAACCCGACGATCGGCAGCGCTTCGACCCCGGTCTGGACCACGTGCGCGCTGAACGAGGTCAGCCGCAACCGCCAAGGCCGCACGAGCGTGCCGAGCAGCGTCGTGACGATGGCACCAAGAAACGCGAGCAGCGCCAAAGCCTCGCCGATCATGGCGACGGTGGTGGCGCCGAGCCGCTCCAATTCGCGCCCCAGCCAAGTCCGGCGCACGGGCGGGGCCAAGAGGGTCTCGCCCGCCGCTTCCCCGACCCGCTCGACAAGGCGTGCGCGCGGGCCCGAGAGCCCACGGAACGCCACCTCGACGCCGGCTGCCCGAAGTTGGCGCGCACTGCGCTCCAAGAGCCAAGCCCCGGCCGCGTCCAACTGGTCCAGACCGTCGAGGCGGACCGTCAGCCGGCGGATGCTCGCTGGCAGAGCCCCCAGCCTTTGCTGCACCTGACGATCGAGCCAGACCGCGTGATCCACCGTCCAAGCACCGGCCGCCACCAACTCCACGCCCTCGGCGCTCTCGGCTTGGCAGAAGCTGGGGCGCGCGCTCAGATGGGTGCTCCCGCCAGCTGCGCGCGCAACGCCTCCACCCGCTCTCGAGCCCCCGCCAAATGCGGGTTGATGGCGAGCGCCGCTTCGTAGCTCCGCAACGCCGCCGCAGGATCGTCGAGGCGGTCGTAGCTCATGCCCAGACCCGACAGCGCCCCGAAATGCCGCGGCTCCAACGACAGCGCCGCCCCGATGTCCGCGATCGAGCCGGCCAGTCGCCCGGCCAAGTAGCGCGCCGTGGCCCGCTGGTTCCAGGCCTCGGCGAAGTCCGGGCGCCGGCGGATTGCCGCATCGAACGCGCCCTCCGCCTCGTCGAGCCGCCCCAGCCGCATGGCCCGCACGCCCCGCAGCATGTCGAGCCGCACCTCGCGATCGTCCACCTCCATCCAGATCGACCAGATCTCGCTCTGGACGGCGCGCGCCGTCACCGGATTGGTCACGCTCCGCAATTCCCTGAACAAGCCATCGAGCCGCGGATCCCGCTGGTCGGCAGCAACCGCCGTGACCAGACCGAGCCATACGGCGCAAGCGAGGCTGAGAAGGGACGAGCTGCGCATACCCCTAGGGTGCGCGGCTCACCGGCGATGACAACCCCTTCGAGGTGGGATAGGCACCAGCCGCGAGGTTGCGAAGGGTCGGGGTCGAGGTCGAGGGAAGCGAAGGCAAGGGGGGACTTGATGGTCCCCCCTTGAACCCCCCGGCCCCCACCTTGGGCGACGGGCGTTGCCCGTCGCCCAAGGTGGGGGCACGCATTGGGGGTCCTAGGGGGCCAAAAGCCCCCTAGCCTTCCCTTCCATCTCTCCGCTTCCCGATCGCGCGCCGTTTTGGAGGAAGTGTCGATGCAGATTGCCGTGTTCGGGTGTGCCGGGCGGATGGGTAAGGTGAACGTGGCGTGCGTGCTGGACGATCCGGCGACGACCTTGGTCGCTGGGGTGCAGCCGAAGGGACATGCCGCCGTCGGGAACGATCTCGGGACGTTGATCGGTCGCGCACCGTTGGGGCTCTTGGTGAGCGATGACGTGGAGGCGGCCATGGAAGCCGCCGACTGCGCGATCGATTTCACCACGCCCGACGCCGCCGCCGAAATTGCCCAGGCGGCAGCCCGGCACGGGACGGCGTTGGTGGTGGGCACCACCGGGCTGGAACACGCCCCTGCTGCCGAAGCGGCGTTCGCTGCGGCGGCAACAAAGGTGCCCGTCGTCGTCGCACCCAATATGAGCCGTGGCGTCACGCTGCTGACGGAACTGGTCGAACTCGTGGCCAGGACGTTCGACGAGACCTTCGACATCGAGATCGTCGAACTGCACCACAACAAGAAAGCCGATGCGCCATCCGGCACCGCCATGGGCTTGGCGGCGGCTGCCGCCCGCGGGCGGGGCGTCGACCTGCCAGCGGTGCTCGAGCGGGCGCGCGATGGCATCACCGGGGCCCGGGTGCCGGGGCGGATCGGCGTTGCGGCGGTGCGGGCCGGCGAATCGGTCGGTGAACACACGGTCTACGTCGCCGGGCCGGGCGAGCGCCTGGAACTGGTGCATCGCGCTTCCAACCGCTCGATCTTCGGCCGCGGTGCCGTGGCGGCCGCCCGCTGGACCCATGGCCGCCCCCCCGGCCGCTATGGCATGGCGGACGTCCTGGGCTTGCGCGGCTAGCCGCCACTGGAAAGGCAGCTTGCTAAATTTCGGAATTTGTTCCTATAACCGACGGCTCTCCGTTGCCGAGAGTGCCGCGTATCTGAGGTACCCCTGTGTTGCCGAACGCACCCAAAATGGCGGTTTTCGCAAGAACGACAGCGGGTTATCGGCGTTTTGGCGGGTCAGTAACCGGCGGGTTTTCGATGCTCGGCCAGCGCGGCCTCCAACGTCCGGGCCAATTCCCGGCGTTCGGCCGGCGGCAGAAAGTCGGCGATCGCGACGCAGCGCCCATGCGAGCAGAGGCTCAGCTTCGGATCGTGGCGGCGCCGTTCGTCCAAGGCGACCCGCGCCCAATAGGGATCGAACACGATCTCCGCGGTCACCTGACCGTCCGGGGCGACGCGCCGCACCGTCAGCGCGTTCTCGTCCAGCCGGACGACTTCGGCGCGGCGCGCGCGCCGGGCAGCGATGCGCAAGGCGAGCCAGAGTGCAATCAGGTCGAGGCCGAGAAAGCCCGTCACCGGCCACGCCCCAAGGCTCAAAAAGGCAAGACCGGCACCGCCGCCGATCAGGATCGCACCGCCCATGACCCAAGCCATGCCATGCCGCCCCATCGGCGGATTGGGCGTCAGCACGAGATCCAGCGCGGGCGTCGAAGGCATCGTCATCCGCTCGCATATACCGTGCTCAACCGGGAAGGCGAGACCGTGTCGTGACACCTGCGGCGATCGAAGCGCTGTTCGTGGCCCTCCAAGCCCAGCGACCGGACCCCAAGACCGAACTCGACTACACCAATCCCTACACCCTCCTGGTGGCGGTGGTGCTCTCCGCCCAAGCCACCGACGTCGGCGTCAACAAGGCGACCAAGGGTCTCTTCGCCAAGGCCGACACGCCCGCGCAGATGGTGGCCCTCGGGGTGGCGGGGGTCGAAGCCGAAATCCGCAGCCTCGGGCTGTTCCGCAACAAGGCGAAGAACGTCGTCGCCCTCTCGCAACTCCTCCTGGACGAGCACGGCGGCCAGGTCCCGGACGACCGCGCCGCGCTGGAACGGTTACCGGGGGTGGGCCGCAAGACCGCCAACGTCGTGCTGAACGAAGCCTTCGGCGAGCCGACCATCGCCGTCGACACGCACATCTTCCGCGTCGCCAACCGCACGGGTCTCGCCCCCGGCAAAACGCCGGATGCGGTCGAGAAGCGCCTGTTGGAGGTGGTGCCGGAGGCGTTCAAGCGCGGTGCGCATCACTGGCTGATCCTGCACGGTCGCTACGTCTGCAAAGCGCGCAAACCGGACTGCCCCGCCTGCGTCATCCGCGCGCATTGTGCCTATGCGCAGATGACGGAGGACGGCGGTGCAGCAAAATCTTAACCAATCTTAGGTAGATCTGAACTCACGAACACCAACCAGGGTCACCTCACCATGTCGAGCTTCGAGGGTCGCGCCATCCAAATCATCGGCAACGTCGTCCAGATCACCGACGACGTCAGCGGCCACAGCATCTTCATCCCGCTGAGCGAGATTGCCGGCGGGCAGGAGTTGCGGCTGTGGGACCGGGTCCGCATCGAAGGCAGCGAGGCCTGCCGCCGCGGTCGTCGTCTGGTCGAAGCCTTGACCGGCCAGCCGAGCCCCTTCACCGCCTAGCCCGGCTGCCTCGTCCGACGGTTCGTGCTATGACGGGCGAGGCCGTGCACCCGTGACGCACCGCCGCCAACTCCGGTCTAGTCGGGTCAGGACGTCATGCACGAACTCCACACGGTTGCCTTCGACGGCGACGACACGCTGTGGCACCATGAGACGGTGTACCAATACACACACGAACGGTTCCGCACGCTGATCGAGCGCCACGTTCCCCATGCCGACGTCGACGGCCGGCTGCACGCCACCGAAATGCGGAACCTCAAAATGTTCGGGTACGGCGTGAAGGGCTTCACGCTGTCGATGATCGAAACCGCCATCGAACTGACCGACGGCGCCATCCCGGCCGAGGACATCGGCGAACTGATCGACTGGGGCAAGGAAATGCTCGCCCACCCCGTCGAGTTGATCGACGGCGTGGTGGCGACCCTCGACGCGCTGGCCCCGCACGTGCGGCTCATGCTGATCACGAAAGGCGATTTGTTCGACCAGGAGAGCAAGATCGCCCGCTCGGGTCTCGCCGACCGCTTCGCCCACATCGAGATCGTGTCGGTCAAGGATGCGCAAACCTATCGCCGCTGCCTCGCCAAGCATGGGCTCTCGCCCAAGGGGTTCCTCATGGTCGGCAATTCGATGCGCTCCGACGTCATGCCGGTCTTGGGCTGCGGCGGCCAAGCCGTGCATGTGCCCTACGACGTGACCTGGGTCCACGAACGGGTCGACGACGACCGTCTGCCGGAAGGGGCTTGGCGCCTGGAGCGGCTGGACCAACTCCTGCCGCTGGTCGAGCGGCTGCGGCAGGCCGCGTGAACCCGCTCGACGTCGACCGCCTGCGCGCCGAAACGGCCGGCTGCAACGAGGTCCTCCACTTCAACAACGCCGGCGCCGCACTGCCGCCGGACCCGGTGCACCACGCTGTCGTGGCGCATTTGGAGTTGGAGCGCCGCATCGGCGGCTACGAGGCCAAGGCCCGCGCCGACGACGCCCTGGCGGGGTTCTACACCAGCGCTGCCAAGCTGTTGAACGCCCATCCCGACGAGATCGCCTTCGTCGAGAATGCGACGCGGGCCTGGGACATGGCGTTCTACGCCGTTCCCTTCCAGCCGGGCGATCGCATCCTCACGAGCGAGGCCGAATACAGCTCCAACGTGCTCGCCTTCCTGCAAATGCAGCGGCGTCGGGGCGTCGGCATCGACGTGGTGCCGAGCCACCCCGACGGCCGGCTCGACGTGGCGGCGCTGGAGCGGATGCTCGACGATCGGGTCAAGCTCGTCGCCGTCACCCACATCCCAACCTACAACGGGCTGATCCAGGACGCCGCCGCCATCGGCGCGGTCACCCGCCGCCACGGCGCCCTCTACCTGCTCGATGCCTGCCAATCGGCCGGCCAGGTGCCGCTCGACGTGGCCGCCATCGGCTGCGACATGCTCTCGGCCACGGGCCGCAAATACCTCCGCGGTCCCCGCGGCACGGGCCTCTTGTACGTGCGCCGCGCCGTGCTCGACCGGCTGGAGCCCCCCTTCGTCGACCTGCACGCGGCGGAATGGGTGGCCGCCGACCGCTTCGAGTTGCGCCCGGACGCCAAGCGTTTCGAGAATTGGGAGTTCTACGTCGCCGGCAAGCTCGGCTTGAAGGCCGCGATCGACTACGCCCTCGCCCTCGGCGTGGACGCGCTGGAGGCGCGCATTCGAGACTTGGCCGACCAGTTGCGCCACCGCCTGCACGACGAGCCGACGATCCACCTGCGCGACCCCGAGGCCGCGACCGCCGGGCTCGTCACCTTCACCAAGACCGACGAAGCGGCCGAAGCCGTCATGGCGCGCCTGCGCCGTGCTTCGATCAACGTCTCGGTGTCGTCGGGGGCGGCCCATTTCGACCCGCACCGCCGTGCCTTCGGTGCGGCCGTCCGGGCCTCGGTCCACGCCTACAATACCAGAGCCGAAATCGACCGCTTCGTGGCGGCGCTGACCGCCGGATGAGACCCACGACCACCGCCGGTCCGGCCCCGCTTTCGGGCGTGACGCTCATGGTGATCGTGGCGCTCACCATCCCCGCGGTCGACGCCATGGTGAAGCTCCTGGCGGCGAGCTACGCCCCTGCCTTCATCGCCTGGGCGCGCTACACCGCCACCCTCGCCTTCTTCGTCCCGTTCGTGCTGTGGCGCGAGGGCAAGGCTGGGCTTTGGCCGCGCGACCTCGGCGCCCATGCCATCCGCACCTGTTTCATGGTCGGCGCCATGGTCGCGTTCGTCGCGGCCTTGGCCGTCGTGCCGATCACGACCGCGCTCGGCGGCTTGTTCCTCTCGCCGGTCATCGCGGCGGCGCTCGCCGTGTTCTTCCTGCGGGAACGGGCGAGCTGGCAGCGCATTGCGGCGGTGCTGGTCGGCTTCACCGGGGCGATGGCCGTCCTGCAGCCGGGCACGGCGCTGCCGCTCGGCGGCCTTTGGGCCTTGTTGGCCGGCACCCTTTGGGCCGGCTATGTCATCTGCGCGCGGCTGACCGGCCAGGGCCGCGATTCGAGCCTGGTCGCCCTAACCGCGCAGACCGCCCTCGCCGCCTTGGTGCTGGCCCCCTTCGCGCTCTGGCAATGGCCGCCCCTGGATGCGACCGCCCTCGTCTTGATCCTGGCGATCGGCCTCGTCAGCGGCAGCTGCCACCTGTTGATGCTCGAAGCCTATCGCCGCAGCGAGGCGAGCGAACTTGCGCCCTTGATGTACCTGGAGCTGGTGACCGCCACCTTGTTGGGGTTCGCCCTCTTCGGCGATTGGCCGAACGGGGTCGCCTGGGTGGGCATGGCCTTCGTCATCGCCGCGGGCCTCGCCGTCCACCGGCAGCGGGCTTAGAGCGTTTCCCGGTTAGGTAGCGGACAGGCCATCCCTCACCCCTGCCCGGCCACCCATGGCATCGTACACTCGTGGGTGGACGGGCGGGGGTGAGGGATGGTCAAGCATTTCGGGAAACGCTCTAGAGCGAACGGTAGAGGTCGAGGGTGGTGGCGGCGATGGCGTCCCAGCTGAAATGGTCGAGCACGCGTTGGCGGCCGGCCTTGCCCATCCGGGTGCGAAGCTCCGCGTCGGCTGCCAGGCGGTTGATCGCCTCGGCGAGGCTATGGGCGAAGGCCACGGGGTCGGCCGGCTCGAAGGTGCCGGGCTTGAGGGCGAGGTCGACCAAAAGGCCGGTCTCACCCGGCACCACGACCTCGGGGATGCCGCCGACCGCCGAGGCGACGACCGCGGTTTCGAGCGCCATGGCTTCCAGGTTGATGATGCCGAAGGGCTCGTAGACGGAAGGGCAGCAGAACACCGCGGCGTGCTCGTAGAGCTGGATGACGTCGGCCCGCGGCAGCATCTCCTCGATCCAGCGCACGTCCGCCCGGACGGCGCGCACCGCCGCCACCCGCTCGGCCATTTCCCGGCCGATTTCGGGCGTGTCGGGGGCGCCGGCGCAGAGCACGATCTGCAGGCTCGGGTCGATCTGGGGGATCGCCTCCACCAGGTGGATGATGCCCTTTTGGCGGGTGATGCGGCCGACGAACAGGAGGTAGGGGCGGTCGGGGTCGATGCCGAGGCGGGTCAGGGCATCGCGCTTGCCGCTCGGGCGGTATTCGGCCGGGTCGATGCCGTTGTGGATGACGTGCACGCGGTCGGGGGCGATGTCGAACAGGCGCAGCACGTCGGCGCGGGTTTCGGCCGAGACGGCGATGACCGCGTTGGCCTGCTGCAGGGCCGTGCGCTCCATCCAGCTGGAGAGGTGATAGGCGTTGCCGAGCTGCTCGATCTTCCAGGGCCGCAGGGGCTCCAGGGAGTGGATCGAGAGAACATAGGGGACGTGCCAGAGCTTCGACGCCAACAGGGCCGCCATGTCGGTGTACCAGGTGTGGGCGTGGACGACGTCGGCGTCGATCCGGTCCTTGGCCATCGCCAGCGAGCGATGGAAGGCATCGACCGCACCGGCGAAGCGGGGATCGGTGCCGAGCTTCGCCTCGGCCCAGGCCGGATAGCCGCGCACCGTCGGGTTGGCGTCGGTCACGTGCTGATCGCCGAAGCAGCGGACGTCGACGGCGATGTGCCGGGCCAGCGCACGGCTCAGATATTCGACATGGACGCCGGCGCCGCCATAGACGTTGGGCGGGTATTCGTTGGTGAACAGCGTCGCTTTGATGATCTGGCGCATCGGCCGGCCCTCCCTCGTCGTCGCCCCGCGGGCGCCTCGCCCGGCGCTGGCTGCGTCAGTCGTAGCGCTTGGCGACGCTTAGGCAAGCGTTCTCGACGACCCCCGATTTCCCCATTAACCCATTGATAAAAAAGACGAAAAACGGCTTCTGGGTTCGTTTTGACTGGCGGTTTTTTCGCGCAACGCCGCACCTGACCAGGGCCGCGCCGAGAAATCGAGTCTAGCCGGTTTGGGCCTCTGTTCCTAGTCCCGCCATCAGCTCGCCGTTTTCGGCTTGTAGAGCACCATGCGGTAGCATTCGAGGTTGCGGGCGGCAAATTCGTGGGCCGCACCCCACAGATACAGACGGAAGCGGCGATATTCGAAACGACCGAATTGTTCGATGATCTGATCTTTGTTCTGCTCCAAATTTTGCGCCCATTGTCGGAACGTCAGATAATAGCTGTGACGGTCGTTGTGCAGGTCGATCAGCTCGAAGGGCGTGCGGTGCATTTTGTTGATGAAATCGTCGAGGGCCAAAAACGAGTGATTGCCGGGGTAGATGTGGCGGACCATGAAGGTCGAGAGTTCGTATTTTTTGCGCGCCGCACTGGCATCGAGAAAGACGAAGCCACCGGGTTCGAGCAGGGCATCGAAGCGGCGGAGCACGCGGTAGTAGTCGGGCAGGTGTTCGATGACGCCCATGATGACGATGACGTCGAAGCGCTGGCGCGGCGTGTAGTCGAGCAGATCCTGCAACAGGATCGAGACGCGGTCCGGGTAGGGGTGCAGCGCCTGTTCGATGAAGCGCTTCGAGCCCTCGGAGATGGTGAGGCCGGTGAAGTGGACGCCGTGCTGGAGGGCGTGGCCGGCGAAAGCACCCCAACCGGGCCCGATCTCCAGCACGCGGGTGCCGGGCCCCAGTTCGCAGCGCTCGACGACGTCGTCGAACTTGCGGCGCAGCGCCGTTTCCAGCGGCTCGTCGTCGTGCCGGTAGACGCCCTGGCTGTAGGCCGGCAGGACCGGGTCGAGGAAGCTCGTGAACAGGCGCTGGTCGAGGTCGTAGTGCTGCTTGATGGCCCACCGGTTGGTGTAGATCTGGCCGAGGAGCAGCGGCAGGGCGAAACGGAAGGCGGTGACCAGGGGGTGACGGTCGGCGAGGTTGCTGCGCAGCGCGACCGCCTGGAGCATGTCGCCTTCGAGGTCGAGGTCGCCATGGAGATAGGCTTCGGCGAGGTTGCCCTCGTCGAGCGAGGCCAAGGCCTTCAGGGCGCGGTCGTTGCGCAGCTTGGCGGCGAAGCCGGGAGGGCCGTTGCCGACCTGCTGCGTGGTGCCGTCGGGCAACTCCAAGGTGAAGCTGACCCCGTCCGCTTGCAGCCGACCGAGCCACGGTGCCAGTCGATCGAACACGGCGCTGGTCGCCATCTTCGCACCTCCCTGCCTGCACGGCACGCGGCGAAAATGGTACATGACATTTTAGCAAAATCCGACCGGGACGTCCGGCGCATGGCGTTGGCGCGGACCGGCGGCCGCGAGCAGGCGCTGCGGGGGACAAGGCCGCCGCTGCAGGCGCGATGGTGCTCGGACCAGGCGATACTGGGGTTGCATCTTTGCTCCACCAGCGCCCAGCGCCGAAAGCTGGCTGCTGAGGCGGCGAAGCGGCCGTCTTGCTGCGGCGGTAACGGCCATGTCTCGCAACGCCTCCGCAGTCCATGGGCGGCCAAGGGCTTGCCAAGGCGACTTCAAGCCCTATCCAGAGATTTCCATTCCACAACCTGGGGCGGTGAAGCGTGCCCAGCTATTGGCTGAATTTGTTCACCTATCGCACTTGGACGGAATTCCTTGACGCCGGCGGACAGATTTCCGGCTTCCGTGATAGTCGATGGACTACTGCGCAAAAGCTAAAGGAAGGCGATATATTTCTCTGCTATATTACCGGCATTTCTCGCTGGATAGGCACCCTCAGAGTCCAGGGGCCAGCCTACCGCGACGCTACGCGCATTTGGGGACAAGCGGTCTTTCCGGTGCGAGTACCCGTCGAGGTCGTCCAGAAGCTGGCACCGGAGACAGCGATCCCCATACGGGAACTCGCCGACGAACTCAGTATCTTCCAAAATCTGAAGAATCCGCACGCCTGGACTGGTCGCTTGCGGGGCTCGCCGGTCAAATGGTCACAGCAGGACGGCGAGGCGGTCGTGCGCGCGATCGACGGTGCCGTCCAAAACCCGGTCAGTCGCCCATTCGACGAACGGAAATTGCACAAGACACCTCCTCTGCTACGCACGGCGGATGACGAAGCGGTTACCATTCCCGATGACGAAAACGATCAGGCTGATGAGAAGGATTTAGCACAGCCGGCCGCCTCGCTTCCCGAGACCACCCGCCATAGCGAGATACAATGGACACTCCTCAAACTTGGCAACGACATGGGGCTGCATGTCTGGGTGGCAGCAAACGACAGAAATAAAGTCGTACATGATCGGGCATTTCAGTCCATTCCCCGGCTCCTGCATTCACTACCTGTGCAGTTTGACGACGCCTCACGCCGCACCATCGAACTCATCGACGTGCTTTGGCTTCGCGGGCAGGCAATCGTCGCGGCTTTTGAGATCGAGAGCACGACATCAATATATTCAGGGCTGCTTCGTATGTCGGACCTCATATCAATGCAGCCGAACCTGGCTATTCCGCTGTATATCGTTGCGCCGGATGAGCGGCGATCCAAGGTTTTCGCGGAAATCCGACGACCAACTTTTGCAAGATTGCCGCAACCGCTTGCGGATGTGTGTCGCTTTATTCCGTTTTCGGAGCTGGAGAGACAGGTAGAACAGGCAGCCGCGTTTACACGTCACCTCAGACCCAACTTCATCGATGATTTCGCCGAAACATGCAAATGGGAAGAGGATTAGCGCGTTTCCCGAAATGCTTGACCATCCCTCACCCCCGCCCGACCACCCACGAGTGTACGATGCCATGGGTGGCCGGGCGGGGGTGAGGGATGGCCCGTGCGCTACCTAACCGGGAAACGCTCCAAGGGCGCCGCGAAAACTGTCACGCGCTCGCCGCTGCTTGCGCTTCGCCCTGAGCAGGCGTGCGGGAAGGCCTGGCTTGGCTTGGCTTGGGACGCGCTCGCCGCGACCGGGCAGGGCGTCAGCGCCGCGGCCGCGGTGTGCGCAAGGTCCGCGGGCGCCTTCTCGTGTCGCGATGGGCTTCGGCGAGGCGGATCAGATGGTCCAGATGGCTTTGCATCAGGCGTTTTGCCGCCTCGCCGTCGCGGGCGGCGAGTGCTGCTGCGAGCCGGGCGTGGTCGTTGGCCATGGGCGCGACGGCGCCGGCATCGTCGGCGATCAGGTCCAAAAGCTCGGCCAGCAGATCGTTGGCCGGATCGAGGAACATTTCCGCCATCGCCGCCAGCATCCGATTGTGCGAGGCGGCCGCCACCAGCAGGTGGAAATCGTGCGCGCGCCCGACCCGCTCGTGGCTTTGCACACAGTCCACATGGTCGTCGGCGGCAGCGGCGATGGCTGCCAGTTCCGCTGCCGTCGCCCGTTCGGCGGCGAGGCGAGCGGCTTCGACCTCGATGGCGCGGCGCGCATAGAGCAGGTCGATGAGATCGTCCAGGTCGTGCGAGCGGACGACTTCCGCCACCCGCGCACCTTGGGCGGCGAGCTTGGTGCGCATGTCGAGGTCGCGCAGCCGGCGCCGGCCCGCCCGGGTGATCACGCGGCCCCGCTTGCCGAGGGACTGCGTCAGCCCCACCTCGTCGAGCTGGCGCAGATAGCGGCCGGCGGTGGCCTCCGCCCAGTCGATGCCGCCCGCGCGCAAGGCGGGCAAAAGCGTGCGCGCGCCGAGCGGGCCCTCGGCGGTGGCGAGCGTGCGCAGCGTGATCGCCAACGCGCGGTCTTCGAGCGCCGCCGGCCCCGTGCCGGGCTCGGGGTGGCGGTTGGGGGGCGTTGTCCGCATGGCTGCGGATCAGGGGCGGAAGGGCGCGAAGCTCGCTGGCGACAGGGCCTCGATGTCGCGGCCGGCCCAGTCCTGGTCCTGCATGTGCGCCCACATGTGCTCGGCACCGGCCTGCAAGGCCGCCGCCAAAGCGGCCGGATCGAAGCCGGGCACGACGCCGCCCTGCATGATCCAGTCGCCGTCGACCATGACCGCGTCCAGGTCCTCGGCCTGCGCGCTGTAGACGATGTTGCGCACGGGATCGCGCAAGGGCGTCATGAACAGGCTTGCTCCCTTCCAGAAGAGGAGGTCGGCCTTGGCGCCGGGCGCGATCCGGCCGAGGTCGTCGCGGCCGAGCGCCTTGGCGCCGCCGAGCGTTGCCGAGGTAAAGACGTCGGCGGCGGTCGCGACCTCGGTCCTCCGGTCGACGATCTTGCTCACCACGGCCGTCCAGCGCAGCGCTTCGATCATGCTCTGCGGGCAGGTGTCGGTGGCGATGGTCAGGTTCACGCCGCGCGCCAGGTAGCGGGCGTAGCTTTCCATCGCCAGGCCGCGCCGGGCGAAGACCCAGACGGCGTGGGCCACGTTGGTGCCGGTGTCGGCGAGGATGCCAACGTCGTCGGCGTGGTAGTTGGTCCAACTGTGCCCGCCCGGCAAAATGGCGTGGCCGAGGATCACGTCGGGGCCGAGAAAGCCGATGTCGGCCAGCCATTCGATCGGGGTGCGGCCGTGGCGCCGGGTCATCTCGATGAATTCCGGCACCGACTGCGAGGCGTGCAGCGCCAGGGGCACGCCAAGCTCGGTGGCGGCGGCCCGGCTCTGCTCGAGCAGCGCTGCGGAACAGGTGTCGACCTGAAGGGGGGTGAGGAAGGCCCGGATGCGGTCGCCGTGGGTGCGGTCGTGGCGCTGGACGAAGGCGATGGCGTGGGCGAGGCCGGCAGCACCGTCATCCTCGCGCCAGGCGTAGCGGACGGTGCGGCCGTCGTCCGTGCGCCAGCGGCCGGACGCGTAGCCCTCGCCGACATAGGCGCGCAGCCCCGCCCGCACCGCCTGTTCGACCACGTGCTCGCCGTGCCCGCCGATCTCCATCACCGTGGTCGTGCCGGTGCGGATCAGTTCGGCTATGGAAAAGTCGACGCAGGCCCGGCGTGCCCTGTCGGTGATGGCGCCGTCGCGCGCGGTGAGGAACTCGAACAGCCCGGAAAGATAGAACTGCCGCGGCCCCCGGTCCTCGACGAAGCTCTTGTCGAGCGGCGATTCGGTGAGGTGGGCGTGGGTGTTGATGAAGCCCGGCGTGACGATGCGGTCGGTGGCGTCGATCACCTTGTCGACCGTGCCCTCGAAGTTGCCGCCGACGTGGACGATGCGGTCGTCCTCGAGCACGATGACGCCGTCACGGAGGTGGCGATGGCCGCCTGACTGATAGCCGATGACGTGCTTGGCGCGGATCAACGTGCGGGCCATGTCGCTTCCTTCTCCCCGGCGGTGCCGTGCCTCAAATCCCTGTTGCGATGCCTCCCTTGGATCATCAGCGATGATCGATGGTCAAGCGCTTCCTCGCCGGCAATCAATGTTCGAGCAACCTGGTTGACACCTGCCCGGATCGTCACGACGCTAGCGGTCGATCATTCTTGATGATCGACCGGCGAGGGGGAGCGACACGGGCGTGCGACGGGAACCCGTCTCGATGCACAGGACCATGGCCAGCGACACCGCCGTCGCCGGCCCCGGTTCAGCCCACCACCAGCCCCTGCGGGCGGGGGACAGCGGAATGGCGCTCGAACAAGTCGCCCCAAGCCGTCGCTGCGACGCGCTGACCGGCCTCGACCGTCGCCGCCTCGTCGAGCGTCAGCACCCGGCCGTCGCGCATCAGCCAACGGCCGTCGACCATCACGCCGACCACGTCCTGGGCCTGGCCCTGATGGACGAAGGTGGAAACCGGCACGACGTGCGGCACCAGATGCGGGCGCAACAGGTCGACCAGGATGAGATCGGCCTTGTTGCCCGCCTCGAGGCTGCCGCCATCGGTCAGCCCCATGGCCCGGTAGCCGTTCACGGTGGCCCAGCGCAAGGCCGCGTCGGGGGTCGGCTGGCGGCCGTCCTTGCGGCGCACCCGCTCCATGAACAGGCCCGTGCGCATCACCTCGACCATGTCCTCCGCCATGTTGTCGGAGCCCATGGCGATCAGGCAGCCGGCATCCTCCAGCTCGGCGATGTTGGGGCTGAGGCCGCGGCGGGCGGCGATGGCCGAGTTGAAGGCGACGGCGGCATGATGCGCGCCGAGCGTGACCTCCTCGTGCGGTGCCATGCAGCGGCAATGCGCGCAGACGAGGCGGTCGCTCAACAGCCCGACCTCGGCCAGATACTCGGTCGGCAACTGGCCGCGGGTCGCCTGCACGGCCGCCACTTCGCCCCAGATCTGGTTGAGGTGGATGGTGGCGATGCAGCCGCGGGCGTCCTGGTAGGCGCGCACCTCGCGCAGGAGTTCCGGCGAGCACATGTCCGGCGCCCAGGGTGCGATGCCGACGGTGATCCGCCCGTCCGCGGCACCGTGCCAGCGGTCGTAGAGGGCGGCAAAGCGGGCCAAACAGGTCTCGCCGAGGGCCGCATCGCGCTCGAACGGCGCCTGGTCGCCGATATTGCCCTTGGCCTTGTCCCAGACGCGCTCGCACAGGAGCAGGCGGAGCCCCGTCTCCTCCAGGATGTCGGCGTACTCGTCGATGCGGTGGCCGTCCTCCAAAACCGCCGTGGTGCCGCTGCGGATGGCTTCGAGGGCGGCGAGCCGCACCATGGCACGGCGCCCCTCCAGATCGAGTTCGGGCAAGGGCACCGGGGCGAGGCCGCTCGTGAAGGGCGGGCGATGCGGCGGCGAGAGGTCCTCGTAGATGCCCTTCGCCAGGATCAGCGAGAAATGGGTGTGGACGTTGGCGAAGCCCGGAAACACCGCCTTGCCGCGGCCGTCGACGCGCTCCGCCTCGGGGTGGGCGGCCAGCACCTCCGCACTCGGACCGACCGCGACGATGCGGTCGGCGTCGATGGCGATCGCCGCCTTGCCGAGTACGCGGTCATCTGCATCGACCGTGACCACGGTGGTGTCGTGAATGACGATCATGATTTGGGTTTCTCCTTCGTCGGGCGTCGCCCTCTGGGCACGGCCACGAGCAACGGCGCTGCGGAGATGGCTGTCAAGTCATCCGACGCGGAGCTGTTGATCCAATCATACTCCACGTTTGGCACGTATTTTGCGGCCGAGCCGATGCGTCACCGGGGCCGCCGGGCCTCGATCTTCCAAAGCCGTCTTCGAGGGTGCGAAGGGAAAAGAACATGCTGATGCGAACCTCACGCTGGGTGGGCGCAGGCGCGCTTGCCGCATTGCTGGCGGGGCTCGGCGCCACGCCGATTGCCGTCGCCAGCGAGCCGACCGTGATCCGGTCGGTGCCGATCGGCAATCTGCGGGTGCTCGATCCGATCTGGACCACGGCCTACATCACGCGCAACCACGGCTACAAGGTGTGGGACGTGCTGTTCGCCATGGACGCGAACGGCGACATCCAACCGCAGATGGTGGACACCTACACCGTCAGCGACGACGGCCTGACCTACACCTTCACGCTCCGCGAGGGCCTGTTGTGGCACGACGGCGAGCCCGTGCGGGCCGCCGACTGCGTCGCGTCGATCCGGCGCTGGGCCGCGCGCGACGGCATGGGCCAGTCCCTGATGAGCTTCACCGAGAGCCTGGAGGCGGTCGACGACAAGACCTTCACGCTGCAGCTCACCGAGCCGATCGGCTTCGTCCTCGACGCGCTCGGCAAGATCGACAGCAACGTGCCCTTCATGATGCCCGAGCGCCTGGCGCTCACCCCGCCGACCGAGCAGATCACCGAGGTCATCGGCTCCGGGCCCTTCCGCTTCCTCGCCGACGAGTGGGTGCCGGGCAGCCGGGTGGTCTACGAGAAGTTCGAGGACTACGTGCCGCGCGACGAGCCCGCGAGCCTCGCCGCCGGCGGCAAGGTCGTGCACATCGACCGGATCGAATCCGTCTACCTGCCGGATGCGGGCGTTGCCATGTCGGCCATCGCCGCCGGTGAGATCGACCTGCACGAATCGCCGCCGACCGACCTGTTGCGCCTGGTCGAGGGCAACCCGAACGTCAGCGTGATCCCGAACGATCCGCAGGGCTTTCAGCTCTTCATGGTGATCAACCACCTGCACCCGCCCTTCGACGACGTGCGCGTGCGCCAGGCGCTGCTCTGGGGGATCAACCAGGAAGACTTCATGGCGACCATCGTCGGCGATCCGACGCGCTACGAGCTCTGCCCGGCGGTGTTCGGCTGCGGCGGCACCAACGAGAGCGACGCCGGTAGTGAGCCGCTGATGACGGTGGACGTCGAGCGGGCGCGGTCGCTGCTGGAGGAAGCGGGTGCGTTGGGGGCACGGGTGGTCATGCTCGACCCGGCCGACAACTCGACCCTGCACCCGGCAGCCCTGATGGGTGCCCAGGCCCTGCGCCGCATGGGCTTCGAGGTCCAGGCCGATGCGATGGACTGGTCGACCCTGACCCAGCGCCGCGCCTCGCGGGCCGCACCGGGCGAAGGCGGCTGGAACATCTTCATCACCAACTCGACCGCGACCGGTATCGCCAACCCGCTCAGCCACAACTTCATCCGCAACTGCGAACAGGCCTGGTATGGTTGGCCCTGCGAGCCCCGGATCGTCGAGCTCAGCACCGAATGGGCGCTCGAAACGGACCAGGACCGGCGCGCGGAGCTGACCCACGAGCTGCAGCGGCTCCACCTGGAGAACGTCAGCTACATCCCGCTCGGGCAGTACAAGCCGGCGATCATCTTCCGCCGCGAAATCACCGACGTGATTCCCGGTCCCGCCATCTTCTACTGGAACCTCAGGAAGGAAGGCTGATCCAGCCGATCCTGGCGTCCCCCGCCGGCGTTCGGCGGGGGACGCACCTTTGGAGTTCGCGCATCGATGTGGGCCTATGTCCTCCGCCGTATCCTGGCGACGTTCCCGGTGTTGGCCGTGGTGGCGTTCGTCGTCTTTTCCATCCTGCACATCGCCCCGGGTGATCCGGCGGCGATCATCGCCGGCGACCAGGCGACGCCGCAGCAGATCGAGGCCATCCGCGCCTCGCTCGGCCTCGACCGGCCGTTCCACGAGCAGTTCCTGATCTATGTCGGCAACGTGCTGCAGGGGGACTTCGGCACCTCGATCTTTTCCGGCGTCCCGGTGACGCGGCTGTTCTGGCAGCGGGTGGAGCCGACCATCGCCCTCACCATCACCACCACCATCGTCACGCTGCTGTTGGCGATCCCCTTGGGCGTGCTCGCGGCGTGGAAGGCCGGCAGCTGGATCGACCGGGCGGTGATGAGCTTCGCCGTGCTCGGCTTCAGCTTTCCCGTGTTCGTCGTCGGCTACATGCTGATCTTCGTCTTCTCGATCCAGCTCGGCTGGCTGCCGATCCAGGGCTATCGCCCGCTCGCCGACGGTTTCTGGCCGTTTCTGCGGCACTTGATCCTGCCGAGCCTGGCGCTTGGCCTCAGCTTCATGGCGCTCATCGCGCGCATCACCCGCGCCAGCGTGCTCGAGGTGTTGAGCCAGGACCACATCCGCACCGTGCGCGCCAAGGGCGTGCCGACCCGCGGTCTCCTGTTCGATCACGCCCTGCCCAATGCGGCCGTGCCGATCCTCACCATCGTCGGCGTCGGCGTCGCCATCCTCTTGGGCGGCGTCGTGGTGACCGAAAGCGTCTTCGCCATTCCGGGGCTCGGCCGCTTGGTCGTCGATGCGATCCTGCACCGCGACTACCCGGTGATCCAGGGCGTGTTGCTGATCTTCTCCGCGGTCTACGTGCTGGTGAACCTGGTGGTGGACCTCCTCTACGTCGTCTTCGACCCGCGCATCAGGTACTGAGCCCATGGCCGCTCCCGACACCCTTTCGCGCACCGCACCGCCAAGCCCCGGCGGGCTCCTGCGGGCCATCCTCAACACCTGGCGCTTCGCCAGGCGGCACCCGACCGTGGTCATCGGCGGCGGGCTGCTCGCCCTGATCGGCCTCGCCACCTTGCTGGCCCCCTGGCTCTCCCTGCACGATCCGCTGGAGATCAACCCGCTCGCCCGGCTGCGTCCCCCCTCGGCCGACCACTGGCTCGGCACCGATGCCGTCGGCCGCGACCTCTGGAGCCGGACCATCCACGGCGGCCAGGTGTCGTTGGTGATCGGCATCGTCGTGGCCCTGCTCACCACCGCCGTCGGTCTCGTCCTGGGCCTCTTGAGCGGCTACGTCCGCTGGCTCGACGCCATCTTGATGCGGTTCATGGACGGGTTGATGTCGATCCCGGCCATCCTCTTGGCGATCGCGCTGATGGCCGTGGCCAAGGCCAGCATCGTCACCGTCATCGTCGCCATCACCATCGTCGAGCTGCCGCGGGTGGTGCGGCTCGTGCGCAGCGTCGTTTTGTCGATCCGTGAGCAACCCTATGTGGAGGCTGCCATCGTCGTCGGCTCCAAAACCCCACGCATCCTGGTCCGCCACATCCTCCCCAACACGATCGCGCCCTTGACGGTGCAGGCGACCTACATCTGCGCGGCCGCCATCCTGATCGAATCGCTGCTCTCGTTCCTCGGTGCCGGCACGCCGCCGGAGGTGCCGAGCTGGGGCAACATCATGGCGCAAGGCCGCATCTACTTCCAACTGGCGCCCTGGATCATCCTCATCCCCGGCGTGTTCCTGGCCACCACCGTCCTGGCGATCAACCTGGTCGGCGACGGTCTGCGCGACATGCTCGACCCGCGCTTTGCGAGGCGGCTGTGAACGCCGTGGCGGAGCCGCAGCCCGGCCAAGCTGCGGTGCTCGAGCTGGACGACCTCAAGACCTACTTCCACACCATCGACGGCACCGTGCGCGCGGTCGACGGCGTCAGCCTGCGGCTGGAGCGGGGCGAGATCCTGGGCGTGGTCGGCGAGAGCGGCTGCGGCAAGAGCATGACCGCCCTCTCGATCATGGGGCTCGTGCCGCAGCCGCCGGGGCGGATCGAGGGCGGCTCCATCCGCCTCGACGGCCAGGAGCTGGTGGGCCTGGCCGAGCCCGCCATGCGGAAGCTGCGCGGCAACCGCATGTCGATGATCTTCCAAGAGCCGATGACCTCGCTCGATCCGGTCATGCGCATCGGCCGGCAGATCGCCGAGCCCTTGATGCTGCACCGGGGCATGAGCCGGCGCGCGGCCGAAGCGCACGCCGTCGAGATGCTGCGCCGGGTCCGCATCCCGGCACCGGAGCGCCGGGCCCGCGAATACCCGCACCAGCTCTCGGGCGGGATGCGGCAGCGGGTGATGATCGCGATGGCGCTCGCCTGCGAGCCGAAGGTCTTGATCGCCGACGAGCCGACCACCGCCCTCGACGTCACCATCCAGGCGCAGATCCTGCAACTGATGCTCGACCTGCGCCGCGAGTTCGGCACGGGCATCGTGTTGATCACCCACGACCTCGGCGTCATCGCCGAAACCGCCGACCGGGTGGTGGTGATGTACGCCGGCCGCAAGGTCGAGGAGGCGCCCGTGCAGGAACTCTTCCAGCGGCCGCGCCACCCCTACACCGCGGGGCTCTTGGGCTCGGTGCCCAAGCTCGACCGCGAAGGGACCGCCGCGCGGCAACGGTTGGTCGAGATCAAGGGCATGGTGCCCCGGCTCGACAAGGACCTCGTCGGCTGTCGCTTCGCGCCGCGCTGCCCGCTCGCCACCGATCTCTGCCGGCGGGAGGAACCGCCGCTCACGGCCCAAGGCCAGGGCCATCTGGCCGCCTGCTGGCACGCCGGTCAGACCGAAGAGGTGTTCCATGGCTGATCCGCAGCCGCTGATCGAGGTCACGGGCCTCAGCAAACGCTTTCCCCTGACCGCCGGGCTGCTGGGCCGGGTCACGGGCCACGTCCACGCGGTCGACAACGTCTCCTTCAGCCTCGGGCGCAAGGAGACGCTCGGCATCGTCGGCGAATCCGGCTGCGGCAAGTCGACCTTGGCGCGGATGATCGTGCGGCTGATCGAGCCGAGCGACGGTGCCGTCCGCTACAACGGCACCGACATCACCTTGCTCAAGGGCGAGGCGATGCGGCAGATGCGCCGCCACATCCAGTTCGTCTTCCAAGACCCCTACGCCTCCTTGAACCCGCGCTTGCGCGCTGGCGACATCGTCGGCGAGGCGCTCGAGAACTACGATCTCGCCAAGGGTGCGGCGCTGGCGGAGCGGGTGGCCGAGCTGTTCGGCAAGGTCGGGCTCAGGCCCGACCAGTTGCGCGCCTATCCGCACGAGTTCTCGGGCGGGCAGCGCCAGCGGCTCGGCATCGCCCGGGCACTGGCCTTGAACCCGAGCGTCATCGTCGCCGACGAGCCGGTCTCCGCCCTCGACGTCTCGGTCCAGGCGCAGGTGATCAACCTGATGGCCGACCTGCAGGAGGAGTTCGGGCTCTCCTATCTGTTCATCGCCCACGATCTCGCGGTGGTGCAGCACATCAGCCATCGGGTCGCGGTGATGTATCTCGGCCGCATCGTCGAACTGGCCGATCAGCGCACACTCTTCACCAACCCGCTGCACCCCTATACCGAGGCGCTGCTCGATGCCGTGCCGAACCCGGACCCGGCGCGCCGCCGCGCGGTGCCGGTCGTCGGCGGCGAGGTGCCGAGCCCGATCGATCCGCCCAAGGGCTGTCACTTCCACCCGCGCTGCCCGCTCGCCGAGGCCCGCTGCCGCGTCGAGGCGCCGCCGCTCGTGCAGGTGGCGCCGGGCCACCGGGTCGCCTGCCACGTCCGGGCGCCGCAGCAGAGCCAAGCCACCGCCCCCATCGTCCAACGATCACCCGCCGAGCCCGTGAACTCGGCCGCCTCGGGAGGAGCCGCATGACCACGACGCTGATCCAAAACGCCGCCTGGGTGGTCGCCTGGGACGCGGCTGCCCAGGAGCACGTCTATCGAAAGGACGTGGACGTCGCCTTCACCGACGACCGCATCGTCCATGTCGGGCCGGGCTTCACCGGCACCGCCGATCGTAGCGTCGACGGCCGCAGCGTCATGGTGATGCCGGGGCTCGTGAACATCCACGCCCACCCGCAGCACGAACCCTCCTATCGCGGCATTCGCGAGGAGCACGGCCTGCGCAACCAGTACATGACCGGCCTCTACGAGCGCTCGCAGGCCTATGGCGCCACCGACGATGCGTTCCGCGAGGCGAGCTTCGAGGTGGCGGCGGGCGAACTCCTGCTCTCGGGCGTGACCACGCTCTGCGATATCGGCGCGATCTGGCCCGGCTGGCCGGACCTCTTCGCCCGCACCGGCCTGCGCGGCTTCATCGCCCCCGGTTTCGCCACCGCGCGCTGGAAGCTCGAGAACGACCACACCCTCGGCTTCGACTGGGACGAAGCCCGCGGCCGGCAGGGCATGGCGGCGGCGCTCGAGCTGATCGACGGGCTCGCCCGGCACCCCTCGGGCCGGCTTTCCGGCGTGGTCTCGCCGATGCAGATCGAGAACTGCTCGGAAGGGCTGTTGCGCGACAGCTACGCCGCCGCTTTGGAGCGGGGCGTGCCGTTCACGCTGCACTGCTCGCAAGGTGTTTTGGAAATCCACGAGATCATCAAGCGCCACGGTGTGACGCCGATTCAGTGGGCGGAATCCCTGGGCATCCTCGGCCCGACGACCGTCCTGGGCCACGCCATCTTCCTCGACCAGCATTCCTGGATCCGCTGGTGGACCAAGACCGACCTCGCCATCCTGGCGGCGAGCGGCTGCAGTGTGGCGCACTGCCCCACCCCCTTCGCCCGTTACGGCCACATCATGGAGAATTTCGGCGACTACGTGCGCGCCGGGGTCAACATGGGCATCGGCACCGACACGACGCCGCACAACATGCTGGAGGAAATCCGCAAGGCCATGACCTTTGCCCGCATCGCCGGGCGCGACCTCGAGACGGTCTCGACGGCGATGCTGTTCCATGCCGCCACGGTCGGCGGGGCGAAGGCGCTGCTGCGCGACGACCTCGGCCGCCTCGCGCCGGGGATGAAGGCCGATTTGGTCGTCGTCGATCTGGACGATCCTTGGATGATGCCGGCGCGCGATCCCTTGCGCTCGTTGATCTTCCACGCGGCCGACCGGGCGGTGAAGGACGTCTATGTCGACGGTGTGCAGGTGGTGCGCGACCGCGAGGTCCTCACCATCGACCGGCTCGATGCGGCACGGCGGCTCACCGAAGGCCAAGCGCGGATGATGGCCAAGGTGCCGGAGCGCGACTATCGAGGCCGCACCGCCGACGAAATCACCCCCCTCTCCCTGCCGATCCGCTAGTGCACAGGCGCATTCGGAGCGTTCCGCTCCGGATGCGCCGTTGATGCACT
>RECO01000079.1 GCA_007694015.1 Geminicoccaceae bacterium
GGCTCGCCATCACCCGCAAGCACGTCCTGCCCAACGTCGCCCCCATCTTGACGGTGCAGCTCACCATCGAATTCGCCGGCGCCATCCTGGTCGAGGCGGCCTTGAGCTATCTGGGCCTCGGCGTGCAGCCGCCGCAGCCCTCATGGGGGCGGATGCTGAGCGAGGCGCAGACGCTGCTCTTCGTCACCCCGCAGCTCGCCCTTTGGCCGGGTCTCTGCATCGTGGCGGCGGTGCTCGGCTTCAATTTGTTGGGCGACGGCCTGCGCGATGCGACCGACCCGCGGCTGCGCCCTTTGTCCGACCCCAGGCTGACGATCGGCCAGCCACGCGTCAGCTGGACAAGGCACTTCCGCCCTGGCGGGCGCGCCAGGGGGTGACGGCGCAAGCGTCTGCGCCGGCGTTGCCCTTGCTTCAATTCCCCGGGCGCAGGGTGTAGGGAGGGCGCGCTCGAGGACGGCTGGGGTTGGCGGGAGCGATGGCGATCATCATCGATGGCAAGGCGGCGGCGGCAGGGTTGCGGCAGGGGCTCGCCTCGGAGGTGCGCGCGATCGAAGCGGCGGGCGGACCGGTGCCGGGCCTGCGCGTGGTGATCGTGGGCGATCACCCGGCCTCGCGCACCTATGTGCGCACCAAAACCAAGGTGGCGCAGGAGATCGGCATCGATGGCGCCTTGGTGGAGTTGCCGGCGACGGTGACGACGGCGGAGCTGCTCGCCGTCGTGGGCGAGTTGAACGACGACCCGACCACCCACGGCATTCTGGTGCAGCTGCCCTTGCCGGCGCAGGTGGACGCGGCGCGGATCCTGGCGGCGATCGACCCGGCCAAGGACGTCGATGGTTTTCACCCGTTGAACGTCGGCCGGTTGTTCGCCTCGTCCAGGCCCTCGGCCGAGGTGCTCTTGGTGCCGTGCACGCCCTTGGGCTGCATGCACCTGTTGGCGGGGGTGCATGGTCCGGGCGGGCTCAGCGGCGCCCATGCGGTGGTACTCGGGCGGTCCAACATCGTCGGCAAGCCGATGGCGGCCTTGCTGTTGGGGGCGGATTGCACGGTGACCGTGGCGCATTCGAAGACGCGCGATCTGGCGGGCCTTTGCCGCAGCGCCGACGTTCTGGTCGCCGCCGTCGGCCGGCCGCGGCTGGTCCAGGGCGACTGGCTGAAGCCGGGGGCGACGGTGTTGGACGTCGGCATCAACCGCGTCGAGGGCCTGGGGCTCGTGGGTGACGTCGATTTCGAGGCGGCGGTGGCGGTCGCCGGTGCGATCACGCCGGTGCCGGGCGGCGTCGGGCCGATGACCGTGGCCTCGTTGATGCGCAACACGCTCACGGCCTACCGGCTGCAGGTGGGGGCGTTGGCGTGACCGCGGCCGGGGTGGCAAGCGCGGGGCGCTGCAGGGCGACGTAGACGCCGCCCGCAACGATGAGGCCGCCGCCGACGAAGAGGTGCCAGCCGGGCACTTCGTCGAAGACGACGAGGCCGATGACGACGCCCCAGAGCACCGTGGCGTAGTAGAAGGGGGCAACCGCGCTGGTTTCGGCGAGCTGCAAGGCGCGGAAGAAGAGGGCTTGGCCCGCGAGCATCGTCGGCCCGACCAGGGCGAGCAGAAGCGCTTGCGGGGCGCTCGGCGTGACCCAGAAAAGGCTGGCGGCGGCACCGGCGATGATGGTGCCGAGCGCGTTGTTCAAGACCAGCACGGTCAGGGCCGGATCGCGGCGGGCGAGGATGCGGATCAGGACCAGTTCCAAGCCGGTGAGCACGGCGGCTGCGAGGGCGATCGAGGCGGCCGCGCCGAAGGCCGCGTCGGTCGGGCGCATCATGATGGCGACACCGACGAAGCCCGCGAGGGCAGCGAGCCAGCGGCGACGCCCGACGCGCTCGCCGAGCAGGAGGCCGGCGAACACCAGGGCGAAGAGCGGGGCGGCCCAGGCGACGGCCAGGACGTCGCCGAGCGGCAGCCGGGCGGTGGCGGCGAAGATGCAGCTGACGGCAGCGAAGCCGAGCAACACGCGCTGCAGATGACGCCAGGGAATGGCCGTCTGGAGGATGCCAGGACCGCGCAGCACGGCCAATGGCAAGAGGACGACGAAGGCGCCGAGGAAGCGGGCTGCCGTCACCTGAAAGGGATGCAACGCAGCCCCGCCCGGCCAATCCTGGGCCGCCTTGCCGAACGCCGTGGCCCCGGCGAAGAACAGGCACGCCAGCACACAGAGGAGGGGTGCGGCAAGACGATCCGGCATGGCTGTGCCTGGCTCCGCCGTGCCGGGCACCTCACGCGGGTCCGAGGACCAGGTTCGGCAGAAACAGGGCGATCTGGGGGAAGGCCGCGAGCAGCACCAGGACGATGCCGAGCGGCAGGAAGAAGGGGATCACGGCGCGGATGACGTGCTCCACCGGCACCGTGGCGATGCGCGAGGCGACGTAGAGGCCGATCCCCAGGGGCGGCGTGGCGAGGCCGATCAACAAGGACATCTGCATGACGATGCCGAAGTGGATGCGGTCGATGCCGTAGCTGTCGACCAGCGGCAACAGGATCGGCACCAAAAGGAGCTTGGCCGTGACGCCGTCGATGAAGCAGCCGATGATCAAGACGAACGCCATGACGACGACGAGGAACAGGAACCCGCTGTCGACCATCGCCGAGACGTTGACGGCAAGGGTCTGGGGGATGCGCTCGATGGTCAAGAGCCAGCCCATCGCCCCGGCAAAGCCGATGATGATCATGATGAGGGCGGTGATCATCACCGTCTCGGTCACGGCGTGCCAGATCTTCTGTATGTCGATGGTGCGGTAGAGCACGCCCAGGAGCAGGCTGTAGGCGCAGGCGAGGATGCCGGCTTCGGCGGCGGTGGTGGTGCCGGTCAGGATGCCGCCCATGATGATGGCGGGGGTGAGCAGGGCCGCCGCACCGCTCAGGGCGTGCTTCCAGATTTCGCCGGCAGGTGCCGGCGGCTGCTCCGGGTAGGCGATGCGGATGGCGCGCAGCCGATTGAAGATCATCAGCGCTGCGGCGATGACCAGGGCCGGGACGATGCCCGCCAGAAACATCCGTGCCACCGAGGTGTTCGAGAGGAACGCATAGACGACCAGCGGCACCGACGGCGGGATGAAGGGGGCCACGATCGCCGAGACGGTGGTGATGGCGGCGGCGAAGGAGGGTTCGTAGCCGCGCTCGCGCATGGCCTTGACTTCGACCGTGCCGAGGCCGGCGATGTCGGCGACGGCCGCACCCGTGCTGCCGGCGAACAGCACCGAGGCCAGCACGTTGACCTGGGCCAGCCCCGCCTTGAAGTGGCCGACCAGTGCGTTGGCGAGGTTGAAGATGCGCTCGGTCATGCCGACCGCGTTCATCAGATTGCCGGCGAGAACGAAGAAGGGGATCGCCAGCAAGGAGACGTTGTCGACCCCCTCCAGCACCTTCATCGGCAGGATCCACAAGGTGTCGCTGAAGCCGGCGGCGACGAGTGCGGCCATCACCGCGCAGCCGATCGCCATGGCGATCGGCATGCGCAGCGCGATCAGGGCGACGAAGCCCAAGAACAAGGCGATGGCGGTCATGGGTTTCCCGGCGCCGGTGTCGGCCGTCTGGTGACGGTGCGGGCGAGGTCGAGCACGAACTGCAAGAGGATCAGCAAGCAGGAGACGTAGAACGGGATGGCGAGCCAGTAGCGCTGGAGGCCGACGAGGTCCATGCGGCCGACCTGGCGCGGCAACAGCGTCGGCATCTGCAGAAGGATCATGACCAGGAGGGCGATGACCATGAGGTTCACGAGCACGGCGACGACGCGCTGCAGGACATCCGGCAGGCGATTGACGACGAAGTCGACGGTGATGTCCTTGCCGCGGCGATAGATGACGAAGAAGGCCAGAAACACCATCCACACGAAGAGCACCCGGGTCCACGGAAAGACCCAGATGATGCCCTGATCCAACAAAAGGCGGCTCAGGATGTTGGCGAGGTTGATCGCCAGGATCGTGAGCAACAGGCCGTTGGCGAGGAACAGGAACAGATGTTCCGCCCCCGCCAGCGCCCGGTCGAGCAGCCGCAGCACGGCCTCAGTTGGCGAGGCGCGTCGCGTCCACCGCCGCCATGAAGCCCTCCGGCAATTCGCCCTTGGCATCGAGTTCGGCGTAGAAGCTCCGCATCTTGTCGACGAAGCTCTGGATGTCGGCGTCCGAGAAGGTGACGCCGCGCGCCTGCATCCGCTCGATCGATACGTCCGCCTCGGCGGTCATCTGCTCCACCGACATGGCCGACACCGCTTCGTGCGCGGCCAGGACCTGGGCGCGCGTCGTCTCGTCGAGCCCGTTCCACACCCGGGCGTTGGTCATGAAGCCCATGCCTTGGGGGTATTCGTCGTGGCGGATGACGTAGGGGGCGACTTCGTAGAAGCGCATCGGCTCGACCAGGGCGATCGGGCTGTTGACCGCATCGACGATGCCGCGGCTGATCGATTCGTAGACCTCGGTCCAGGCGAGCGTGCGCACCTCGGCGCCGAGATGGCGCCAGGCGGCGGCGGCGAGCTCGTCCGGGTGCATCCGCAGCCGGGTGCCCGCCATTTCGTCGACGGTGGTGAAGGGCTTGGAGGTCACCATGACGCGGTAGGGCCCGCGCACGAAGGCGGTGCTGTCGCCGATCAGGCCGATGCCTTCCTGCTCTTCGACCTGCCGGAGCCAGCCCTGGACGAGGTCGGTTCCCATGAAGCGCTGCCAGTGGTCGCGGTCCTCGAACAGGAAGGGCGCACTCATGAAGCGCACGTCGGGCACCCACTTGGCCAGATAGGTCGCGCCCTCCGGGTAGATGTGGACGGTGCCGAGCTGCAGCTGCTCCAAAATGGCGTCGTCGGCGCCGAGCTGTTCGGCGGGAAACACCTGGACGCGGATCGCCCCCTCGGTCTTTTCCTCGATCAGGTCGGCGAAGGTCTGAAACAGCCGCCCCTCGATGCTCTCGGGCGGCATTTTGTGCGCCATGCGCCAGGTTTGGCTGGCGAGCGCGCTGGCCGTCGTCAGCACCAGAACGCCGAGCGCACCGGCGAGACCGAACATCAGCGACCGTCGTTGGACCATGGTCCATCCCCCCACGACTTCGGACAACGCCATCTTGCCTGGAGCGTTTTCCGTTCAGGTTGATCGGTGCCCATCCCGCACCCCCGCCCGGCCAGCCATGCGATCGTACACTCGTGGGCGGCCGGGCGGGGGTGCGGGATGGGCAAGCGTACTGGAAAACGCTCTAATCGGCGCAACGCCGGCTGTCCAGCGGGGGGCTCGGGTGCGCCGTCAGCGCGGGTTGACGTGGAAGGTGGGCAGCGGGTCGGGGTAGGTGGTGACGACCGCCACGGGCTCGACCTTGACGTCGTCGACGAGGCGGAGGCGCACCGCGCGGCAGGTGCGGGCGAGCACCAGGGTGGCTTCGGTCAGGGCGAACTGGGCACCGATGCAAACCCGCGGGCCGGCGCCGAAGGGCAGGTAGGTGAACCGCGCCGGCGGCTTCGCCCCGGGCAGGAACCGCCGCGGGTCGAACTGGGTGGGGCGGTCCCAGTGCGCTTCGTGCCGGTGCAGCACATAGGGTGCGGTCGAGACCAGATCACCCGGCGCCACCGCCTGATCGCCCACCTGGTCGGCCTCCTTGGCCTGGCGGACGATGAGAAAGGCGGGCGGAAAGAGCCTCAGCGTTTCCTGCACCACGGCCTTGGCGAGCGGCAGCCGGTCGGTGGCCGTCGCCGCAGCGGCGGGGGCGAGGTCCACCGCCTGGGCCTCCCTCGCCAGGTCGTCCTGGAGCGCCGGGCTCTCGGCCAGCATGATGAAGGCCCAAAGCAGGGTGAGGGCCGTGGTTTCGTGCCCGGCGATGATGAAGGTGGCGAACTGGTCCCTGAGTTCGTCGGCGCCGAAGCTGCGGCCGGTTTCGGGGTCCTTGGCTTCGGCCATCAGGTCGAACAGGTCGCGGGCTTCGCCGGCCGCGCGCGGCAGGCGTTTGCGCTGTTCGACCATGGCCTTGACGAAGTCGAGCCAGCGCCGGCCGCGCCCCCGCCGCATGAGATCGGCCGGGCCGGGGATGCCGGCGGGCAGCAGCAGATCGGAGGGAAAGGGCATGCCGAGATCGCGGCCATAGCCCTCGAACAGGCGTCGCAGTTGCGGCCCGCGCCGCTCCATCACCGTCGAGAACATGGCGCGGCCGGCGACTTCCAGGGCGATACGCTGGATCATCGGCATGAGGTCGTGCGGACCGATGGCCTCGGCGCAGAGCCGCTTGACCTCGGCATCGAGCACCTCGGCCGTGACCCTGGCGACGATCGCCATTGCCCGCGGGGTGAAGGCGGGGGCCAGGGTGCGGCGCTGGAATTTCCAGTCGTCGCCTTCGCTCAAGAACAGGCCGTTGCCGAGGACCGGGCGGAGGATGCGGAAGGTGGGGGAGGTGCGGGTGTAGGCTTGGGCGTTGTCGACCAGAAAGCGGCGAATGCCTTCGGGGTCGCTGGTGAAGACCGAGCGCTGGCCGAAGAACGGCGCGCTGAAGCTGAGGAAGCGAAAGGCGTCGGGGCCATACATGCGCAGCACGTTGGAGCGCATCGCCGCCATCATCTCGACCCGCGTCAACGGGCCCGGCAGCGGGGTCACGCCGGGGGCTTCGAAGGGCTCGAAGGTGGTCGGGACGTCGGGCAGGGCGTCGGGCATGGTGATCTCCGTGCGGCCTCCCCTTAGGTAGGTCTTCGACCGGGCAAGACCCAGGGGTCAGCCGAACTCGGCGCGGATGCGGCCGTCGTGCTCGCCAAGCGCCGGCACGGGTCCCGGCGCCAGGGTTGCGCCCACCACCGAAACGCCCGGCGCCATCAGGGTGATCTCGCCCGCGGGCGTGGTCACCTGGAGGTCTCG
>RECO01000187.1 GCA_007694015.1 Geminicoccaceae bacterium
GGGGGCTTGGGCCCCCGTGGGCCCCCCCCGGCCCGCCCGGGGCGCGGTTGGCGCGGCCCCACCCGGCGACCGTTCCTGCCCACGTTCCCAAGTGCAGTGGCGTGAGCCACTGCCGGGGGTCCTAGGGGGCCAAAAGCCCCCTAGCCCTTCCTTCACAGCGGCCGGGCTCATGCCTTCGTCTCCTGCCATGCGGTGCGCAGGCTGCGGAGCATCGAGAGTTCGCCTTGGAAGTCGACGTAGTGGGGGAGTTTGAGGTGTTCGACGAAGCCCGTGGCTTGGACGTTGTCCGAGTGCATCAGGACGAATTCCTGGTCTTGGCTGGGGGCGGTGACGTCTTGGCCCAACTCGTTGGTGCGGAGTGCCCGGTCGACCAGGGCCATGGCCATGGCCCGGCGTTCGGCGTGGCCGAAGACGAGGCCGTAGCCGCGGGTGAATTGGGGCGGGGCTGTGTCGCTGCCTTGGAACTGGTTCACCATCTGGCATTCGGTGAGTTCGATCTCGCCGAGGTCGACGGGGAAGCCGAGTTCTTCGGGGACGAAGGCGACGGTGACGTCGCCCATGCGGATTTCGCCGACGAAGGGGTGGGTGGCGCCGAAGCCGCGTTGGCTGGCGTAGCCGAGGCCGAGGAGAAAGCCTTCGTCGCCGCGGGCGAGGTTTTGGAGGCGCAGGTCGCGGTCGGCGGGGAAGAGGAGCGGTTCGCGGGTGAGGTCGCCGACCGGGGCGCTGTCGTCGCCGGGCGGTTCGTCCTGGATCAGGCCTTCGCGGGCGAGGATGTCGGTGACGGGTGGGAGCCGGCCGTCGGCGGAGGCCGCGGGCGTGGGCTCCGGTCGTGGGACTTCGCCCTCGGCCAGCAGTTTGAAGTCGAGCAGGCGGTGGGTGTAGTCGAAGGTGGGGCCGAGGACTTGGCCGCCCGGAAGGTCCTTGTAGGTCGCGGAGACCCGCCGCTGGGCGAGCATGTCGGCCGTGACCACGGGCTCGGTATAGCCGAAGCGGGGCAGCGTGGTGCGGTAGGCACGGAGCAGGAACGCGGCCTCGACCAGATCGCCGCGCGCCTGCTTGATGGCGAGGGCGGCGAGTGCGGGGTCGTAGCACGAGCCCTCGCCCATCACCCGGTCGCAGGCGATCTTCAGCTGTTCCTTGATTTGAGCGACCTCCAGTTCCGGCACCGACCGTTCGCCGCGGCGGGCTTCGGCCAGCCAGTCATGGGCGTTCTCGATCGCCGCTTCGCCGCCCTTCACCGCCACGTACATCGTTCAGCCCTCGATCCAGGTGGTGCGGGGGAGGCCGGCGAGGTGGTGGCCGGCGGTGAGGAACAAGTCGACGCCCTGGGGGAAGCGCGCGTGGTTGGTGCGCCATTGCGTGGGGAAATCGGAGGCCAGGCCGGTGGCGCCGAAGGACGTGGCAGCCTTGATGCCGGGGCCGGTCAGGCGCCAGGGGCCGGGTGCAAAGCTTGTCACCTGGAGGAGGAGCGTGGTGGAGCGGTCGGGGTGCTCGGCCGTGCCTTGGGCGAAGGCTGCCAGGGATGGCATGGCGAGCGGGTTGCCGATCAGGGCGAAGGCGGCGTTGGCCGGGTCTTCGACCAGCGGGGCGCCGGTGTGGAACCGGAGGGTGGGGGCCAGGGGCTGGAGCGTCGCATCCAGCCAGACGGGGGTTTCGAAGTCGATCAGGGCCAGGGCGGCGGCGTAGAGGGCCGGGGCGGCGGGTGCGGGCGGCCCTGGCACGTCGCCCGTGATTGAAAGGGGCCGGCCGGGGCGTGCCAGGGCGTCGAGCAGGGTGCGGAACACCGCCTGCGGGCCGAGGGCCGGGTGCTGGAAGGTCGGGGCCAGCGTCGTCATTCGCCGCGCACCAGAGTGAAGAACTCGACCTTGGTGGTGGCGGCTTTGGCGGCGACGGTGGCGCGCCTCTGGGCTTGCGCTGCGGCCAGGGGGTCGATGACCGCCGCCAGCAGGGCGGGCCGCCGCGCCTCGTCCTGCAACAGGGCGTCGAAGGCGGCGGCCAGTTCGGCGTGCCGCTTGTCGCGCCCCTTGACGTAGCCATGGCCGATCACGCCGCCCGGCCCTTCGACCGCGCAGCGCGTGACCGTCATCTCGCCGAGATTGAAGCGCTGCCCGGTGCCGCCGGCGCGGCCGCGCACCATCACGAGCCCGGTCTCGGCCGGCCGCAGGGGTGCCAGGGCGGCGCCTGCGCCATGCGCACGCCACAAGGCTTCGAGTTCCGGCGCCGAGGCCCGCGCCAGCACGCCCATCCACCGCTGCCGTTCACTGTGGTCTGGATGTCTAGACAACATGGTCGTTCGGTAGCACGCTGTCGTCGAGGTTGAAAGCAGGGTTTCGCGACGTGGTGATGACGACCGACCCGACCGTCCGCGGCGTCGCCCGTTGGCGCCACGTGCATGATGCCCTGGTCGCCGACTTGGCGACGTTGCCGGTGGGCGCGCGGCTGCCGGGCGAAGTCGCATTGGCCGAGCGTTTCGCCGTGAACCGCCACACCGTGCGGCGCGCCCTCCAGGCGCTGGCGGCGGCCGGCCGTATCCGCATCGAACACGGGCGGGGCTCGTTCGTGCGGCCCGACCCGATCCGCTATCGGTTGGGCGAGCGGGTGAGCTTCACCGCCAATCTCGCCGATCAGGGCCGTGCCGCGCGGCGTCGCATCGAGGCGATCGAAACTGAGGTCGCCGCGCCGGAGATCGCGGGCGCGCTCGGGCTCGCCCACGGGGCGCCGGTGGTGCGGGCGGTCAGCCTCGCCTTTGCCGACGACGTCCCGCTGGCCCGGTCGGTGCATCACTTCCCGGCCGAGCGCCTGCCCGGCATCGCCCAGGCGCTGGTGGGCGCGAGCGGCATCACGGCCGCGTTTCGTGCCCTGAGACAGGCCGTGGTGCATCGCGCCTCGACGCGGATCACCAGCCGCGCCGCGGACGATGACGAAGTGCTTGCACTTCATCTGGCACCCGAGGCGCCGGTGCTGGTGACCGAGGGGATCGACGTCGATGCGTGCGGTGTGGTGCTGCAGCGGGTCGTGACCACGTTCGCCGGCAGCCGGGTGGAACTGGTCGTCGACCACATGAGCGAGGGCTGAGACATGGTCCCGATCGCCGACCATCCCGGCAGCGAGCCGCTGCAGCCGCCCTTGGGCGAGACGCCCTCGGTCCACCCGACGGCGGCCATCCGCGCCTGCCGCTTTGGCCCCTACACCGCCGTGGGCGCCCGCACCTCGATGGTCGAGACCTCGTTCGGCGCCTACAGCTACATCGTCGAGGACGGCGACGTGATCTACGCCACCATCGGCAAGTTCTGCTCGATCGCGCGGATGGTCCGCCTCAATCCCGGCAACCATCCGACGTGGCGGGCCTCGCAGCACCATTTCATGTACCGCGCCGCCAGCTACGGTCTGGGCGCTGACGAGGACGAGGTGTTCGCCTGGCGGCGGGCGCACGGCGTGACGCTCGGCCACGACGTCTGGATCGGCCATGGCGCCACGGTCATGGCGGGCGTCACCGTCGGCACCGGTGCCGTGATCGGCGCCGGGTCGGTGGTGACCAAGGACGTCGCCCCCTACGCCATCGTTGCCGGCGTGCCGGCGAAGCCCATCCGCGAACGCTTCTTTCCGGCGATCGCCGAAAGACTGCAGGCGTTGGCCTGGTGGGACTGGCCGCACGAGCGGCTGGCCCTCGCCCTCGACGATTTTCGCACCCTTGCCGTCGAGGAGTTCCTCGAGCGCCACGAGCGCTGAGGTCCACGCGACTCGGTGGTGCTTTTTTCATGTCTTTGACAGATTGACGTCATCGTCGGCTCCGCCGATAGGACGCCACCCGCGCGACGCGGGGCATCCATTGGAGGAGGACGTCCCATGAATATGGGATCGAAGTTGACGGCCGAGTTCCTCGGCACGTTCGTGCTCGTCTTCGGCGGCTGCGGCTCGGCCGTGCTCGCCGCCGGTTTTCCCGAACTCGGGATTGGGTTCGTTGGTGTCTCGTTTGCCTTCGGCATCTCGGTGCTGGCGATGGCCTATGCCGTCGGCCACGTCTCGGGCGGCCATTTCAACCCGGCCGTGACGCTGGGCCTCTACGCCGCCGGCCGGATCCCGAGCAGTGACATCGGCCCCTACTGGGCGGCCCAGGTCGCGGGGGCCGTGGCCGCCGCCGCGGTGCTGTTCGTCGTGGCCAGCGGCGCACCGGGCTTTTCGCTCGACGGCGGCTTCGCTGCCAATGGCTACGGCGCGCATTCGCCCGGTGGCTATTCGATGCTCTCGGGCCTGGTCGTCGAGATCGTGCTCACCTTCGTTTTCCTGATCGTCATCCTCGGCGCCACCGACGGCCGCGCCCCGGCGGGCTTCGCCCCGCTCGCCATCGGCCTGGCGCTCGTGTTGATCCACCTCGTCTCGATCCCGGTCACCAACACTTCGGTGAACCCGGCGCGCAGCACGAGCCAAGCGCTGTTTGCGGGCGGCTGGGCTCTGGGCCAGCTCTGGCTTTTCTGGGTCGCACCGTTGATCGGGGCCGTTGCTGCGGGCGTCGTCCACAAGACGTTCCTCGCCAAGGGCGCCGACCCGACGCTGCCGACGGTGGCGCCGCCGCGGGCGCCGGACGCGGTCTGAGTTCTGCCGACGATCGTCCAGCCCCGGTGGCCTCGCCCCCGGGGTTCTCTTTGCTGTCCTCTCAGTTCGCAGCTACGGGCGGTACGGCCGCGCTGGCGCCAGCACCGGCGACGCTGGGGTCGATCTGATGCGTCTCGGTGCCGACGATGACCTTGCGCGGGGCGAACTCGATGCCGGCCTTTTGGAAGGCTTCCTGGATCTTGGCGTAGGCGTGGCGTCGCAGGACGAACTGCTGGCCGGGGCGACAGACGAACTTGACGGCGATGATGAAGGCGCTGTCGTCGACGTCGACCACGCCCTGCGACTTCACCGGCTCCAGGAACTGGTCCTTGAATTGCTCGTCCGCGGCCAACTCGGTGCCGACTTTCTTCACGGTCTTGCGCACCAGTTCCAGGTCGACGTCGAGCGGGACGCGGAGCATCAGCTTCAACTTGACCCAGTCGCGGCTGTGGTTCTGCACCGTGCCCATCGAGCCGAAGGGGATGGTGTAGACCGGGCCGCGGTGGTGGCGCAGCCGCACCGAGCGCAGGGAGATCTTTTCCACCATCCCCTTGCCGGCGCCGCAGACGATGTACTCGCCGACGCGGAACGCGTCTTCCATCAGGTAGAACATGCCGGTGATGATGTCGCGCACGAGCGTTTGGGCGCCGAAGCCGATGGCGAGGCCAACGACGCCCGCCCCGGCCAAAAGAGGGCCGATGTTGACACCCAGGGCGGAGAGTGCGGTGAGGCCAGACATGACCACGATGACGGTGTAGGCCGCGCTCTGCAGGACCGGCAAGAGCGTTTCCAGCCGGGAGCCCTTGCGGCCCATGGTTTCGCCCAGCTCTTGGCCCGGCGCATCGGCTTGGGCCGCGGCTTTGGCCAAGGGTTCGTAGTAATCAATAATGGCGCGCACGCCTTGCCAGAGCGCCCAGCCGATGAGAACGGCCGCACCGGCGTGGAACAAGGCGTGGGCGATGGCATCCGCCACGCCGCGCTCGGCGGCGAAGGGATCGGCCCCCCAACTCCGGGCGATCAGGGCGACGCCCAAGAGCAGCACCACGCCCTTGAGCAAGGCCGGCAAGGAGCCGCGCAGCAGCAAGCCGCCGCTGGTCCGCTCGCGGTCGCCATTGGCCGCGGCCTTGAACCAGGCATCCACCCCGCCGATGACGAACGGCAGCAGGATCAAGATGGTGAACGAAGCGCCGCTGGCCCTCGGGTCGGCCGGCAGACCGGCGCCGAACTGTTCGCCGGCGAGGGCGACCACGCGCAACACGGCGATCGCGCTGTAAAAAACGTGCCAGGAGCGGGCGAACAGGCCGATCAACGGCGACTGCGGTTCGCCCCGGCCACGACCGAAGGCGTGCTCGATCAGCCCGGACATCGGCGTGCGCACCCGCCAAAAGAGCGTGACGATCACGGCCACGGCCAAAATCTCGCCGAGTACCAGCACCAACGGGGCCGCTGGGTCGGTCGGCAGGGCCGTGGCGAAGGCCTCGATCAGCCAGCGGATCGGAATCAGCAACAACAGCGTGGCCAGCAGCACGCGCCACACGTTTGCCGCGTCGGCGTCGCTGAGCGGGGCGAGGCGGCGCTCGGGATGACCGGGGGCCAGCAGGAACCGGCCGATCGCGAGCAGTACGAGCATGCGCGCGACGACGTTGACCGACAGGGCCAGCAAGGTGCGCCCGGGTCCGTCGTCGCTGCTGAGGGCGACGGCGCCAAGGGCGAAGGCGACGGCAACGAAGCCCGCGATCGCCAGCAGGTCACGGCCGAAGGGCCAAAGGGCGAGGGTCAGGCGGCGGCGAAAGTCGCCCGGCGCCTCGCCATTGCTCGGCCGGGCACCGAGCCGGCGCACGCCGCCTTCGACCACGAGGCCGAGGCCCAGCGCCACGACGACGATCAGCACGTGCCAAAGGGAGAGGTAGGTCGCAAGCAACTCGGCGAAGCGAAACAGCGCCCCCGGCAGGGCTTCGAGCGCTGCGTCCAGCCGGCTGCCGACCTCGGTGAGGGCGCCGTAGTCGAAGGCCACCGGTGCCGGCTCGGCGACGCTCGCACCGGCTGCGCCCAGGGTTTCGAGGACCTGCGCGCGCACCGCTGGGTCGAGATCGGCGGGCAGGGTGACGGTGATGCCGCTCGCGTCGGCCGCGGCGGCGCCGCGGATCAACATGGGTGGTGCGCCCGAGAGGATTCGAACCTCTGACCTTTGGTTCCGGAGACCAACGCTC
>RECO01000306.1 GCA_007694015.1 Geminicoccaceae bacterium
CCACATCGCGCGCAGGACGTCGCTCGCAGCACGGCGGTTGGCGAGACCGGTCAGCGGATCGTGCGCGGCCAGGTAGGCGAGCTTCGCCTCGCCCTCACGCACCGCGCGCACCCACCATCGCAGACCGATGAACATCGAGGACGCGATGGCTGTGGCCATCACGCCGAGGGCGATGGTCAGGTGTTCGATCTGCCGGTCGATGCCGGCGAAGAACCTCACCTCGTCGACGACGACGGCAAGGCTCAGGTCCGGCAAGACGGCAGGCTGCGTGCGCACGGAAAAACCGCTGCCGGCGTCGCCATTCGCCAGCCATCGGCGCAACGCGTTTTGGAGCGTTGGCTGGTCGGCGTCTTGGGGCCAGGCGACCAGCGCACCGTCGGTCGAGATCAGGGCCGTGACGCTCGCGGCCGCCACGTGGGCCCGCAGGAACGCAGCGATGTCGCGGTCGCCGAAGATCAGCACATCATGCCCGACATGGCCGTGCACGGCGTCGACGATCGGCGAGCAGTAGACCAGCTGCAGGCGGCCATCGGGCGTGCGTTCCACGGGCAGTGGGGTCGGCTGGGTGTCGCTGCTCGCGCGGGTGCAGGCAGCAACGGCGCCGAGCGGTGGCGCGACGCCCGCCGCGAACAGGAAGGCACCGTCCGGGGCAAAGCGGGCGATGCCGATCAGGTCCTCGCCCGCCACCATGGCGTCGACCAGCTTCGGTTGGGCAAAGCTGACGAGCGCGCTGCGCGGGAGTGCCCCTTCGAGGAAGTCGATCTGCGCCTGGCGCATGGCGGTGCGGCTGGCGGTCAGGCGACCCATGTCCTGGTGCTGCTCCAACAGGGTGGCAAGCTGCGACGTGGCCGTGGCCAGCCCGTCGGCGAGCGTGCGCTCCTGCATCGCGCGCAGTTGGTGCGACAAGGGCGCGATGCCGAGGCCGTAGAACGAAGCCGCGAGCAAGGCGAAGCCGAGCCCGACCAGGCCGTAGAGCGCACGCAGCAACGCAGGTTGAACCGCGGCCATCGACGTTCCCCGACGCCCATTTGCAGCATGTATTGTATCAAAAAAAATCGGACAAAGGAATATAGTCCGCGGCCTACGCGGGCGGGACGACTGGGGAAGCCAGCCATCCCAAGCCCGCAAGTTGCCAGCGGCAATGCCGCTGGCCGGGGGTCATAGGGGGCCAAAAGCCCCCTAGCCCTCCCTTCTTTCCGCTCAACCCTGCGGTGGGAGCACCTTGCCGGGGTTCATCAGGTCCAACGGATCGAGGGCGTGCTTGATGCGCCGCATCAAGTCCAATTCCACCGCGGATTTGTAATGGGCGGCCTCGTCGCGGCGCAGGCGGCCGAGGCCGTGTTCGGCGCTGATCGAGCCGCCATGTGCCACGACCAGGTCGTGGACGATGCGGTTGATGCGGCCGATCTCGCGGGCGAAGGTGTCGCGATCGGCGTCCTTCGGCTGCAGCGGGTTGTAGTGCAGGTTACCGTCGCCGACATGGCCGAAGGCGACCAGGCGCGCACCCGGATAGGCGGCGGTCAGCGCCGCACCGGCCTCGTCGAGGAATTGGGGAATGCGCGAAATCGGCACCGAGACGTCGTGCTTGATGCTGGCACCGGCCCGCTTCTGCACCTCGGCCTGCTCCTCGCGCACCCGCCAGAGTTGGGCGCGCTGGTCGCCCGAACTCGCCAGCGTCGCGTCGGTGACGAGCCCCGCCTCGACCGCCTCGCCCAAAGCGTCGGTCAAGGGCTCGGCGAGGGTGCCGGGCTCGCCGTGGCCCGCGACCTCGACCAGCACGTACCAGGGCGAGGGCTCGGCCAACGGGTCCTGCACGCCGTCGATCAGCTCGAGCGCGAGGTCGAAGCAGATGCGGGCGATCAGTTCGAACGCCGTCACCTGGTCGCCGAGCGCGGCCTTGAGCCTGGTGAGCAGCGCCACCGCCGCCGTCGGCGAGGGCACGGCCACCAGCGCGGTCTGCACGTCGGTCGGCCGCGGGAACAGCCTGAGCACGGCGGCCGTGATGATGCCGAGCGTGCCCTCGGCGCCGATGAAGAGGTCCTTCAGGTCGTAGCCGGTGTTGTCCTTGCGCAAGCCCCGAAGCCCGTCCCAGACGCGGCCGTCGGCCAGGACCACCTCCAGGCCCAGCACCAGGGCGCGGGCATTGCCGTAGCGCAGCACCTGGGTGCCACCCGCATTGGTGGCGAGGTTGCCGCCGATCTGGCAGCTGCCCTCGGCGGCGAGGCTCAACGGAAAGAGCCGGTCGTGGCGCGCGGCCTCCTCCTGGATGGTCTGCAGCACGACGCCGGCCTCGACCGTCATCGTATCGTTATCGAGGTCGAGCGCGCGGATGCGGTTGAGCCGCCGCGTCGAGAGCACGATCTCGCGGCCATGATCGTGCGGCTGGCTGCCGCCGGTGAGCCCCGTATTGCCGCCCTGCGGCACGATCGGCACCCGCGCCGCGTAGCAGAGCCGCACAACCTCGGCAACCTTCTCGGTCGTGTCCGGCAAGGCGACCAGCGAGGTTTGGCCGGTCCAGCCGTCGCGCCAGCCGGTGCAGAAGGGGGCGGTGTCGTGCGGGTCGGTCAGATAGCCGCCGGGACCGAGGACATGGGCCAAGCGCTCGGCGAGGCCATCGGGTAAGCTCATGGATCAACGCTCCAACGACGAAAGGGCCCGCAGCAGGCGCCGTGGGCGCAACGATCGGCGAGGCCAGAAGACGGCAGGCCGCCAGGCCGCAGACCCCACCTACATCGGGCGAACCCCCTTGTCATGACGTGCGACGACCGTTCACCCGCGAGACAGGGGCGATGCGGGGAAAGGGAGGGCAGGGAAGGAAGGAAAGAAGGGGAAGGCAGGGAAGGCAGGGAAGGCAAAGGGGGCTTTTGGCCCCCTTTGGAACCCCCGGTGCTCTCGGAGCCGCAACCGTGTGGGCACCGCCGCGGCTCCGGGAGCACCACGGTTCGAGGCGGTTTGCGGGTGGGGAGGGGAAGGGGCTCAGGCTGCGGCCGGCTCGGGCTCGCGGGTGGTCGGTAGGGTCAGGGCGAGGGTCCAGGCGGTGACGAGAAAGGCAGTCGAGACCAGAAGGCAGCCGAGCACGCCGCCGAGTTGGTAGGCAAGGCCGGACAGGAGGCAGCCGACCAGACGGCCGGCGGCGTTCGCCATGTAGTAGAAGCCCACGTCCATGGTCACGTCCTCGGCCCGCGAATAGGCGAGGATGAGGTAGGAGTGAAGCGACGAGTTGACGGCGAAGACGGCACCGAACAGGCCGAGGCCAAGGACGATCACCGGGCCGATCCAGGCACTGGCGAGGGGCTCGCCGCCGTGGGTGACGAGCCGGTCGAACGGCACGACCAGGGCGAGGCCCAAAGCGACCAGGAGCGGGGTCGTGGCCAGCACCAGCGCCCAAAAGCGCTGCGCCTTCACCTCGCTTTCGAGCCCGCCGGTCGAGCTTTCGACGAAGCGGGGTGCTGCCGCCTGCACGACGCCGTAGCCGATCACCCAAAGCGCGAGAAACGTCGAGACCTGGACGAAACTCCAGCCCCCCACCTCGTAGAGAAAGATCGGCACGCCGACGACGAACCACACGTCGCGGGCACCGAACAGGAAGACGCGGGCAGCCGAGAGCCGGTTGATCGCTCGCGATTTGGCAAGCAGCGCCGTCAGTTCCTTCTTGGCTTTGGCGCGGCCCATGCCGCCTGGCAGGGTGAGGGCGGTGAGGGTCAGGATGGCGGCGAGCACCGCTGCCAGCAGGAACAAACCGCCCTGAAAGCCGAGGGTGGCGAGCAGCACGCCACCGACGAAAAAGCCCACACCCTTCATCGCGTTCTTCGAGCCGGTGAGCACCGCCACCCACTGGAAGAGGCCGCCCTTTTCGCTCGGCGCGAGGAGCTTGACGGCACTCTTGGCGCTCATCTTGGTGAGGTCCTTGGCCACCCCGGCGGCCCCCTGGACCACCACCGCATAGGCGACGGCGAGGGTCATCGGCCAGTCGGGCTGGAGGAAGGCGAGGGCGATGAGTGCGGTCACCTGCAAGCTGAGGCCGGCGTAGAGCGTGCTCTGCAAGCCGAACCGGGCGGCGATCCAACCGGCCATGAGGTTGGTGACCACGCCCATGAACTCGTAGAGCACGAAGACGAAGGCGATCTGGAAGGGCGTGAAGCCGAGCGTGTGGAAGTGCAGGAGCACCAACATGCGCAAGGCACCGTCGGTGAGGGTTTGGCCCCAATAGGCCCCGGTGACGAGCGCATAGCTCTGGACGTTCAAGCCTTGGCCTCCAACGCCGCTACGACCTTGGCGGTCAGCTCGACCAGCCGGCAGGCATAGCCCATCTCGTTGTCGTACCAGGCGAAGACCTTCACCGCGGTGCCGTCGACCACCATTGTCGAGGGGGCGTCGACGATCGAGGAGCGCGGGTCGCTGCGGTAGTCGACCGAGACCAGCGGGCGATGCTCGACGCCGAGGATGCCCTGGAGCGGTCCGTCGGCGGCTTCCCGCAGCAGCGCGTTGACCTCGGCGGCGGTGGTCGGCCTTGAAACCTCGAACACGCAATCCGTCAGGCTGGCGTTGAGCAACGGCACGCGCACGGCATGGCCGTTCAGCTTGCCCTGGAGTTCGGGGTAGATCAGGCCGATGGCCGTGGCCGAGCCGGTCGTCGTCGGCACCAGCGAGGCCAGCGCCGAGCGGGCGCGGCGCAGGTCCTGGTGCGGCGCGTCGACGATCACCTGGGTGTTGGTGACGTCGTGGATGGTGGTGATGACGCCGTGGACGATGCCGAGCCCCTCGTGGATCGGCTTCACCACGGGTGCGAGGCAGTTCGTCGTGCACGACGCCGCCGTGACGATCGGGTGCCTCACCGGATCGTAGAGGTGGTCGTTGACGCCCATCACCACGTTCAAGGGGCCATCCTTGACCGGGGCTGCGACCACCACGGCCTTGGCCCCGTTCTCCAGGTGCGGCGTGAGCTTGGGTGTTTGGACGAACTTGCCGGAACTCTCGATCACGACGTCGACGCCGAGATCGGCCCAGGGAATGTCCGAGGGGCTCGCGTGCTCGCTGAAGCCGAGGCGGCGATGGCCGATGTGCAAAGCACCCGCCGCAACGGCGAAATCGGCCCGCCAGCGGCCGTGCACGCTGTCGAACTCCAAAAGATGCGCCGCCGCCTCGAGGCCGCCCTTGACCTCGTTGACGTGCACCAGGTCGAAGGTGGCGCCGTTGCGGGCGAGCCCCTGCAGCGCTGCCCGCGCCGCCAGCCGCCCGATCCGCCCGAACCCGTTGATGCCGACGCGCATGGTGGTCGCCTTTCGCAAGGAGGCCGACGAACAGCCCGTGACGAGACCGCAGTCCCGGCACCGGCGATTAGAGCGATTCCCGAAATGCTTGACCGTCCCTCACCCCCGCCCGACCACCCACGAGTGTACGATACCATGGGTGGCCGGGCGGGGGTGAGGGATGGCCCGTGCGCTACCTAACCGGGAAACGCTCTAGCAGGCGGCGAGCCTGCCGCTTCGGTGTGACGGTTTCGTGACGGTCATCGCCGCGCCGGCAGCGTCAGCGGACGCGCACCCGCCTCGTACCAGGGCTTGGAGCGGTTCACGAGCCAGACGAGCGAGAGCATCACCGGCACCTCGACCAGCACGCCGACGACGGTGGCAAGGGCCGCACCGCTGTCGAAGCCGAACAGCACGATGGCGGTGGCAACGGCCAGCTCGAAGAAGTTCGAGGCGCCGATCAGGGTCGAAGGTGCCGCAATTTCGTGCGCCACGCCGAGGCGCCGGTTGGCGAGGTAGGCGACGGCGGCGGTGAGGTAGCCCTGCAGCATGATGGGCACGGCGAGCAGCAGGATGATCAGCGGTTGCGTGATGATTTGCTCGCCCTGAAAGGCAAAGAGCAGCACCAGGGTGAGCAGGAGCGCCAGCATCGAGACCGGATCGAGCTGGGCGAGCGTTCGCTGCAGGGCGGGCTCGCCCCCCGTCCGCAACAGGTAACGGCGCCAGGCCTGGGCCACGACCACCGGGACCAGGACGTAGATCAGGACCGAGAGGAGCAGCGTTTCCCAAGGGACGGTGATCGCCGAGAGGCCCAACAGGAGGCCGACGATGGGGGCGAAGGCGACGATCATCACCGCGTCGTTGAGCGCGACTTGGCTCAAGGTGAAATGCGGCTCGCCCTTGGAGAGGTGGCTCCAGACGAAGACCATGGCGGTGCAGGGGGCCGCACCCAGGATGATCAGCCCGGCGATGTAGCTCTCGATCTGCGCTTCGGGCAGTAGCGGGCGAAACAGCCAGCCAATGAACAACCAGCCCAACAGCGCCATCAAGAAGGGCTTGAAGGCCCAATTCACGGCGAGCGTGACGCCGATACCGCGCCAATGCTGCATCACCTGGCCCAACGCGCCGAAGTCGATCTTCAAGAGCATGGGCACGATCATGGCCCAGATCAGCACCGCGACCGGCAGGTTCACCTGCACGATTTCGGCCCGGCCCAAGGCCTGGAAGAAGCCCGGAAACCAGGTGCCGACCGCCACGCCGACGACGATGCAAAGGGCCACCCAGAGCGTCAGGTAGCGGGCGAAGACGCCGAGTTTGGCCGGCTGATCGGACATGCAGCGCTCCAGTTTTAAGAAGGCTCGAGGTGGGGGCGCGTTCGAGGCGTCGGCTGGCTCGGGTTGCCTCGGCCGGGCTCAGCCTTCGCGCGCGGCGATCGGCTCGAAGGGGGGCACCGCTTCGGCTCTGCCGCGGCGCCGGCGCTCGACCGGCGGTCGTTCGACGATCGGCCCCTCGCGCATCAGGACGAAGCGTTCGCACGAGTGGGCCACGCC
>RECO01000307.1 GCA_007694015.1 Geminicoccaceae bacterium
GCCATCATCGTGAATCACATCTACCAACGATTGTGAATCCCAAATCGATTCTATCTTTTCGGGAAATGCTCTAGGACCGAGAGGTCGACGCGCACCTGCGCGTCGGCGCCCACTCGATATTGCGATCGCCGACCTGGCAAAATCGAACGGACCGGTGCCGTCAAGCGCATGTGGCGGCCGGCCGGGTCTTCAAGGCCGCCTCGCCATCCGCCGAGCAAGCACCGTGCGAAGCACTCGAACGCGACGATTTCTGCCGGAAGCAGGAACCCGGCCTCACCCAACACCTCGCCCGCTCGCTACCCAGATGCCCGTGCGGCCTCCGCCCGAAGTCAGCCATGCCCATGTTGTGACGCGGTTGGATGGATGATGCCTGTACTCCGCCCAGATGGTGAGTGGCGGTTCGTTCATCGCGGCGCAATCAGGCGTTGAATGTCCACGGTCGGCACGGCGGCGGTGAGCAGCCTGGCAACGCCGTCGGCGTCGATCGGCGGGCTCAAGAGGAAGCCCTGGCCGAAGGTGGCCCCCGCCTGCATGACCAGCTCGCGTTGCGCCTCGGTCTCGATGCCTTCAGCGGTCACGGTCAGGTCGAGCGCGCGTCCCACCGCGACGATGGCGCGGACGATCGCAGCGGCGTCGGCGCTGGAGGTGACTTCACGCACGAACGAGCGGTCGACTTTCAGCTCGTCGAACGGCAGGCGATGGAGATGGCGCAACGAGGCGTAGCCCGTCCCGAAGTCGTCCAGTGCCAAGCGGACGCCGAGGCTCGTGACGTCGTGCAGCGCCGTCAACACGGTCGGGTCGTCCTCCGCGAGAACGCTTTCGTCGATTTCCAGGACCAAATGACCGGGGGCAACGTCGGCGCGCTCGAGTGCGGCTGCAACGTCGTCGGCGAACCGTCCGCGTCGCAATTGCCGCACCGACAAGTTGACGCCGACGGTGAAGTCGGCGGCCGTTAGGGGGCGCCATCGCGCGGCCGCTCTCAGTGCTGCCGCCAGCGCCTTGGCCCCCAGCGGCTCGATCAACCCGGTGCCTTCGGCCAGGGCAATCAGGCGATCGGTGGGGATCGGGCCGCGCTCGGGATGCTGCCAGCGGGCGAGGGTTTCGACCCCGACGAGGCGGCCGGATCGCAGGGCGAATTTGGGTTGGAACAGGAACTGGATGCCGTTCGTTTCGAGGGCGTGGCGGAGGTCCAATTCGAGCGCGCGGCGTTCGACCACCGCGTCGTTCATTGCCGGCGTGAAAAATCGCCAGCCGTCACGCCCTTGCGCCTTGGCTTCGTAAAGTGCCAGGTCGGCATGCCGCAGCAATGTGTCGGCATCGATGCCGTCGTCGGGACAAAGAGCGATGCCCACCGAGGCGCCCACGAAGACGGCATGGCCGTCGAGATCGAAGGCGAGACCGGCGGCTTCGACGATGCGCTCGGCCATCCGCTCCGGCGGCAGGTCCGACGGCAGATCGGCCTGAACGATGGCGAATTCGTCGCCGCCGAGGCGGGCGAGCGTATCGCTGGGCCGCATGCCCCGCTGCAGCCGTGCGGCCATCTCGATCAGCAATTGGTCGCCCACGGCATGACCGAGGCTGTCGTTCACCTGCTTGAAGTGATCCAGATCGAGGAGAAGAACGGCGAAACGGCGGCGGTGGCGACGCTCGGCGTCGAGGGCCTGGGCGAGGCGTTGCAGAAAGGCGGAGCGATTGGCGAGGCCGGTCAACGGGTCCAGATAGGCTTGGCGATGCAGCCGCTCCACACGGCCCTGAAGCGCGTCGAACGCGTTTCGAAGGTGCTCGAGTTCGTTGCAGCGAACCTGCGTCACCGCCAGGGGCGGTGCTGGGTCGTCCGCCTGCCCTCGGGTGGTCGCCACGAGCTGCGCGAGCGGCCGGGCGATGCGGTACTCGTAAACCCAGCCCGCTCCGATGACTGCGACCAGGCTCGAAACGGCCATGAGGATGGTCAGCCATAGGGCGATTTGCGCGCGTTCGGCGCGGCTTCGTTTCAACGTGTCGATGATGGCCGCAAGCTGGCGTTCGTAGCGGTCGAGGGCGCCGCGAAACGCGGCGAACGCTTCGGCCGTGCCGGCCATCTCCAGGTCCGGCGACGCGCGGGCCTGGGCGCTCGCTTCCAGCCAGCGGAGCAACGCATCGCGGTAGGCATAGCCCTCGTTCAAGGTCAGGCCGGCATCATCGATGCGGCGGAGGTGGCCGAGGGCACGCTCGGCCCGCTCCAGCGCGTCTTCGAGCGGAGCGCGCAGGGTGGCGGCGTTGGCGTCGCGGCGGTCGTCGACCGTGGGCCACGGCACCCAAGCCCCCGCCGGAGCCAACTCGTGCCCGACCAGTTGCACGGTACGCAGACGCTCCTGCTGGAGCTGGAGCTGGTCGCCATGGCGGGCCACCGCCGTCAGGGTGGCAACCGCGACGGCGACGATCAGGCCGAGCACGACGGTGACGACGAGCGTCGTGGTCCAGAGCGTTTGGCGCACCGTAAGATCGGCCAGCCAGCCTGCACGCGCGCTGCGCGATCCGTCCGCCAACCATCCTCTCCTGCCGCGACATGCTCTGGCAGGATCGTGCCAAAAAGTTAAAAAACCTCGAGCAAACGGAACACGGCACAGCGAATGCGGCTGCTGGAACCCTCAGTCTCCATGTGACAGGCGGGCGGCAGATGTGGGACAATCGCTGGTCCGAAGGAGCGATCTGCATGCGAGAGCGTTTGGGCGACATGGCGCCGGACGAACGGCACCAGCAAGTTCACGGCCGCCGCCAGAAGGCGGCCGCCTGGGCGGTCCACGCCTTCACGGCGTCGGGCATCGTCCTCGGCTGCCTGGCGCTCATGGCGACCCTCGAGGGTGATCGCCTCGCCGCCTTCCTGTGGCTCGGCTTGGCCCTGTTCGTCGACGGGATCGACGGCACGCTGGCGCGCAAGGTCCGGGTGCGCGAGGTCATCCCGCAATTCGACGGCGCCACGCTCGACAACGTCATTGACTATTTCAATTACGTCGCTGTTCCGGCCGTCATGGTTTATGCCTTCGGCCTGGTCCCCGCCGGCTGGGAAACCTGGACTGCCGCCTTCATCATGGCCGTGTCGTGTTACACGTTCGCCAATGTCAACATGAAAACGACCGACTATTATTTTCAGGGATTCCCAGCGCTTTGGAACCTGGTGGTGCTCTATGCCTTCGTTTTGCAAACCGGTCAGTGGACGAATTTGATCATCATTGCGATTTGTGGCGTGCTGACGTTCGTACCGTGGAAGTACGTGCATCCGCTTCGCGTCAAGAACTGGCGGGTCGTGACGTTGACCGTCACCGTGCTGTGGGCGGCCACCTCCTTGCGCTTGGTGTTCGATCAGGCCGATACCGGCAATGCGCAAGAGGCCTCACCCTTGGTCTTCTGGCTGTGGGTCGGGGCCTCGGTCTATTTTGCCGCGCTCTCGGTTTGGCGCTCACGGCTCTTTGCCGGTCGAGCACGCTGACCCTGACCCTTTGGTCGTTGCGGCGGAGCGCGCATGGATCGACCCTGGAGCCCAGGCAGTACCATTCTCGACCCGGCCGACGGTGACGGGGAGAGCCGGGCCAGCGGCACGCCGTTCGCGCCGAGCCCGGTCTTTGCCAGCACCTATCGCCTGGCGGGCGATCCTCATGCGGTGGCGATGCAATATGGCCGCTTCGCCAATGCGGGTTGGCAGGCACTCGAGCGCTTGCTCGGCCGCCTCGAAGGCGGCGAAGCCGTGGTCTTCCCCTCGGGCATGGCCGCCGCCGTCGCTTGTCTGAACCCGTTCTTGGCGCCGGGCGACGTGCTGTTGCTGCCGGCGGACGGGTACTACACGATCCGCATCTACGCGACGCAATGGCTGGCCCCCTGGGGCGTCGAGGTCCGCACCGTGGCGACGCCCGAGGTCGAGGCGGCCGATCTGGCGGGCGTGCGCCTGTTGTGGCTGGAGACGCCGAGCAATCCGGGCTTGGACTGTGTCGACATCGGCGCGCTCGTGGCCCGTGCCCGCGCCGCCGGAACGCTCGTCGTGGTCGACAACACGACGGCCACACCGCTCGGTCAGACGCCGTTGGCGCTCGGCGCCGATCTGGTCGTCAGCGCGGATACCAAGGCTTTGAACGGCCACAGCGACGTGCTGTTCGGCCACGTTGCCGCGCGCGATCCCGCCCATGCCGAGCGCGTGCGGCAGTGGCGCACCCTGACGGGCTCGATCCCCGGGCCGATGGAAACGTGGCTCGTGCAGCGGGGGTTGATGACGCTCGACGTCCGCTTGGAGCGGATGAGCACCAATGCCTTGGCCGTGGCGACGTGGCTCCGGGCGCATCCGAAGGTGGCAGCCGTCCGTTATCCGGGCCTGCCGGATGATCCGGCGCACGCGGTGGCGCTGCGTCAGATGCAGCGCTTCGGCTGCCTGTTGGGCGTGACCTTCGTCGACGACGCGACGGCCAGGGCCTTCTTGGAACGCAGTACGTTGATCCAGGAGGCGACCAGCTTCGGTGGCGTCCACAGCACGGCGGAGCAACGCAGCCGTTGGGGGCATGACGCCGTACCCGCCCGCTTCGTGCGCCTGTCGGTTGGGATCGAGCCGTTGGCCGACCTGTTGGCGGACATGGAAGCGGCACTCGGATGAGCGCGACCAAGGGCCTGAGCGCGCTTACCGTCGTGTTGGCCGCGTGGCTTTGGGCCGGCCCCATCCAGGCGATGCCCGAGGGCCGGTTCGTGAGCCCCGACGGCGGCACGACGGTCTTCGTCGGCCGGACGGCGGAGGCCGGCCTGCGCATCGAGTTGGCGATCGCAGCTTGGGACGCGCCCTTGCGGGTGTCGCTGATGCCGCGCCGCCATGGGCGTTCGTTCGAGGAACCGGCCGCACCGCTCGGCTGGTTCGATCGGCTGATGAGCCGGCAACCGGAGCGGCTGCCCTTCGACGGTCAACGATTGGTTTGGGCGACGCTCGCCGACGACGCGCTGGTCGTCAACGCGCTGCAAGTCGATCGCCAGGGCCACCCCGACCTCAGACGGGCCCGCTTGGTGCCCGCCGATGACGACGGGCTGCGGCTCGAACTTTGGCGCTACGGCGAAATGGACGCCGTGGCCGGGCCGTCGCTCCTCTTGCAACGGAGCACGCCATGAAAGCCTGGCTCGTCGTCGCCGCAATCTTGGGGCTCGTGGCGCTCGGCACGCCCGCGCGGGCGGTCGAACACATGTTCGGCACCTTCGTCGGTGCCGCCGAGTTGGTCGACCTCGCCACCGGCACGGTCCAGGAGCGCGACGTCATCACCGTCATCGAGCGCCACGGCGAGCGCGGTTTTCGCCTCGATTGGCAGACCGTGGTGCGCGAGGGCGGACGGCGCGACGTGCCGGGTGTGCGCCTCGTCGTGCGCAGCGCCACCTTCGAGCCCGTCCGCGGCGCCGGCTATTTCATGCAAACGCCCGACTACGACCCGTTCCGCGTCCGCGAGCGGCTGGAGCCGATGGCGGGCGATGCGCTCGCCTGGGCGTTGGTCGAGGGCGACACGCTCGACGTCTACGTCTTCGCCATCACCGAAGCCGGGCTCGCCGAGTTGCAGCATCATCGCCGGATCCTCACGGACGAGGGGATGCAACTGACCTATCAGGGCATCGTCGACGGCGCGGTGGTGGCGCGGGCCACGGGCCGCATGGTCCGGGTCGATCGCAGGTGACGTCCCAGCCTCACCACAGAACCTTGCGGCCCTCGATCGGGTAGCGCGGGTCGTTGTAGCCCGGGGTGCTCGGATGGCCCGGCGGTACCAGGCCGTTCAACAGCGCCTCGTCCTCGGCGCCGAACGGGGCGTCCAAGGCCTGCAGATAGGTCTCCCACTGTTCCAGGGTCCGGGGACCGCCGATCAACGTGCTCACCAGCGAGTTGGCCCACAGCCATTGCAAGGCAAAGGCGATCGGCGTCGTCCCGCGGTCGCGGCAGTAGTCGGCCAGGCGCTGGGCGATGGCGAGGCTTTCGCGGCGCCATTCCGTTTCCAGCATGCGGCCGTCCTTGCGCCCGGCACGGGTCTCGGCATCGGGCTCGGCATCGGGCACGTATTTGGCCGTCAACACGCCGCGGGCCAGCGGGCTGTAGGGGACGACGCCGAGCCCGTAATGGGCGCAAGCCGGCAGCACCTCGACTTCGGGCTGGCGGTTCAGGGCGTTGTAGTAGGGCTGGCAGACGACCGGACGGTCGATCCCGGCGGCATCGCACAGGCGGACCAATTCGGCGATCCGCCACGCCCGGAAGTTCGAGACGCCGATATAGCGGATCTTGCCCTGGCGGATCAAAAGCGCCAGCGCTGCCACCGTCTCCTCCAAGGGCGTGCGGTGGTCTTCCTTGTGCAAGTAGAGGATGTCGACGCAGTCGGTCTTGAGCCGCTTCAAGCTCGCCTCCAAGCCCTGCACCACCCAGCGCTTGGAGAGCCCGCGCTGGTTGCGGTCCTCGCTCATCGGGTTGCAGACCTTGGTCGCGAGGATCCAATGCGAGCGGTGCGCGATCAGCTCGTCGGCGATGATCTCCTCCGCACCGCCCTTTTGATAGGCGTCGGCGGTATCCATGAAGTTCACGCCGTGATCACGGGCATGGGCCATGATCGACTGCGCGTCGGCCCCATTGGTCGTCGCCCCGAAGGTCATCGTGCCGAGACACAGCATCGACACCTCCAACCCGCTCCGCCCCAAAGCCCGATAACGCATCGTTCGCCCTCCCATTCGAAGGCGGAAAGGGTAGGGCGAAGAGGGCGGCGTGGGCAAGAACGGGGGTTGGGAAGAGGGAAGGAAAAGGTTCAGGGGGCTTTTGGC